>JAAYWP010000088.1 GCA_012516535.1 Syntrophomonadaceae bacterium | reverse complement strand
GATTTATCAGGTTCCTTGCGGTTATGATTTTATATTATACAACTATGGACCGTATAGCGAGGTTCTTGCGGATGATTTAAACTTTTTGGCTTCAATGGACGGGGTCAAGATTGACTGGAGTCGTGGGTTGGGATATGAAATTAAAGTAACTGGTAAAACAGAGCATTTCAGAGATAGAGGGAAAGAGTTTCTAACCAGATATGCATCCCAAATAGATGAACTGGTTGAGAAATTTGGTGGCCTAAATGCTAAGGAACTTGAATTGCGATCCACGATTATTTATGTTGCCAAAGAAGAGCCTTTGGAGGAAAAGGATTTGCTTAACCGTGTGAAAGAGATCAAACCGTATTTTTCGGTTGCTGTAATAGACAATGCCTATAAAGAATTGAAGCCTTTACTTTAGGCGTAACATGACTTGTGCAAGACAGTGGGACAAGTACCTTGTTCCCTCTAAAAATATCAAACGAGAAGAACTAGCCTATCGTTGGTTCATTTTTGTTCGTTCAGAAGGTCTGTTGAGAGAGTTGTTCCTTTCAAAAAATGCGTGCTCTAAGGATAGGGGAGTTGGTACATTATCCTATCTCCACTAAAAGGGATGTAAAACAAACACTTCACATGCCTAATTTTTGAGATTGTCCCTTTTGAGTCAAAGTCACCGTCGATTATGGCGAATATCGTTTGATCCAGTAGACACCACAGCAGATGGCCCAACAGGCTAAAAATAAGTCATATTGAAGTGTTAAGCAATTCTAATAAGGTAGTTTTACACAGTCTGACATCCCTTTGCTTCCCTTTCCTAAAGGTATTGACAGACTTGTGATTATTATGCTACCATCACTTCAAATCGGTTAAATAAGGTAAGTCAAACCGCTTTAAAGAAGGGGGTTAACTAAGGGTCGCTCCAGGAGCCGAAGGCTTAAGCCCATTAAATCAAGCAATTCCACCTGTCCCTACATAGGGTAGGTGTTGATTGCATAGATTATAACTAAATAAGATGAGAGGAGAAGAGTGGAGATGAGAATGTCAGGATCAGTTGAGTTGGGAAAGGTTTTTAAGGTTATTTTGCTGGGAGCAATCCTAACCCTGTTTGTCGGGATTTTCACCTCATGCGCTAATGGCGATCCCAATGGGACTGCAGCCAATGATAAGCAGTCCTCCGGCGAGAGCGTCAAGACCATTGGTATCGTCCAGATCATTGAACACCCCTCACTTAACACCATCCGCGAATCATTCATCAATCAGCTGGCAAAAGAAGGCTATCAAGACGGTGAAAACATCAAAATCGACTACCAGAATGCGCAAGGCGATCAGACTAATCTGAAGTCTATTTGCCAGAAGTTTGTCAACAATAACTACGATCTAATTGTTGCTATTGCCACCCCTTCTGCGCAGGCGGCAGCAGGTGAAACAAAGGAGATACCGGTGCTGTTTGCGGCCTGTACTGATCCTGTGAGCGCAGGCCTTGTTGCCAGTCTTGACAAGCCGGGTGGTAATGTGACAGGAACTTCTGACGCGGTTTCCGCAGAGCAGATCATGGAGCTCGCCCAACGCATTACCCCTGGTTTCAAAACCATCGGTGCCCTTTACAATTCAGGAGAAGCCAATTCGGTTTCGGTCATCAACAATCTGAAGGAATACGCCAAGAGGAACGGCATGACCGTGGTTGAGGCCACAGTCACCAACACTTCTGAGGTGCAGCAGGCGACTCAGACCCTGGTGGAAAAGGCTGATATCCTGTTTTCACCGATCGACAATACTGTTGCCTCAGCGATGCCGGTTGTTGCTCGGGTGGTGAAAGCCGCCAAAAAACCGATCTATGTTGGCGCTGATTCTATGGTGAAAGACGGCGGGCTGGCCACCTATGGTGTCAACTATGTGGTTTTGGGCCAGGAAACAGCCAAAATGGCAGTGGAAATATTAAAGGGCAGCAATCCGGCTGAGATGCCTGTTAAAACCATGGATGCGGTGGAGATTTACCTTAATCAAGAAACCGCTGCTGCCATAGGGATTGCTTTTCCTGAGGATGTTGTCCGAGAAGCCAAGGAGATTTTCGGCAAGTAGGTTAATGATAGAGCGGACTAAGACGGATTAAAAGGGTCTTGATTAATGTTTTGTGGTTAATAAGGACCGAAAAATAGGGCAAGACCTCTGTCCCTTGTGCTTCAATTTGACTAACTAAAAAATAACAGATGAATGAGGAGAAACCGATTATGCAGCTGATTTCTTGGGCAACGTTACAGGGCTCTTTGGAGCTCGGTATCATCTACGCCATCATGGCGCTCGGTGTTTTCATTTCATTCAGAACCCTTAATATACCCGATCTTACAGTGGACGGCAGTTTCACATTGGGTGCCGCTGTGTCAGCCGTACTAGTCGGCCTCAGCCAGCCCTTCACCGGGCTGGCTATGGCCTTTTTGGCAGGCTGTGTAGCCGGTATGGTGACCGCACTGCTGACCACAAAGCTGAAGATTCAGCCCCTGCTTTCAGGAATACTGATGATGCTTGGGCTTTATTCCATCAACCTCAAGGTAATGAGCGGCAGGCCAAACATCCCACTGCTCAATCAGCCTCTGATGTTCGATTTTTTGCAGGGCTTTGCCTGGGATGGGTATGGGAAACTGCTGTTTCTTCTGTTAATACTTGTTCTGATCGTGGTTCTTCTCTACTTATT
>JAAYWP010000087.1 GCA_012516535.1 Syntrophomonadaceae bacterium | reverse complement strand
TTGAACCATTTTTGTTACCCATGTCCTGACTGAACACTGAACACAACCAACGACTAACGACTAACGACTAACCACCAACCACCAACCACTACTCTGGTTGACAAATGCTGCAATAAAACCGTACAATTGAAAAAAGAATTGGATGAGAGCGGATTTTATAACGATAGAGGGAGGAAAAATGGCTGACGGCAGTTTAATACCAAAAACCTATGACCCGCATCAGGTGGAGGAAAAGTGGTACTCTTACTGGATGCGGAAAAATTACTTTCATACTGAACCTGAAAAGGGTGGAGAGCCCTTTTGCATCGTTATTCCCCCTCCCAATGTAACAGGTAATCTGCACTTGGGACACGCCCTGAACAACACCATACAGGATGTGCTGATACGCTGGCGAAGGATGCAGGGTTTCAATACCCTGTGGATGCCGGGAACAGATCATGCAGGTATTGCTACCCAGGCTCGGGTGGAGGAACAGTTGGCCAAGGAAGGCCTGAGCAAATATGACCTGGGCAGGGAAAAGTTTTTAGAGAGGGTCTGGGCCTGGAAGGAACAATATGGTGGGGAGATCATAAAACAGCTGAAGAGATTGGGGGCCTCCTGTGACTGGGAGCGGGAGCGCTTTACTATGGATGAAGGATGTTCCCGCGCTGTGCGGGAGGTTTTTAAACGGCTCTATGAAAAGGGGCTGATCTATAAGGGTAAATATATCATCAACTGGTGCCCTAAATGCCAGACCACCATTTCCGATATTGAAGTAGAACACCAGGATGAGGAATCCAAGTTATATTATGTGAATTATCCCGCCGCTGATGGAGGCGACGGTATAACAGTAGCTACAACCCGGCCGGAAACCATGATGGGGGATACCGGTGTTGCTGTTCACCCTGATGACGAGCGTTACAAACACTTGATCGGCAAAAAGGTAATACTTCCCCTGATGAACCGGGAGATACCGGTTGTGGCTGATGAGGCGGTTGATCCCTCTTTTGGGACCGGTGCTGTTAAGATCACACCTGCCCATGACCCCGCTGACTTTGAAATGGGACTTCGTCATAACTTGCCGGAGATTTTCGTGATCGGGAAGGATGGGGTTTTAACCGAAGAGGCAGGTAAGTATGCAGGCATGACGAGAGAAGAGGCAAGGTCTCAAGTGGTGGAGGATCTATCGAAACTCGGCCTTTTGGTGAAAGTGGAGGATCATTCCCATGCTGTGGGACACTGCTACCGCTGTAACACAACCATTGAGCCTCTGGTATCAGAACAGTGGTTTGTACGAATGAAACCTCTGGCAGAACCGGCTATGCAAGTGGTGAAAGATGGGCGCATCCGTTTTGTGCCTGAGCGATTTACAAAGATCTACCTCAATTGGCTGGAAAACATCAGGGACTGGTGCATCTCCCGGCAGCTGTGGTGGGGGCACCGCATTCCAGTCTGGTACTGCAGGGATTGTGGCGAGATGATCTGTGCGGTAGATGAGCCCCAGCAGTGCACCAAATGCGGCAGTGACAAATTAGAACAGGACCCGGATGTGCTGGATACATGGTTCAGTTCCGCTTTGTGGCCCTTTTCCACTATGGGTTGGCCGGAAAAAACAAAAGAACTGGATTTTTATTATCCTACCTCTGTACTTGTCACAGGAAGGGATATCATCTTCTTTTGGGTGGCCCGGATGATCTTTATGGGGCTTGAATTCATGAAGGATGTACCCTTCCATGAAGTGTTCATCCACGGTTTGATCCTGGATGCCTTGGGGCGCAAAATGAGCAAATCCCTGCGCAATGGGATCGACCCACTGGAGGTTATCGATAAATACGGGGCAGATACACTGCGCTTTACACTGCTTACGGGAAATACCCCAGGGAATGACCTGCGCTTCTACTGGGAGAAGGTAGAGGGCATCAGGAATTTTGCCAACAAGGTCTGGAACGCCTCCCGTTTTGCTATGATGAACCTGGATGATTATCAGCTGCAGGATGCTGTTGATCTTCAGAACAGAGAGCAATTGGAGCTGGCAGACCGCTGGATATTGAGCAGGCTGAACAAAACCCTGGAAGCGGTCACAGATAATTTGAATAATTATGAACTGGGTGAGGCAGCCCGTATCCTTAATGAATTTATTTGGAATGAGTTTTGTGACTGGTATATAGAACTTATCAAGCCCAGGCTTTATGGGAAAGAGAGCCCAGAGGGCAGGCGGGCTGCACAAACAGTGCTGCATCATGTGCTGACCACTGCACTGGAAATGCTCCATCCCTTTATGCCCTTCCTGACCGAGGAGATCTGGCAACACCTTCCTCACCGAGGGGAGAGCATCATGATCGCCCCCTGGCCTGTTGTCAAGCCTGAGCAGTTTGATCAGGACAGTGAGAAACAGATGGAATTTTTGATGGAAGCAACCCGCGGTATCAGGAATATGCGTGGTGAGATGAAGATCCACCCAAGTAAGATGGTACGGTGTGTGGTGGTAGCAAGCCCTGATGACAGGAGAATACTGGAGGAAAATAAAGCATATATGGAGCTGCTGGCCAACTGTGAACTGGAAATAGAGGACCCAGGGTATCCTAAACCGAAACAAGCGCTAAGTACAGTTGTATATGGTACAGAGATTTATCTGCCTTTATCCGGCTTGGTTGACCTGGATAAGGAGATTGCTCGTCTGGAAAAAGAGATAAAAACCATCGATGGAGTCCTGGAACGGGTCAAAAGGAAACTATCCAACCAGGAGTTTTTAGCCAAAGCACCTCCGGAGGTTGTGGAAAAGGAAAGGGAGAAGGAGGCAGAGCTAGAGAGGAACCGAGAAGCGGTTTGCAAACGGCTCAGTACCCTTAAAGCATGATTTGAAAATAAGGCCGGGGGCTCTTTCCCCCGGCAAATTTTATTGATGTCTGGAGGAGTAGCAATGCAGCTGTGGTAAGAAGCAGGAGCCGGCTCGTTGTGCCCAGGAAATAATTCAGCATTGAAGAGGTGATCACATACATGACAACGAAACGCAGCCAGCTGTTGCAAGATCTCAAAACAGCGATCATGAAAGGTGATGCTGAGGAGACTGCTCATCTCATTGAGCAGGGACTGAAAAATAGCTTGAGTTCTGAGGAAATAATGGATAATGTGCTGATCCCTGTGAGCAAGCGCATCGCTGAGAAATTTCGCGGCTCTGATTTTTATATCCCTGATGTGCTTTTTGCAGTGCGCCCAATCAAAACCGGACTTGCAGTTCTCAAAGATCTCTCAAGCCCTCCTGTCAAACACCCCTCTAAGGTTGTGGTGGCTACGGTAGCAGGTGATATCCATGATATCGGTAAAAATCTGGTTGCCATCTTTCTTCAAGTGAATGGGTATCCTGTCATTGATTTGGGAGTTGATGTGCCAGCAGAGCAGATTATACAGGCAGTTGAGGAACACCAACCTGCAGTTATCGCTCTCTCATCTCTCTTGACAACTACCATGGGGGAAATGGCTAAGGTCATTGAAATATTAGAAAAAAATCGGCTGCGCCGATCAGTAAAAGTGATAGTGGGAGGGGGGCCTGTATCAGAGAATTTTGCCGAGTTTAT
>JAAYWP010000162.1 GCA_012516535.1 Syntrophomonadaceae bacterium | reverse complement strand
GACAGGTTATCTTATTTCCGCTGGTTGCTAGAAGGAGAAAAAAGGGATATGCTGGACAGCCTCTCCTCACTTGAGGAAGCTGAAAAGATCGGAGGACTCAAGGACTCACTTCAAGAACTATCTATGTATGACAACCACCCTGCTGATATCGGCACTGAAAGCTTTGAACGCAGCAAAGATATCGGCCTCAAGGATCTGGCTGAAAGACGATTAAAAGAAATTGATGAGGCTTTAAGCAGGATTAATCAGGGTAATTATGGTATATGTAAAGAGTGCGGCAAGGAGATCCCGGAGGAAAGATTGGAAGCTGTGCCTTCTACTGAGCTATGCTATGATTGCCGCCAGATGCAGGATGATCAAGTAACCCCCTCCCGGCGTCCGATAGAGGAGGGGGTTGTCATGCCTCCCTTCGGTGGTTTTGCAGAGGATCGTCTCTCTTCATCTGAACATGTTTTTTTTGATGGAGAGGATTCCTGGCAGAGTGAGGAACAATTTGGAACGTCTTCTGATCTAGAAAATCGCGATGAGGACGGGGGAACTGTAGAGGATGTTGAGGGGATTTCGGTTTATAAGGATGAAGAGGGAGTGTACTACCAAAAATTTCGTGAGATGGATGATTGAGTGCGTCCGGATGAATAGCAATGATTAAGAGGCCTTTGAAAATAGGTTTTTTTTCCGACAGCTACCATCCTTATGTCAGCGGTGTTGTTCTTTCCATAGAAACCTTCTCCCGGGAACTGGCCGGGCTGGGGCACGAAATCTATATTTTTGCACCTGAATACCCTCAGGTGAAGGGTCAACAAGAGAAGAATATTTTCCGTTTTCCCTCTTTCCATACCCCTTTCAATCCTGAATTTTATATAGCTTTGCCTTTGACCTGGACAGCCAGAAAATATGTTTCCGATATCGGCTTAGACCTGATCCATACTCATTCTCCTTTTACCATGGGGCAGGTAGGGAAAAGGATAGCGCGCTATCTAGGGATTCCTCTGGTTTTCACCCACCATACCCTCTATGACCAATATGTGCATTATGTCCCACTGGTAGGGCAGTTCACGAAAAAGGGAATGATCAAATATATTACGAATTATTGCAACTGCTGTGACCTGGTAATTACGCCCACTGATGTGATCAGAGACTTGATCAAGGAGCGTGGGGTAACAGCTCCAGTACTGGCGATCCCAACAGGAATTTATCCGGAGCGCTTCCAGAACGGTGATCCTGCCTTCTTGGAAGAAAAATTCGGTATACCTAGGGAAAAGAAGGTGTTGCTTTTTGTGGGCCGCATCGGCAAGGAGAAAAACCTTGTATTTCTCCTGCGGGCCTTTTCTTATATCGCAAGCCAGGAAAAGGATGCGGTATTGGTGCTGGTTGGCAGCGGTCCAGAGGAAAGAACACTGCGTTTGCTAGCAGGGGATTTAGGGTTAAAAGATAGGGTGATATTAACCGGAAGAATTCCACCAGAGCTGATCTCAGGTGTTTATAAATCAGCGGATATTTTTGTTTTTCCCTCTGTAACTGAAACCCAGGGCTTGGTGCTGGTGGAGGCCATGGCTGCCGGTTTGCCTGTTGTGGCTAAGGCAGCTTTTGGATCACTGGCTATGGTTCAAGATGGCATAACAGGTTATCTCTGCAGGGGCGATGAAGAGGAATTTGCAGAAAAAACGCTAGCACTGCTTAAAGATCCGGGTTTAAAAAAGTCCATGGCTCTTGCTGCTCTTAAAAGAGCTCAAGAATTGTCTGCTGATAAGATGGCACTTCGGTTAGAGGGTGCTTACTACAAATTGATCAATAGAAAAGGAGAATAAGTGGGGGAGAGAGTGTGTGAGAAAGGGAATATTAAATGGGGCTTTATTTCTTTTGATTGCTTTGACAGCTGTGGCAGTTGATCAGCTGTCAAAGGCATATATCGCTAGCCATATGCAGCCTGGTGATTCACTGACCATTATACCTGGTATCTTGCATATTACTTATGTTAGAAACCCGGGAGCAGCTTTTGGCATTTTTGCTTATCGTACTGAATTTTTTATAACAACAGCTATTCTTTTTCTATTTGTTGTTCTGGTATTGCTCTTTTATCTTCCTACAGACCCAAAAGTGACAATTCCTATGTCTATCCTGACCGGTGGTGTACTGGGCAATATGATCGACCGGCTGCGTACCAGGTATGTGGTTGATTTTATAGATTTCCGAATATGGCCGGTTCTAAATATTGCAGACATTTTTATTTTTATTGGTGCTGTTTTTATATTTATCTATCTTTTCACCAAAGGGGGGGTAAAGGAGGTTGGTTGAGGGACAGGAATACCGGTTAGTGGTGCCTCAGGATGTTGAGGGACAGCGTTTGGACCAATTTCTGACCAACCGCTCCCTTTATTTGAGCCGCTCAAGGGTTCAGCAATTGATTGAAAGCGGAGAAGTTCTTGTCAATAACAAAAGCAGACGCTCCAGTTATAGGGTGCGGACCGGAGATATTATTGAAATGCGCATACCACCCCCTGAGGAGACAACACTGATTCCTGAAGAAATACCGCTGGATATTATTTATGAAGATGATGATCTGTTGGTAGTCAATAAGCCACAGGGTATGGTTGTTCACCCTGCTGCCGGACACAGGAAGGGCACTTTGGTGAATGCCCTATTAAGCCACTGTACTCAGCTTTCAGGTATCAAGGGTTCCTTGCGGCCTGGAATTGTTCACCGTTTGGATAAAGATACTACAGGTTTGCTGTTGGTGAGTAAAACCGATCTCGCCCACCAGGAACTGTCACACCAGTTGAAGGAGCGAAAGATTAAAAGGAACTATCTAGCATTGGTTGTGGGAGAGGTGAAAGAGGAGAGGGGTATTATTGATGCCCCTATAGGAAGGGACCCGCGGGAACGCAAGAGAATGGCTGTGTTGAGTCCAGGGACACCGGGGGCAAGGGAAGCTCGGACCCATTATCGGGTAAGGGAAAGGTTTAGCGGTTTTACGCTTTTAGAGGTTGCTCTGGAGACCGGGCGTACCCATCAGATACGGGTTCATCTGGCCTATGCCGGCTATCCAGTAGCAGGTGACCCAGTTTATGGACCGCGGCGAGACCCCCTCAATCTTCCGGCACAGGCCCTTCACGCTTATAAAATAACTTTTCAGCATCCCAGGACTGGTGATCTGCTCAGCTTTGAAGCACCACTTCCTCAGGTGTTTGCTGAAACCCTAGAGCAGTTGCGCAAATGTTGAAATATATTAAACACGTGATCATGGTCTTTTTTCGTTGACATAATAAATTTTTTTTCCAAAATTCTTGACATGTTTTGTTAAGTGATCTATTCTTAATTGAAGGTCCTTTAAGCTGGTCCTGTGAGGCTGGCAAGGAAGAATAACCTTTATTGCCACACCTGCTGACAAGGTACCTTGAAGCGGGTTTTTTTGTGGGCTGATAAGGAGTGAACAAGGTTGTCCCCACGTGAGAAAGTTCAGATCATGGATCAGGAGGGGATTAGAAGGGCTTTAACAAGGATTGCCCATGAG
>JAAYWP010000086.1 GCA_012516535.1 Syntrophomonadaceae bacterium | reverse complement strand
GCAGCAGCCTGCATCACGCAGCCTGTACCCACCATAAAGACATTGTTTTTGGCCAGTTCTTTAATAATTTCAGTATGGTTCTTTTCATATACAGCTTCCAGGTTGTTGCAGCCTGCCAGAGCGCAGACACCAAGGATCTCTCCGTTATCAATGGCATCAGTTAAAACCTTGATGGGGTTATCGGGGTTAATAGCAGCAAAGAGATCCATCAATGCCTCTAAACTGAACCCTGCCATCAATTTATTCTTAAACTTGGGCACCTGAACTGGGCGTCCAGATTCCTTGCGCTCTTTAAAGGCTTCAATAGCCAATCTAATGACAGCCTCCGCGCTTTCTTTTGCCTTGGAATCTTCAAATGCGAAATGGTAGGCACCCGGGATCTTGGATATCGACATGGTTGTTACCAGCTTGGTATGGAAGCACTCAGCAACACTGCGCAGTCCAGGCATAATACACTGCACATCAACAACCATCACATCAACTGCACCTGTTGCGATGGCAAGCTCCTGTGCCATGTAACTGGTGGCGATTGGCACACCATTGCGCATTAAGACCTCATTACCGGTGCAGCAAATACCGGAAAGCTGGATCCCATTGGCGCCAGCAGCTTTGGCCTCTTCTTCCATCTCACGGGCAGTGTCCACAACCATCTGGCTTAAGACAGGGTTATGTCCGTGAACAATAATGTTGACCTTATCCGGATCCAGTACTCCCAGGTTGGCTTCACTCATCACCGGTTTGGGAGTGCCGAAGAGGATATCAGATATATCTGTAGAAATCTGCTCACCCGTCAAGTCAGCCAGAGAGCATTTAATTCCGCCGAAAATGATGTTTACTGGGTCTGCGTCAACACCCACATGGGTGCGGTGCATAACCTCTACAACTTCTCTGTCAATTGCTCTTGGGAAAACATCGGTCTCTTCATATTTCTTAATGCGCTTTTCACAGAGGTTAGCCTCTAGGAACCTACATTTATCACTGGTATGGCGCCCAAAATCCTCAAATGCAGCAAGGGCGACTTCCTTGGCCAGTTCCAGATCTGTTTTGCCTTCGGTTTCCAGGCCGATCTTTTTAGCTACTCTATGCAGTTTGTCAGGATCCCTGATTTCATAATCAGGTGCCTTCCCTAAACTCATATGATAGAGAACCTCAACAAGCTCACGACCGTGGTCTGAGTGGGCAGAGCATCCACCTGCCATCATTCTAATGGCATTACGGGCTACAATTGTGTAATCTCTGGCACCGCAGATACCCATACTGCCTGGTCCCTCATCACCTTTGATCCGGCAGGGGCCAGCAAAGCAGATGCGGCAGCAAATACCCTGGTAACCAAAAGCACACTGCGGCTGCTGGGCGGACCAGCGGTCAAATGCCGTAATAATGTTATTTTCACTGGTGTAATCAAGCATTTCTAATGCCGCAGGATCAATAGTGCGCTTAATGTTTTTCGCATCTTTTATCCTTTTTTTCCGTTCTACTGACGGTTTGGAGTTCTGCAGAGAAGTATCACTAAATCTCGGCATACATTTAACCCCCTTTAATTAAAATTTAGATCTCCCAAATTGGTTCTTTCTAGAACCCAAATTAAACTTACCTCCCAAAGTTTTTATGAGCTTTTCCTTGTTGCTCTTTCAACACCTCCTTCTTTCATAATCACATCGAAAATACTGCTGACAGAATGTACTATAACCTCCTCCATACCCC
The DNA here is from genome assembly GCA_012516535.1 of Syntrophomonadaceae bacterium. Classification (GTDB taxonomy): domain Bacteria; phylum Bacillota; class DSM-12270; order Thermacetogeniales; family Thermacetogeniaceae; genus DTU068. The sequence goes on along the minus strand of JAAYWP010000086.1, from coordinate 1,215 downwards.
GGGGATCCTCTAGCATCGACTGTTCCCATAGTTCTTCATTGTACTCTAACAGTCCTAGCAGTTCTTCTGGCTTAAAAGAGTTCCTTAAAAAGTTCTTTTCTTTTTCTGTTCTAACTTTGTTTCCCACAACTTTTATTTTAGGAACTCCCATCTCCTGTGATAGTTTTTGAATTACTCTGGCGGTATCAACACTCACCTTTGTTGGTTCTGTGACGATCAGCATCAGATCAACACCCCGTGCAGTACCACGGGTCAAGTGTTCAATTCCCGCGCCAAAATCCAGAATCACCACATCATGCTTCCCGAGGAGGAGAGAGTTTACGACAGCGTTAAGAAAGGCGTTTTCTGGGCAGTAACAAGAGCTACCAGCATTTTTAAAACCACCCATACGAAGCAGTTTAATACCATCAAGGTCTATTGAGTACTTATCCAGGACATCGTCTACTTGCGGGTTTAAAATATAAAAACCGCCTCCAGCCCCTGTTCGCTCTTTAATCAGTTCTTTCATTTCGATCAAAGGTGGCTGAGACTTAAGCTCTTCCTCTGTTACCCCGAGTGTTGTTCCAAGGCTAATATCGGGATCGGCATCAACGGCGTATACTTGAAATCCACGCCGCGCAAATAATTTCACCAGTCCGGCAGCAAGAGTCGTTTTGCCAACTCCACCCTTACCTGTGATCGCGATTTTCACGGCCAACACTCCTTTTTTTTATTATTGACGAACAGTGCTGCGTTTAATGGTTAGAAAGCCGGACACAGTTTACACAACAATTTATATTGTATTCATGAATTCAAAGCACAATGAAAAAACATCAATAAGTACTTTCTACATCTTTTTGATAAATCCTTTTTTTAAAACCAAAATGCCCACCAAAAAAATTTACTAATGGAAGATAAACCCATTCTCCTTGAACATATGACACTAAAATATATTCTCTATTAAATGCTATTTTCCTGCTACATGATAAAGATTATTCTATTCTAATAAAAATAAGGCAACCTTTGATAGATCAAATGGGGCAAGCACAATATTATAAAAAAATACCGCCAGTTTGCTAGCGGTATTTTTTGGTGCGGCTGAGAGGATTTGAACCTCCACGGGTGTTAGTGCCCACTAGAGCCTGAGTCTAGCGCGTCTGCCAATTCCGCCACAGCCGCTCATCACATAAAACAATAACACTTTAAGTTTCGCCTGTCAAGATACTAATAGTATTT
>JAAYWP010000014.1 GCA_012516535.1 Syntrophomonadaceae bacterium | reverse complement strand
TCACATTTTTGTAGTACAATGTTGTTCACAAGAGATCCTCTCCTTTTGGTTGGTTTGTTTTGGTGCATTCAATTTTACCAAAAGTGATGATCTCTTGTCTTTTTCTTCTTGTTTTCTCCTATAAAAACTTTACACTATGCCAGTTCCTGCTGCACCAATTCCAAAACCCGGGGAAGAACAGCTGCCACTTCAGGTGTCAGCTCCATCCCCCAATCGATCTCAGCAGGTTCCACTCCTATGATGACACAAGGGGGTGTTTTCCCCTCTAAAAGAGCCAGGTCATTAAACACAGTCAGAATACCCAGCTCGTGGAGGGAAAGGGTACAATTGATAGGCTGCTCTCCACAATCTTCTGCTGTCAGACGATAAACAGCTCCTGGAGGCCCCCCTCCCTTTAATGCATCGATGATGATGATCTTTTCAGCTCCAGCCATAAAGGGAAGGAGATCACAGCCTGCTGTTCCCCCATCTACCAGTTCTACATCAGCGGGAAGCCGGCATTTCTCCAGCGCTCTGACAGCATGCACCCCGACCCCGTCATCCTTCATGAGCAGGTTGCCGATCCCCAGCACCACTTTCTTTCCCACTGGTCTCCTCCTTAACACTTTGAAAACATTATACTCCTTTATATGCGGTTTAACCAGGCCAAATAAAAAAACCCGGCCTGAGTCAGGCCGGTGGAAAAAGCACTGCAAATCAAGCGTCTAGTGTTTTCTGGCCTTTTGCAGATAGGGTTGCCCTTCTTTTTTTCCGGTGTTTGGCATGAAAATCAGCAGGCCGGTAGCCTGTGATCATACCTGCGATATTGGCCATTCCCTCACTAAAGTCCAAATAAAGGTGAGCAGCTATGCAGTAAACAAAGATCCAGGCAACAATATAGTGTATGATCCTGATCACATGCATGCCACCCACAAAGGCCGCCCAGTGATTAAAGGTTGTGGGCCAGTAGAGAATGAACCCTGTTATACCCTGAATAATGATCAAGGGTACAAAACCAAGATACATCATCTTCTGGCCGGGATTGTATTTTTCCCCAAAATCGGGCAGCTCATCACTGATGAAAAGGTAGTATTTCATTAAGCCGATCATATTCCCCAGATCGGCAAAACGCGGCCTGAAGTTTTTAGAATCACCGGTTACAAAAGCATAGTAGAGACGGCCGATAACACCCGCACCTACCGCATACATGAAGATAAAGTGTATCTTCCTGGCAACATCCATTGAAGGAAAAATAGGAAAACTATCAGGAAAATGGATGTAAAAGCCGCTTAAAGCCAGTAGGATCATGGAAATACCATTCCACCAGTGAAAAAAGCGAACTAACCGTGTATGGCGATATTCCAGATTCATCCCTATCCCCCCTTTAATAAACACGGAATGTACCCATATTCCGGTTGGGGGTTATGACATGTACAGCACAGGCCAGACAGGGATCAAAGGAACGCACAATACGCACCAGCTCAATGGGGTTGTCCGGATCCGCTACTGGTGCACCGATTAATGCCTGCTCAATGGGGCCTGGCTGATCCTTTTCATCCCTTGGCCCAGCATTCCAGGTTGTAGGAACAACACAGTTATACTTATCAATGCGGCCTGCCTCGATCTTGAGCCAGTGTCCTAGTGCACCCCGTGGAGCGTCTGTCAGCCCGACCCCTGTGGCTGTTTTCGGCAGTTCATGTGGTGTACAGGTGGGTTTTCCGGGCTCAAGCTCCATGACCCAATCGTTCATGGCATGTACCAGTTTCTGCAGTTCCAGTGCGCGAGCAGCATGCCGCCCCATCACTGAAAAGGCCTTTTTCCCAAAAGAACGAATAGTGGAATCCTTGGCCACCCACATGCGAGCCAAAGGCCCGACTTCCACCACCTTGCCGTTGTAACGCGGTGCCTTCATCCAGGAATATGCATCCTTCTTTTCATGATCAGGAGTGACCACAGCCTCCATAGGATTTTTGTCTATATCATCCTTGTACCAGGAGTATTTTACCTCTTCAGTGATCATGCTCACATCGAAGTCGCCCTCTTGCCCATCGATATAGGTACCAGCAGGCATAAACATACTCCCCTGGTCATCCTGGGGGAAGGCTCCATAAGCAAGGAAGTTACCGCAGCCGCTCCCGATTTCAAACCAGTCATTATACACATCGGCGATCGCAAGAACATCAGGCACATACACATTATCGATAAAATCGGTCAATTCCGCCAGGCGGTACTTAAAGTTCAGGATCTTTTCAGCATCCACAACCTCAGTTACCCCGCCTGGGACAATGGCCCGCGGCGCAGGTGCCCTGCCACCAAATATGGCCAGCATCTCATGGGCTTTTTTGCGCATCTCCAGAGCCTGGAGGTAATGGTTTACCGCAGCATCATTGATATCTTTAGGGAGGCGATAATCACCTTCATAGCGGGGTGCGAGGGGCATAATATTATCCGGTGCCTTCACATAGTCCAGTGCTGCCAGATGATAAAAATGGAGAATATGGGACTGGATGAAGTTGGACCCAAAAATCAGATTGCGTAATATTCTACCATTTTTAGGCGGCTGGATATCAAAGGCATCATCCAAAGCAAAGGCAGCAGCGGTGGCATGTCCTACAGGGCAGACACCGCAGATCCGCTGGACAAATTCCTGGGCATCCCTGGGGTCATGGCCCCTTAAAATAAGTTCTATCCCACGAAAAAGGGTCCCTGAGCTCTTGGCGCTCTGAACCTTGCCCCCATCTACCTCTACCTCGATCATCAAGTGCCCTTCAATTCTGGTTACAGGGTCAACAACGATCCTAGCCATTTAATCCTCCCCCCCTTGCTCTTTCTTGCCAATGCGGCCTTTGGCGATATTGCCCACCAGGTGAGCACCGATCCCTGCCGCCACTGCCACTCCTAAAACACCGCCTACAGCATCTGCGCTGGCTGTGATATTGGGCAGATTAATACCGGGCATCCTCTCATAGAAGGGTGTGGCACAGTCAGGAAAGTCTTTTTCTGTGCAACCCATGCAGGGAGCACCGGCTTTCAGACACCAGCTCACACCACTATTCCACATGCGGTCAAAGCTGTCACAATGGGCAAGGGGTCCTTTACAGCCGATCTCCAGCAGGCAGCCCGGCTCGCTGAAATTTTTCGCAAAAACGCTATTATCAAAGTACTGCCTGCGCGGACAGTTATCATGAACACACTTACCGTAAAATACCTTTGGCCTCCCTAGTTTATCCAACTCCGGAACTTCATTGAAGAGCAGTATATGGGCAAGAGTTCCCACAAACCAGTCCGGATGAGGAGGACAGCCGGGTACATTGACTACCGGAGTATTAATCCCTGCCTCCTCTAGAACAGCCTGTACCCCCTTACAGCCTGTAGGGTTAGGTTTGGCAGCAGCTATACCACCATATGATGCACAGGTGCCGATAGCTATAACTGCTTCTGCTTTTTCAGCCAACTCTATTACCCTGTCCTGGAAAATCACATGCTGACCATTTTTTTCACCTACTGTGCAGTAAATTCCCCCATCTTTGGTGGGAACAGCACCTTCAACAACAAGATAAAACTTCCCTGCCTCTTTTGTTTCATCGATCACCCTCATAGCCAGGTCCCCGGCTGCAGCTGATATATTGGGGTGAAATTTTAAGTCAATGATCTCAGTAAGGATCTCTTTCATCCCCGGCTGGTTCGAGTTCAAAAGAGAGATAGAGCAGCCGGTACAGCTTGCCCCCTGCAACCAGATTACCGGAGGCTTCCCTGAGGCAGGTGCGGCTTTCGCTAGTTCAGGGTACAGAAGCTGACTCAAGCTGACAGCAGCTACTGAACCTGCACACAGTTTCAGGAAGTCACGACGACTGATCTGACCCATTGTTCTCTCATCCCCCTCTTATAAAATTTAGTTAGCAAATAAAGAACAACTGACTATAAACATCACCCCTCCCTTAACTGCATGTGCAGCTTTTATTTATTAATATTAAAAGTTACCATCTGGTATGGATGGCAAATAATACACTAATATGAAGTTATATCCTATATAAAAACAAAAAGTGACCTCCCTAACAGCGGTCACTCCTAATAAAATACTTCACACTTTTTTTGCAGATGAGAGCAAATACTAGAACATATAAACAGATTCATTACTAACACCAGACTTTATAGAGCCAGTTTATGTAATCCCCCTTTCCACAATGGGAGGCGCATGTGTTTCCACACACACCCTCTACATCTAGCAGCCATAACCTTTAGGCAACAGGCTGAAAGACTCGGAGGACTATTACTAAAGATCGTAGAAAAACATATTTCTATATTAAATTTTTATTCTTTTACAGTTCTCCATTTCAGTCTTTAACACATTCGCTATACATAATAATATTCCTGCTTATCTATTATATCAATAGTACATTATTCCTAATTTTGTTAAATAATCAACGCAGGCCCACTGCTTGTCCCTAAGCGGGCTGCACCTGCCCTCAAGAGAGACAGGGCCTTTTCCCTTGTTCTAATCCCTCCTGCAGCCTTGATCAGCAGTTTATCCCCCACCGTTCGCCGGATCAGTTCAACATCATGTACTGTAGCGCCTTGCGGCCCAAAGCCTGTAGAGGTCTTAATAAAATCTGCCCCTGCTGTCTGCACTAGCTGTGCTGCTTTAACCTTTTCCTGATCATCAAGATAACAGGTCTCAATAATCACCTTAACCACTAAATGGCCTGCACCTACTCCCACTATCTGTTGGATCTCCTGCTCCACTGCTTTCCATTTCCCCTCTTTGAGCAATCCGATATTGATCACCATATCGATCTCATCGGCACCTTGTGTGAGAGCATTTTCCACCTCAAAAAGCTTTGCGGCGCTGCTCTGAAAACCAAGGGAAAACCCCGCCACAGTAACAATTCGAACATCACTATCAGCAAGAAGCTCCCGGGCCAGGCCGATCCTTGAGGGTGGGACACAGACCCCATAAAAACCATATTCCACAGCCTCCTGGCAGAGCCGCACATAATCAGCCTCCACAGCATCTGGCCGCAGTAAAGTGTGTTCTATATATTTTGCTAGCTCATCTTTCATCATCCTATTACCTCACTCATTGATAACCCAAAGAACGCAGTATTTTTTCATCATTCCGCCAATCCTTTTTCACTTTTACCCACAGTTCCAGGTAGACACGAGTGCCGAAAATAGCCTCTAGTTCCTGACGGGCAAGTTTCCCGATCTCTTTCAGCATACCGCCTTTTTTCCCAATAATGATTCCCTTCTGGGAGTCACGCTCCACATAGATTACACCTGCTATATAGAGTACACCATTAGAGCGCTGCTGCATTTGTTCGATAACCACAGCAACCGCATGGGGTATCTCCTCCCTTGTTAGCTGCAGCACCTTCTCCCTGATGATCTCTCCAGCCACAAAAACTTCAGGTTGATCGGTGACCATTTCAGCTGGATAGAAAAAGGGCCCCTCTGCCAGATTCTCGGTGATCAGCATTTTCAATTGATCCAGGTTTTCCCCGTTCAAAGCGGAAACCGGAACAACTTCCCGAAAGCTGTACCTTTTTTGAAACCAATCGATGATCGGCAGCAGTTCCGGTTTTTTTACAAGATCGATTTTGTTTAAAACAAGCAGCACAGGGGTTTTTATATCCTGCAGCTGATCCAAGATATACTCCTCTCCACCGGCCGGAGGAACAGATGCATCCACCACATAGAGTACCAGGTCTACCTCCTCCAGGGTTTTCTGGGCAAGCCTGGTCATATAGGCTCCAAGTTTATGACGAGGCTTATGGATCCCAGGTGTATCAATAAACACTGCCTGGGCATCTTCTGTGGTCAGTATCCCCAGAATGC
>JAAYWP010000085.1 GCA_012516535.1 Syntrophomonadaceae bacterium | reverse complement strand
TGCTGCACCAGCCAGACAGATCTGGATCTGTTCCTCCAGGTGCTCCTTAGTATATAAATACAGATCATCCTCAGGAACGGAGCGCACATATCCCAGAGCCCTTCCTCTGGTTGTCACAGTTAAATGAGATACAGACCCTTTTCTCAAAAATTCACTGATCAAAGCATGGCCGGTTTCATGGACAGCAATGCGATAGCGTTCCTCATCATTGGGTCTTCGATCGATTTTCTCACCCATCATTACCTTGTCAACAGCTTCCTTGAGATGGGATTGATGTATCACCGGAGATTTTTCTCTTAATGCCAGAATAGCTGCTTCATTGGCCAAGCTCTCTAGATGTGCACCGGAAAAGCCAAAAGATTCTCTGGCGATATCCTCCAATGACACATCATCTGCTAGCGGCTTGTTCCGGCAGTGTATTTCCAGAATGCTCTTTCTCGCAGCCTTATCAGGCAGGTCCACACGAACAATCCGGTCAAAGCGGCCTGGTCTGGTTAATGCGGGATCCAGCATATCCTCCCTGTTGGTGGCTCCCACCACAAGAATACGCACTTTATCATCATGTCTTAAACCGTCCATTTCCACAAGGAGTTGGTTCAAGGTCTGATCATACTCAAGATGTCCTGTGTTGCTGCCTCTTTTGCTCCCTAAAACATCAATCTCATCAACAAATATAATAGCACCATCTTTTTTTTCTTTTTGCGCACGTTCCTTGGCTGTTTTGAACAGCTGGCGCACTCGCTGGGCACCGACACCAGCGTATACCTCAATAAATTCGCTTCCTGATGTAGCCAGAAAAACTGAGCGGGTATATGATGCTGCTGCTTTAGCTAACAGCGTTTTCCCAGTCCCAGGAGGTCCTGTCAAAAGAATCCCTTTTAAAGGCCGGATTCCCATTTCTTTTATTTTTCCTGCATGAAGGACAAAATCAAGAGCTTCCTTTAGTTCTTGTTTGGCAGGTGCTTGTCCTCCTATATCATCAAAAGTAAAGTTAACCTGTTGTGTATATCCTGCGAAATTGGCACTGCCGGTCAACCCCTTCCGATCGATCAGCATATAGAGCATAAAGCCTAAACCTGCCAACAAGAGCAAAGGGATCACATTTTGTCCCATCATAGTCAAAAAGATCAACAAAGCAATAGATACACCTAAGCATAATTCCCTAATCAACCATATCACCACCCAGTTTCTCCCAGCCATCTAACTGCTTTATGCGAGGGATAACTTCATAAAGATATCCCTGGTCATCCTTTAGCACCAAATAAATATTGGAGGAATCTATTGACAGATCACATTGGACACCTTCCTGATCAGCTAAATTCAGTACCTGTGTCCTCATATCTTGAAATTTTCCTGTAGCAATGCCTTCATGAATAATAAAATTGCATTCCTCGTAGAGCATGCTCAGGTTTTCTGTTCGCTCATCTAGAAATACAATTTCAGCTTGAGGTCCTAAGCTCTGGTAAACCAGTTTGGCTGTTTTCTGATAAACACTCTGGAAATCATCTATCTCTGCTGAGCGTATCGATACTACTGATGAATTGTCCTGTTTTTCGATATTTATCTCTTGGGCTGTTACCAATTGGCTGATCTGTTCACGCAGTCCGTCCCTGATAAAATATCTATCATAAAGGTAATAACCACCGAAAAGGACGCAAAGAGTGAGTATCAATGAACAGATTACTGTTATAAATCTGATCTGTTTCAAGGTGATCCTCCTCTCCCGGTATATCATAGATTATAACATAGGCACACCCCTTTTCTCTCTAGTAATGAATGGAACTCATCCTCCTATATGAGAATCACAAACCCCGATCAAATCATAAGCAGCCGCTCTTGTGATCCGTACCTTCACTATATCTCCAGGAGTTAACCCTTTACCTCTGACAATTACCCGGGGATCAATTTCAGGAACATCTCGGTGGCTGCGCCCATAAAAAACACCATCTCCCAGATTTTGTTCGATCAGAACATCAAGGCTCCTTCCCAGCTGCTCCCTATTCTTACGCCGGGAAATTTTTCGCTGCAGGCCCATAATCTCTCTAGCCCTTCTGCGCTTTTCTATATAGGAAACTGTCTCAGCATATTTTCTTGCTCTGGCTCCCTCTTCATGGTAATAGGGGAAAACCCCTAAACGATCGAATTCCGCCTGTAAAACAAACTCCTTTAATTCCTGAAATGCCTTATTATCTTCACCCGGAAAACCCACCATAAGAGTAGTGCGGATAGTAAGCCCAGGCAAACTGTCCCTCAGTTCTTTCAGCAGCTGGAGATAACTGATAGCATCCCCTTTTCTTCCCATTCTCCTGAGTATTTTACGGCTGCTGTGCTGAAAGGGAAGATCTAGGTAGCGGCAGAGCTTGGGTTCCTCCTGCATGGTTTTCACTAATTCAGCTGTCAGGTAATGGGGATTATGATAAAGAAACCTGATCCAGTGGAGGCCATCGATCTCACAGAGCCTTTTCAATAGCCCAGCCAGCGTAGGTTTACCAGGGAGATCACGACCATAAGCCCCTGTATCCTGAGCCACCAAAATAAGCTCTTTAACTCCAGTTGCCGCTAATTGAACTGCCTCATCATAAATAGCCTCAGGTGGCCTGCTGCGCAAAGGCCCACGTATCTTTGGTATCAGACAAAAGGAGCATCTGTGAGAACAGCCTTCGGCAATTTTCAAATAGGCTGTGTAATGGGGTGTGGTCAACAGCCTGGGATAATCCTTTTCCTCAGCCTTAATGGTGAGAGGCTCTTTTTCACCAGCAAGGATCTGCTCAAGATAGTGCAGAATAAAAGGAGCCGTATCAACCCCCAGCCATCCATCAACCTCCGGAAACAGCTGGGATAACCTTTTTTCTCCATACCGTGCAACTAAACAGCCAAAAACGATCAAAGTACGGCATAAGCCCTTTTTCTTCAAATCCAGACATTTTAATATAGTTGACACAGCTTCATCAACTGCTGGTTGGATAAAGCCGCAGGTGTTGATCAAAACAATCTCGGCATCTTCAGGTGATGGTGTTACAATATAACCTGCACCTGTTAAAATGCCGAGAACCTTTTCACTGTCAACAAGGTTTTTGGGGCAGCCAAGACTGATCATGCTAATGATTTTCATAGATTAGATACCTTTCTTCGTTCATTGTTTTAGTCTCTACCAACTACTCAATTCTCTTGTATTCCTTGTTCACCACTTCCCCGGCTTTGCCTGGAGGAGGCTCTTTCTTGCCATTATATATCAAATCAACTCCACCAGCATTTCCTAATGTCAACTGTATGGAATCCTCTGCTTCGAAACTCTTGGTATCGCCGGGGTAAATATGGCCACTAAATTGTACAGTCCCATCAACCCTTACCTCTGTCCAGCACTGCTGTTTGCCCACTATTTCCAGGGTTATAATTTCCGGCTGGGGTGGGGCTTCAGCTTGTTCTGGTTCTTTCTGCTCTTCCTCTGCTACAGGTGGGTTTTGCTCTTGTATCGGCGGATTCTCCCCATTTAAACTACTAAAATAAAGAAATGCAGCGGTAAAAATAATAATTGCAATTAATGCATAGCCCAGTTTTGTTCTGCCAAAAGATTCTGATTTTGCTTCCCCAGTTTTTGCTCTTCGTTGTTGTTCAATGAGAGAGTGCAGTGAATCTAGCTCATTTCTCTTATGTTGTGCTCTATATTGATATAGGAGCGGCTCAGGATCAAGCTCGAGAAAGAGAGCATAATTGCGCAGAAAACCTATACGATAAGCCTCTCCCGGTATTTCCTCGAAATTCTCCTCCTCTAAAGCCTGCAGATATTTTGCTCTGATCTTTGTTTTCTCTTCTACATCAAATAAAGACAGCCCTTTATTCTCACGCTCTGCTCGCAACAGTTCTCCTATTTTCATAATAACCCCCTCAAGCTTATAAACTTTTTCCCATAGCACGGCGTGTAGCCTGACGGAATCCGTAACCAGCTGCCAGTCCTCCCGCAATCCCAGTCACAACACTCATCACGTTTCCTGTTCCTTTGAGCGGTGAAGCGGGAAGAAAAAGGGTTTCATTTTTGGTAGATAGCACTACTCCTTGCTGTGGAAAGATAACCACCAATGCTGCGAGACCCTGATCAGCTATTTTCTGACAAACAGAAAATGATGTCTCAGGCAGTCCTAATTGAAAACCTCCTGCAAAACTATATAACTCATTCTCATCGCATACCAAAAAGACTTGAGGTAATCTGGTAAACCCCTTCTCTTTAGACCAGTTAAGTGAAGCTCCGACAATAGATGTAAACAAATCATATTCCTTGATTTGCTCAAATAATCCCTCAATTAATTGTTCGAAAGAGCTGTCGATCAGAAGAACTTTCGCTGAATGTAAAAGATCTTCCCACTTCTTTTTTTCATCTTTGCTAAAATTATAGACTTTTATTGCAGTAATTTGATATAGTTCGCTAGCCCCTTTCCTTACAATTAATCGCTTGGGTGTAGAATAACTGTGTGAGCGGATAATATGCTGAACATTAACCCCTTTTTCCTGGAGTTGCTGGTAAATATGATCTCCCACATCATCATTGCCCAGTACAGTAAACAAGGTCGGTGTCAACTGCTGCTTGGCCAATTCCACAGCCAGAAGAAAACCTATACCACCACAGGAAAGATCAATAGTAGAGTCCTTTACTTGAGCGCTTATCTCTAACCAGGATTTGCCTGCGATAAGAACCTCTGATCTTTCATCAAGAATATAACCCCTACCTAAGATAAATCCTTTGCGCATTAGATTGGAAATATGTACAGCTGCAGCAGACCGTGTAATTTTTAGCTTTTTGGCCAGTTCCTCCTGGGAAATGGTAGGGTCTTTTTTTAGATAAGTAAGTATTTCCTTTTCCCTTTTTGTCAAATAGGCCATTGGCAACCCCTTACATCTTAACAAAAGCTGTAGAAATATTTAATATTGTTTGCATATATCATAACTAATTCTATGATTAGAATTCAATCCCTTTTATTTTTCAAAATATCTGTAAAACTGCTCAGCTGTCATTAACACTTCTCTGGGTTTCGATCCTTCAAAGGGCCCGACTATACCTTTTGCCTCCAGCATGTCAATTAAGCGGGCTGCTCTGGCATAACCGATGCGCAAACGCCTCTGCAGTAAAGATGAAGAGGCCTGCCCCATTTCAATAACCAGTTTTGCTGCATCAAAAAACAGTTCATCTTCATAATCATCCTCTTTTTGCATTTCTTCCTGCTGTTCAGGAAATTCAGAAACATATGTAGGAGTCCCTTGATTGACAAGATATTTAACAATATCCTCTACCTCTGACTCTGTAACCAGAGCACCCTGTATGCGTATCGGTTTAATGGCGCTTACCGGCATAAAGAGCATATCCCCTCTTCCCAACAGCTTTTCCGCCCCATTCATATCTAAAATGGTTCTTGAATCGATCTGAGAGGACACTGCAAAAGCAATGCGTGAAGGAATGTTTGCTTTAATTACACCGGTGATTACATCAACAGAAGGACGCTGTGTGGCGATGACTAAATGAATCCCTGCAGCCCTAGCCATCTGAGCCAGTCTACAGATGGCATCCTCCACATCGACCGGTGCAATCATCATCAGGTCAGACAACTCATCAATCACCACAACAATATAAGGCATAGGCTGCTCCTCGGAGTTTTGGAGCATTATTTGAGCATTGTATTTGGTTATATCCCGTACTCCTAGAGATGAAAAGAGTTCATAGCGTTTTTCCATCTCCTTGACCACCCATCTAAGGGCTCCAGCGGACTTTTTCGGATCTGTTACCACTGGTGCTAAGAGGTGTGGGATCCCGTTATAGGTTATCAATTCCACCATCTTGGGATCGATGAGCAGCAGTTTCACTTCACTGGGGTTGGCTTTGTAAAGTATGCTGCAGATTATGGTATTGAGACAGACACTTTTTCCAGAACCTGTTGCTCCAGCAATTAAGAGATGAGGCATTTTTGTCAGGTCCGCTACAATAGGATTGCCGGCAATATCTTTACCCAATGCAATGGTAAGTTTGGATGCTGCATCTTGGAATTCAGTGGTTTCCAAAATCTCACGCAAACAAACAGTTGCTATTTCCCTATTTGGCACCTCAATACCCATAGCGGCTTTTCCTGGAATAGGAGCCTCAATGCGCACATCAGGAGCAGCTAAACTAAGAGCAATATCATCTGCCAATCTCATGATTCTGCTTACCTTTACACCTGGAGCCGGCTGTATCTCATACCTTGTAATGGCTGGCCCTTTATGCACCTCACTGACACAAACTTTGATCCCAAAGTTGTTCAGTGTTTCTTCAAGAATACGCACATTTTCAATCAACTCTTTGTTCAAACGACTGCTCTTGAGCTTGATAGGCTTTTTCAAAATTGAAAGAGGAGGTGTAGCAAAACCACTGGAGGAAATTACCTTTTCCTCTCTTTGAGAATGAGCTGTTTCCGGTTCTTCTGTAATATTTTCCTTTTCTATTAGGTCTTCTGATTCCTGTTGTGTATTATAGTCTACAATTACTGGTTCCTCTTTTTTCTTTTCCACTGGCCCCCGTTGTATTTTAACAGGTTTTTCTGGAGAATCCTCTTCAACAAACAGAATGCGCTCCAACCAAGCTTTCAGCACAGAGCCGGCTCTAACAAAAAACTCAGCTAACCATTTTATGAACTGGCTAAAGGGAACACCGGTCAGCATAACCAGACTGATGATGCACAGAGCAGCGGTGAGAATAATAGTACCTGGTCGTGCCAATAGGTAGATAGAGGCTATACTCAGTAAAGCTCCCAAAAAGCCACCTCCTTCTCCTTCCAGCCCAGCCTGGTAAAGGATAGGAATGGCATCACTTCGGGAAACATCAGCTGGGAGCAGAAGTTGGTGAAAAATAATCAAGACAGCAGTAAATAACAGTACAGCTCCTATGCTTCGAGATCCTTCAAAAAACGGACGCCGCAGCCAACAGTTAACAGAGGCAAAATATATGAGCAATAAAGCAAAGAGCAAAGAGCCTATTTTACCTGTACAGAATGTAAGCAGGCTGACCAACAAATTACCGATAATACCTGTTGATTTAAAAAAACTGACAATAATAAAAATAGCCAGAGCAAAAAGTGCTACTCCTAAAATTTCATATTTTAGGCCGTCTTGATTGTTGCTTCTCTTCTTCATCTTCCTTCGCATATAATTCACTTCCCCTCTCCCTGATCATCCCAAATTATAACACTTCAAAGCGAAGCGGAAAACTGCATTATTTATCTGCGATGGTTCATAATAAAAATAAACAATTAATGAAGGGGGTTGTACATGCAGGACAAACATGAACCAACACCACCCAAACCAAGAAAACAAACACAAGGAGTAAAGAAAATCGATACCATTAAAGAATTCGGCCAAACAGATGTACCTACTGTTAAAACAAATATACACTGTTTGCCAATAATCGGACAGATAGAAGGGCATTTAATCCTGCCACCCCAAAATAAAACAACAAAATATGAACACATCATCCCCCAGTTAGTTGCCATTGAACAGAATCCGGAGATCGAGGGACTGCTTATCATTTTAAATACTGTGGGAGGAGATGTGGAGGCAGGCCTTGCCATTGCTGAGATCATTGTCAGCATGACAAAACCAACCGTTTCCCTTGTTCTCGGTGGAGGACACTCTATAGGTGTCCCTATTGCTGTAAGCGCCCGTTATTCATTGATAGCTGAAACAGCTACAATGACCATTCATCCCATTAGGTTATCAGGTCTGGTGATCGGTGTTCCTCAAACATATGAATATATGGATAAGATGCAGGACAGGGTTATTCGTTTTGTTGAAAAACACTCCTGCATTTCAGAAGCAAAATTTCGCGAACTGATGTTTCAAACTGGGGAACTGGCCAGAGACATCGGAACCGTTCTAGTGGGAAGAGATGCTGTCGAGGTTGGCCTGATCGATGATGTGGGAGGGATCAACAAAGCCATCAAGAAACTTCAGGAATTTATTAAAGAAGAAAAAAATAAGAAGGGAGATTATCTGCATTGATATTATATACACCACTCCCCTTGGAACTGGTTCTGTTGTCTGATGACAGCGGTTCACCCTATCAGGAAATTGAATATGATGGAGTAACACTAGTAGTTGAACCGATGGGTATCGGCTTAGGAAAAATTGTTCAGGTGAAAAGCACTGATCCCAGTGTTTATCTACGGCCTGAACTGCAGCCTGGACAGCAGATCCCCCTCTCCACTCGCATTAACTAATGTTTAGTTAAAACAAACAATAGTTTAACGAAAAAACAGCCCTGTTCCTTTAATTTAAGGGCTGTTTTTCCATCCATTTATACCTCCATGATGATCGGCAGGATCATCGGCCTTCTGCCTGTCTTCTCAAAGAGGTATTTGCCAACTGTTTCCCTGACAATGGATTTAATAGCTGCCCATTCTGTGATCTGTTGGCGTTCACACTCATAGAGAATTGAGCGCACCCGTTCTTTGGCTTCCTCGATCAATTCCTCCGATTCTCTGACATAAACAAAGCCCCTGGATATAATATCAGGTCCAGCAATCATCTCACCATTCTCCTGGTTCATGGTCATCACAATAATGACCAGCCCATCTTGGGAAAGCTGCTTTCTATCCCTGAGAACAATGCTCCCCACATCTCCCACACCAAAACCATCTACCAATACTCTACCAGAGCTCACCCTTCCTCCAACAGTTCCGCGCTCTCGGGTGAACTCCAAAACTCGTCCGTTTTCTACAACAAAAATGTTACTGGCTGGAATCCCTACATCCTGTGCCAGTTGAGCATGTTTAATTAAATGCCGGTATTCACCATGAACCGGGACAAAAAACTTGGGTTTCACAAGATTCAGCATCAGTTTCAGTTCTTCCTGGCTGCCATGACCAGAGGTGTGAATACCGGAAAAAGGTTCATAAATCACCTCTGCTCCTTGCCGGAAAAGATGATCAATGGTCCTGTGCACCATTTTTTCATTACCGGGAATAGGGCTCGCTGATATAATCACTGTATCACCGGGAACGATCTCAATCCTCTTGTGCTCACACATAGCCATTCTGGTCAGGGCAGACATGGGTTCACCTTGACTTCCGGTGGTCAGAATGACTACCCTGTTCTTGGGCAGCAGTGGAACCTCCTCAAGTTCAATCAGGGTGTCTGATGGAACTTCGAGATAGCCCAGATCTTTTGCAATATTCACCACATTCACCATACTTCGCCCCGCCACTGCAACCTTTCTTCTATATTTGGCTGCTGTAGATATGGCCAGCTGTATACGGTGAATATTGGAGGCAAAACTGGCAATGATAATCCTTTCCTTAGCGTTCCGGAAGGTATGATCAAAGGTTTCAGCTACCACCCGCTCAGATAATGTAAATCCCTGTCTTTCTGCATTGGTGCTGTCTGACATCAAGACAAGGACTCCCTCTTTGCCTAATTCAGCAAACTTATGGTAGTCAGTTCCCTCATTATTTACTGGGGTCTGGTCAAACTTAAAATCACCTGTATGGACTACCAATCCCACAGGTGTGCTGATCCCCAGGGCAACAGCATCTGGAATACTGTGGTTGACCCGAATGAACTCGACTTTAAATACCCCAAGCTTGACTATATCACCCACCGAAACACAATGGGTTTCAACATGATCAACAAAACTGCTCTCTTTCAGCTTGGCATCCAATAATCCCAGTGTCAGTTTTGTACCATAAACAGGTGCAGTAATTTTCTGCAGAATATAAGGCATTGCACCAATATGATCCTCATGACCATGGGTCAAAACAATCCCCCTGATCTTGTCCTTATTCTCAACAAGATATGTTATATCAGGGATTACCAGGTCGATGCCCAGCATATCATCATCGGGGAACATGAGCCCACCGTCAATAACCAATATATCTTCCTTAAACCTGAGCACAGTTATGTTTTTGCCGATCTCACCAAGACCACCCAATGGTATAATTTTTAGACAATTCCCTCTCATAAATTCACCTCCTTCTTTTGTAAAATCACAAAGAAAAAACCTACCTTCAATATTCCTCGAAAGGCAGGTTTCAAAACATCCGTTTCCCTTTCATTATTCTATTATACCGCTATTTACAATGAAACACAAGAAACTAAGCAAGGATGTTCAAATCCTTCAAAACTTTTTTTACAGCCTCTATCTCTCGATCAGTTGCCTTCACCAGAGGCAGGCGGGGAGGACCTGCTTTAATACCGATCAGCTCTACAGCAGCCTTTACTGGAACGGGGTTAGTGGTAATAAACATTACTTTAAAGAGCGGAAATAGCTTTAAATGTAGTTCTTTTGCAGTTTCAACATCCCCGGCCACATAGGCTTCTACCATTTGTTTGATCATCTTCCCTGCTACATGGGAAGCAACACTGATGATACCGTAGCCGCCAACAGAAAGCATAGGCAGAGTCAGCGAATCATCCCCACTGTAGATCAAGAAATCTGCTGGTGTTTTTCTTCTGATCTCTGCTACTTGATCCAAATTTCCACTGGCTTCCTTAACTGCTACGATATTTTCAATCTCTGCTAATCTAGCAACAGTGTCCGGCATCATGTTGCAGGAGGTACGACCCGGAACATTATATAATATAACCGGCAGCTTGGTTTCTGAAGCAATTGCTTTAAAATGCTGATAGAGACCCTCCTGGCTAGGCTTATTATAATAAGGCGTTACCAGCATAATCCCATCACAGCCCAACTCTTCCGCCCTTTTTGTCAGTTCAATAGATGCAGCTGTATTATTGGAACCTGTTCCTGCAATAACCGCTGCCTTGCCTGCTGCTGCTTCCTTAACGGTTGCAAACAGCCGGCACTTCTCTTCATCAGTCAGCACAGGAGATTCCCCGGTGGTCCCGGAGACAACAATTCCATCGGAGCCATTATTCACCAGATGACAGGCGCAGCGATGTGCTTCATCATAATTTATCTCACCGTTCTCAGTCATTGGTGTGATCATCGCAGTTAAAACACGCCCAAAACCCTTCATCTTTCTCACTCCTTACTCTCAAATTTATATCCGCTTACAACAGGTTTCTTCTATGGATAAGTTCGGCAATCTGAACAGCATTGGTCGCAGCGCCTTTTCGCAGCTGGTCTGAAACAACCCAGAGATTAAGTGCATTTTTTTGTGAATAGTCTTTTCTTATTCTTCCCACAAAAACTTCATCCCGATATGATGTAAATATGGGCATAGGGTACTCATTGTTTTCCGGTTCATCCTGTACAACTACTCCAGGAGCAGTATTTAAAATTTTCCTCGCCTCTTCTGCTGTAAGCTCCTTTTCAGTTTCTATATTAACCGATTCAGAATGGCTGCGCAGCACAGGCACCCTTACAGTGGTGGCTGTGATCTGTATCTCCGGGTCATGTAAAATTTTCCGGGTTTCATTGAGCAGTTTCATTTCTTCTCTGGAATAGTTATTATCACCAAAAACATCTATATGTGGAATAAGATTAAAGGCGATCTGATGTTGAAAGATCTTAGGTTGCTGAACATCTTCTCCTGCCATCACCTGCTTTGTCTGTAGCAATAATTCATCTATCGCTTCCTTTCCTGCCCCAGATACAGCCTGCATAGTAGTGACCACAGCCCTTTTCACTCGGGCTGCATCATGTAGCGGCTTCAATGGTACAACAAATATGGTTGTCGAGCAGTTAGGGTTTGCTATAATACCCCGGTGTTTCTCCACATCATCAGGGTTTACTTCCGGCACCACTAAAGGCACATCAGGATCAAGCCGAAAGGCACTGCTGTTGTCGATCGCTACTGCACCCTCTTTAACCGCTTCAGGTACAAGTTCTTTGCTGACAGGCCCACCAGCAAAAAAAGCTATATCCACATTTTTAAAAGAAGAGGGTTTTGCCTCAGTAACTGTTAGCTCCTCACCACAAAATGTGATTTTCTTCCCCTCTGATCTGGCACTGGCCAGCAGTTTCAACTCAGCAATCGGGAATTTTCTTTCCTCTAGGACTGTCAATAGTTCCTGGCCGACAGCTCCTGTTGCACCAACAATAGCTACTCTGTGTCCATTACTCATCAACAATAACCTCCTGCAATCTCTGGCTCATAATAAGATCAGAATTAGACATTCAATAATTAAAATCCTCCTGACACTGATTTAATTTTCACTGTATTCGACTAACACAGGCTGGATCTGTTGTCCTTTTAAAGCATAAATAATGGTATCAATTATCTTATCCACTTTCGCAACCAAGGAATTCGGCTTTGACAGAGGTTTATCCTGTCCGAAAGGTACCATGTAGATATTCTTTGTGTTGAGCAACAAAGCAATATTCTTTGCATTAAATCCAAGGCCATCATTAGTTGAAACAGCAATAACAACCGGCAGCCCGTTGCGCAGATGTGCCTTAATTGCCATCAAAGCAGGTGAATCAGTGATACCATTAGCAAGCTTAGCCAGTGTGTTACCAGTACAGGGTGCCACAACCAGAATATCGAACAACTTACCGGGGCCAATTGGTTCTGCTTCAACAATTGTTTTAATCAAAGGCTTCTTGGTTATCTCCTCTAGCTTACTGCACCAATCAGCTGATTTACCAAAGCGGGTATCAGTAGAACTAACAGAATAAGACAGAACAGGATATACTTCGGCCCCCTCATCAACAATCTTCTCTATTTCTTTATAAACCTGAGCAAGAGTGCAGTGGGAGCCTGTTAATACAAATCCCACTTTTAGACCCTGAAGACGCATCCCAGGCACCTCCCTTTACTTATTCTCTAAAAATATCATGAGGTACTTCCCTGAGAATAAGTTGGGGAATAACCTGGGCTAGGATCTTGCCACCGCTTTTTGGTGCCACCAAGCCGGGTAAACTGGGTGCCAGAATTGCCTGAATCCCCATTCTTTTGGCTGCAGTGAAGTCAGTTCCCCCGGGGCTAGAGGCCAGGTCTATGATTAAGGTATTTTTGTTCATCAGTGATAACAGCTTATGGTCCAGAACTAATGCTGGTATGGTATTAAATATTACATCTGCTTCATGAATAAACTGATGGAGTTCACTCAGGTGAAGAGGACGATAGCCCATTTCCAATACCCGGGCAAGAGCAGGGCGTTTCCTGGCAACAACAGTTGTCCGGGCACCAATTCCATGGAGCATCCGGGCAAGGGTTTTCCCCAGCCGCCCGAAACCGAGCACAAAGGAATTGCTGCCATGGATAGTAATGGGGAGCTTTTCCATAGCCATCTGTATGGCACCCTCAGCCGAAGGAATTGAGTTAAGGATCGCCACCAGATCCATTTCAGCAATTTCGATCATCTTCCACTTGTATTTGCTTGCCCATTCCTTAACAAAGTCCCGAGCAAAACCGATGACCAGAATTACCCCTTCAGGTATGGTGGCCGCTATTTCAGGAGACAACCGCAGTGTGATATCTGGGTCCATAGTTTTTATATTTCCTTCTAAATCTGTACCCCCCATAGGCAGAATCAAAACCTGGGCTTTTGAGATAGCTGCTTCCAGTGTATCCACCAAATGAACCTGATCAAGTTCAGGACAAGGATGGAAACCAACCGCGGTTACACTTGCCCCTAGTTTGACCAGATCCTGCATCAAATAGATATCTCGTTTATCTCCTCCAATAATCGAGATTTTGATTCCCCTCAAATCCAAGCCCATTATTAATTCCCCTCCTTTCCCTCATCTTAGGCTGTAACATTATATGATGACAGAAAGAAGGGGGTGATTAGCAGTCTAATCCATGATATTCTCCAGTCCTATTACCACACCCTTAAGGCCTAGTACCTTGCGGATCGCCAGGATCACACCTGGCATAAAGGATTCTCGATGCAGAGAATCATGCCTGATGGTCAAGGTCTGACCTGCTCCTCCGAATATCACTTCCTGATGAGCGATCAAACCAGGCAGCCGCACACTATGGATCCTGATTCCCTCCCAATCACCGCCTCTGGCACCGGTGATTTTTTCATACTCATCTGGGTGTCCTTGTTTAAAAGAACCCCTTACCTCCTGGATCCCCTGTGCAGTTTTAAGGGCAGTGCCTGAAGGAGCATCGATTTTTTGATTATGATGCAGTTCAATAATTTCAACATCTTTGAAATATTGTGCTGCACGCCTGGCAAAATCCATCATCAGTACAGCACCGATAGCAAAATTCGGTACTATTAAGACAGCTTTGCCTGATCTTGCAGCTAATTTTTCCAACTCAGCTATTCCTACACTATCCAGTCCGGTTGTACCAATTACCGGTGCCACACCATATTCCAAAGCTGTTTTCGCATTATGCAAAACAGCCTGGGGGTTAGTAAAATCAACCAAAACATCTGCTGATGAAGAAGATAAAACTGAGCTCAGATCATCGCTGATTTTTAAATCACATTTTACCCCGATCAGCTCCCCTAAATCCATACCTGCTTTACGTGGGTCTACCGCACCTACAAGCTGTATCTCAGGTGCCTCTTTAATTACCGCTTTTGCTGTTTCCATTCCCATCTTTCCGGCAACTCCGGTAATAACTACCCGTAATTGGTTTTCATTCATCTGACCTGCCCCATTTCTAGAACATTTTTGCCTTTATTCTCATATATCTGATGCTTTCTGTCAACATTGGATGACAAAAGCCTTTAGACAAATCCTAAAAAGATCTACCATTAAAAAAACCCGGTTTCCCGGGTTTTTATCTATAAATATTTTTTATATAAAGAATAGCTCTCATCCAAATCCACAACAATCACTTCACTGCCGATCTTTTTTACAGATGACCAAGGTATCTCCATCTCCTGTTTATCCAGCCAAAGATTCAACAGACCTGATCTATGCGGGAGCAGAATTGAAATTATCTCTCCGCTTTCAGGGTCGATGATCATGTCTGAATCCCCAATAGTGCCCAGACGCACTCCATCAAAGATGTTTATAATCTCCTTGCCGGCCAAATCACTGATCCGCATACCCCTCCCCCCTTTTACTTCCTGTTAAAAAATTTATGAGCCAGATTATAGAATTATGTTCGGCAAAGAACAGAGGGGTGCTTGATCTGTCCTTCTGAGAGAGGGCCTAATACTGTTACAGTTACAAGCTCTGGAGCAAAGAGTTCCTTTGCCAAAGCCTGTATATCATCCACATTCACTTTAGCTATTCTTTCCAACACTTCCTCAATAGTAATAAACCTCTGGTGGACAATTTCAGATCTTCCTAAACGGTGCATACGCTGGAGAACACTTTCCTGTGCTAAAAGAAGGCTTCCTTTGACCTGTGTTTTTGCTCTGCTGAGTTCCTTTTCAGTTACACCTGACTCTATGATCCTATTGATCTCTTCCCAGCATAAATCCAATACCTGCTGACAGCTGGAGGGGTTGGTACCACCGTAGATGGTGAATAAACCGCTGTCCAAAAAAGCTAGATAATAACTATAGATGGCATAAACAAGAGCACGTTCTTCACGAATCTGCTGAAACAGCCTGGAGCTTGCCCCACCTCCCAAAATGTTGTTTAAGATCTGCAGGGTATAAATTTTGTCATCATACAGCGATAACCCCGGTACCCCCATACAGATCTGCACCTGTTCTAGGTCCCGATAAAAGCTTTTTAAACCGGGCCTAGCCTGTGGAGCTGTAATTTTGGTCTCTATACTCCCTGGCCGCAAGGAGGAAAGGGCCTCCCCAATTAAATCTACTGCCTCTTGATACTGAAAATTCCCGGCAAGGGCTACTACAAGATTAGAGGGGCAGTAGTGGTGCTGGTAATAGGATAATACTTTTTCTCTATCGATCCTGGAAAGGGATTCGTTAGTTCCGATCACCGGCCTGCCTAAGGGATGTCCGTCCCAAATGGTTTTGGAGAAGTAGTCGTGAATGATTTCGTCCGGAGTGTCCTCATACATGCTGATTTCTTCTAAGACAACATTTTTCTCCCGAACTAGATCCTCCTCCTTAAACAAAGAGTTGTACAGCATATCGGTGAGAACATCTACTGCTAAGGGAAGATGTTCTGCCAAGACTCTGGCATAGTAACAGGTGTATTCTTTACCGGTAAAGGCATTGAGCTGGCCGCCCACTTCTTCGATAGCCTCAGCTATCTCTTTTGCGTTTCTTTTTTTAGTTCCCTTAAAAAGCAGGTGTTCAATCAAATGGGAGATACCTGCTTCCTCCTCTTCTTCCAGTCGAGAACCGGTTTTTACCCAATAACCGATGGCTATTGAATGGACAGCAGGCACTTCTTCACAAACTATGGTCACTCCATTAGATAGTACATCTTTATGATACATTTTTTATGCCTCCAAAATCTATAAATTGTATTTATGGCTAATATCATATTCTTAATTCCACCAAAAAACCCTTTTCACATCCTCCAAAGCCATCAATTCTATAGTGTAAAGCAGCTGATTCCCCAGCATAATTTCCATTTTTCCCACTCTATCACCTTTGGAGCAGGGGGCTTTGACATAAGGTTTTAAATATACCTTTCGTTCCAACAGCGGCATTTGATCAGGTGAAACCATTAAAGAAACATCTCTACAAGGGCCTACCGCTAGTGATGAAGCACTGCTTCTCCAAACAGGTAGCTTAAAAATTGGGGTTCCTTTTTTTAGATCAATAGAGCAGCAGTTATTGCGTCCGTATTCAAAGAGCTTAAGTGTATCCTCATAACGAGCCGAACTTCCGAGAACCACACTGATCAATAAACTGCCTTTATATTTAGCAGCAGCTACCAGGCACTCACCTGCCTCATCGGTGGTCCCGGTTTTAACACCGATTATTTCTAGGCCGTTTTTCTTATAACCCAGCAGCCTGTTTGTATTGTAGAGAGGGAAGAGCTCACCTTCAGACAGATCCCTGACTCTGCCACTCCTGGTCCCTACGATGCGCCTAAAATCTTTATTTTGCATAGCATAACGGGTGATGACCGCCAGATCATATGCACTGATAGCATGTCCCTCCTGAGGCAGTCCATGGGGGTTATAAAACCTGCTCCGAGAGCTGCAGCCGATGGTGCGGGCTTTAAAGGTCATTAAATCCCCGAATAGCTGTTCACTTCCTGCTATATGTATAGCTACGGCTGAAGCTGCATCATTTCCGGAATTGATCAAGGCACCTTTGGTCAGATCCTCAAGGGTGAGAATTTGTCCTGCTTTCAGGTAAAGGCTTGTCCCCTCCATCATGGCTGAATACTCATCGATCACCACCCTTTCTTCTCCATCACCCAGCTCTAGGCTGAGCAGCCCAGTCATTATTTTAGTGGTGCTGGCAGGGGGAAGGGGTTTGGTAGCATTGTAACTGTATAAAACCGCCCCTGTACTGTAATCCATAAGAACTGCAGCATTAGCTGTTAGGTTTAATTGTTCATCTGCCCAGGCAGTAGCACAGTGCAGATGGCTTGTCAGTAGAACTACAGTAAATACAGTTAACAGCAACAAACACCTGTGTTCTCTCACCTACACAAATTCCCCCTCATTCTTTGATAAGAATTATTCAGCTATTAGTTTTTCCAAGGGCACAATTTGATAACCCTGCCGCCGCAGCCCTGCAAGCATTTCGGGCAAGGCCTCTAGGGTTGGTTCTGTTGGATGCATTAGAATTATTGCACCATTGTGAACACGGCTTAAAACCCGTGAATTAATTTCATCTGCCGGCGGTTTTTGCCAGTCCACTGTATCAACGGTCCAGAGTATGATTTGATGCTTTGTTCTTGCAGCAGCTTCTAAAACACAGTCATTGTATTCTCCATATGGCGGCGCGAAATAGCGGGTTTTCCTCTGGGCTGCCTGCTCAATCGCTTTTGAGGTTTCCTGGATCTCTTTTATGTTCTCCTCAACTGAGAGTTCCTTGACATGGGGATGTGAAAAACCATGATTGCCTATTTCATGACCTGAGTCCGCAATCTTCCGCACAAGTTCTTGATGCTCACCAGCCCATCTTCCGCTGATGAAAAAGGTTGCCTGCACTTGGTTTTTCTTAAACAAATCCAGCATCTGGGGAATGTATTCTTCACCCCAGTCCACATTTACAGTAATAGCAACCTGTTTTTTTTCAGGGTTACCTTGATAAATGGGTTTCCTGCGGTTGAAAACCTGTTCTGCTGAAAATGAAGCAGCATATGCACAAACTATCAACACTGCTACCATACATAAGATAAGCCACTTTTTCCTCCAGAAAAAAACAAACACTTCCGCACCTCCTAAATAACATTGTATTCCGGAGGCAGGGAAGATATTTGCTTTCCCAGATAACTTATTTTTCCGTTTTGCGGCGCAGAGCCCTAATGGCTTCTTTGCGAGAAAGGTTGATCCGACCCTGTCTATCGATATCAGTTACCTTGACAATGATCTCATCACCCTCTTTGACCACATCTCTGACCCGATTAACCCTTCGTTCATCTAGCTGGGAGATATGGACCAATCCTTCCTTACCGGCACTGCCCATCACTCCAGGGATTATTTCTACAAAGGCACCGAAGTCCATCAGTCGAACAACCTTGCCCAAATATATTTTGCCCACTTCCACATCCTGAGTCAGCCGCTCTATGATGCTCACAGCATTTTTTCCTGCTTCTTCATCAACTGCAGCTATAAAGACCCGGCCATCATCCTCTATATCGATTTCTGTTCCCGTCTCTTCAATGATCTTTCTGATGGTTTTACCCTGAGGACCGATAACATCTCTGATTTTTTCAGGATCGATGGTCATGGTGATAATTCTTGGGGCATGTGGTGATAATTCTGGACGGGGCTCCTTGATGGCTTCAGCCATCTTGCTGAGGATAAAAAGCCTTCCCTCTTTCGCCTGAGAAAGAGCCTGCCGCAACACATCAGTGGTAATACCCTGTACTTTGATATCCAACTGGAGAGCTGTTACACCTTCAGCAGTACCAGCAACCTTGAAATCCATATCACCCAGGGCATCCTCGATCCCCTGGATATCACTTAAGACCGCAAAACCGTTTTCACCGGTAACCAAACCCATAGCAATTCCTGCTACAGGAGCAGAGATAGGCACTCCTGCATCCATCAATGCCAAAGTGCTTCCACAAACACTGGCCATTGATGTTGAACCATTGGATTCCAGCACCTCAGATACAAGCCTGATCGTATAGGGGAACTCATCTTCATCTGGCAGCACAGGAAGCAAAGCTTTCTCAGCCAAAGCACCGTGTCCGATTTCCCTGCGTCCAGGACCCCTCATCGGCCTTGTCTCTCCTACACTGTAAGGAGGGAAATTATAGTGATGCAGGTAGCGTTTGGACTCCTCAAGACCGAGATCATCTAGGATCTGTTCTTCTCTGATAGTACCTAGTGTGGCTACAGTCAATACCTGAGTCTGCCCTCTAGTAAACAAACCGCTCCCATGGGTACGGGGCAGGATTCCCACCTCAGCGGTAATAGGCCTGATCTCGTCAAGCTTCCTACCATCTGGACGCATTCTATCTTCAAGGATCATTTTTCTGACAATCTCTTTCAGTGCTTTCAAGAAAATCTCCTGAACAGCTTTCTCCTGTTCTGGATAAATCTCAGCAAAATGCTCAACTGTCTCCTTCTCCAGCTCATCTAGAGCATCTTGTCTAGCTAGTTTATCAGGGTTTTTAACAGCATCAGCTATTTTATCGTAGGCATATGCTCTTACATCTTCTACAATTTGAGGATCCGGTTCAAAGGTGGGTACATCAAGTTTTTCTTTGCCAATTTTTTGTACAATCTCCTTCTGAAACTGCACAATCTCCTTAATTGCCTGATGCCCAAATTCGATACCATCGATGATCACTTCTTCACTCACCTGATTGGCAGCTGCTTCCACCATCAAAACAGCTTGCTCTGTTCCTGCTACAACCAGGTGAAGATCACTCTCTTTTTCCTGTTCTACTGTAGGATTGACCACAAATTCACCTTTGACCCGACCAACGATCACACCTGCTATCGGTCCAGCGAAGGGAATATCAGATACAGAAAGTGCAGCAGATGCGCCGATCATTGCGGTTATACTGGGATCACAGTCCTGGTCTACTGACATAATTGTAGCCACTACCTGTACATCATTGCGGAAACCCTGGGGAAAAAGGGGTCTGATAGGCCTATCGATCAACCTGGCAGATAAAATAGCCTTTTCTGTGGGTCTCCCCTCTCTCTTAATAAAACCACCAGGAATTTTCCCAACAGCATATAACCGCTCTTCATAATCAACTAGGAGCGGAAAAAAATCAATTCCCTCCCGGGGTTCCTTGGAAATAGTCGCTGTCACTAAGACTACAGTATCCCCGTAATGTATTAAGACAGCGCCATTGGCCTGCTTGGCCACCTTATCAAATTCCATTAGCAATGGCCGGCCGCCAACCATCATTTGAAACGTCTCTGGCATAACTAACCTCCTAAAAAATCGAATAATAATCAAAAATCAGAAAGAGCGGCTTACCGCTCCCCCCCGAGAATCTAAATGCATTTTAGCGACGAAGACCTAGTTTCTCTATAATGGCCTGATATCGTGCAGGGTCTTTCTCTCGCAGATAATTAAGAAAACCACGTCTTTGGCCGACCATCTTCAGTAAGCCTCTCCGTGAATGATGATCTTTTTTGTGTACCTTAAGGTGCTCAGTCAAATAATTGATCCTCTCTGTCAGAAGGGCTATCTGTACCTCTGGAGAACCGGTGTCACGTTCATGTATCTGGTACTTTTCAATAACCTCTTTTTTCTCTGCTGAACTGAAAGACAATGTAAAACCTCCTCACCATTCTTTGAATATTATTTACCGATTCCTCCTCTTTTTTTCGGCATTTTCATTTTATGATCTTACCATAGTTTATCCTAATTGTAAATCTTTCGGATTAACCCAGAACTTTCCCTTTGAAGCTGTTTTTGTCCCATTTCCTCGTAAATCTTCCCGGCCAGTTCAATATCTTTATTGATTTGATCTATTAATTCATCTGCATTATTATATTTTTTTTCTTCCCGCAGCATCTTATACAGACTTATCTCCAATTGCTTTCCATAAAGGTCACCTTCAAAATTCAGTAGATGTGCTTCAATGGTCTGTCTACTGCTTAATCCAAAAGTAGGATGTCTTCCAATGTTAAGCACAGCCAAATAAGGTTTACCATCTACCACAGCTTCACCTGCATAAACACCGCTCCGGGGAACCAAAAGATCTTCAGACACAGCCAGGTTTGCTGTAGGAAAACCTATCCTGCGCCCCCGCTGATCCCCTTTGATCACTTCACCCTGCAAAACAGGCCAGTATCCGAGCAGTTCTCTAGCACGGACAATATCACCATTGTTTAAAGCAGAACGAATTAAAGTACTGCTGATAGGAACTCCATGGATGACTACTGGAGGGATAACCTCAACATAAATCCCCTTTTCCTCACCAATTTTTTTAAGATATTCAGGCTTCCCAGCACCACACCTCCCAAATTGATAATTATAACCCACAAAAACTCCATTCACATTGAGCTTATTGATTAATACTTCCTCAACAAACTCCTCTGGTTCCTGGGAAGCAAAATTTAAATCGAAAGGTATTAAATAAAAAAGCTCAACTCCTAGGTCATTCATTCTTTTTATTTTTCTTTCATTACTCATAATAAGCTTAGGAGCATTGGCCGGATTTAAAACCTGTTGAGGATGGGGTTGAAACAACAAAACCGATGGTATGCCTCCCTTTTTGTGAGCATAGGAGACCATTTTTTTTAGAAGCTTACAGTGTCCCAAATGAACTCCATCAAAATTTCCAAGGGCGATAATCAATGTACTGCCATCAGTTCTTTGTTCTAGACTTCGCAGAACCTCCATAGATCTTACCTCTCATTGTTGATATTGTGAACTGAATACTTTTTTCAATTTATAGTGCCATTCTCCATCACTGCTTGTACAAAGATTTGCCAGGGCTAATAATTTCCCTGCCGGTGAATAAAGACGCACAAAATCGGGTAACTCCCTTCCTACCCCCCCCAATACACCAGAGGGTGCAAGGGGCAAACCATTTAAAATATGGCGCACTGCTTTTTCTTTAACAGTTAATGCAGGTAAATGGTCGAGAGCATAGTCAATGGGCAGCAAAAAAGAGAGATTCCCTTTTTGCCACATTTCCTTAATTTCCTCCAGGGTATAGGATTCTTTCAGCAAAAAAGGGCCGCTTTTTGTCCGCACCAAAAAAGACAGATAAGCACCACAACCCAATCTTTCACCAAGCTGATCGCAAATACTGCGCACATAAGTTCCTTTGGAGCACTCAAGATCAATATAAAGGCGCGGATAAGGCAGATCCCCTTGAAATCGAACTATTTTGATCTGGTAGATCTTCACCTTTCTTGCTTTTCGTTCAACTACTTTGCCCTGGCGTGCCAACTGGTACAATCGTTTACCCTGATAGTGTACAGCTGATACCATAGGAGGAACTTGCTTTATTTCACCCTTGAAATCCTCTAAGGCATCAATTATATCAGCCAGTGTAAGCCTGACCCCTCTATTTCTCTCAAGGATTTCTCCTCCAGCATCAAAAGTATCTGTTCTGATTCCAAAAGTTATTTCCGCACGGTACTTTTTTGGTTTATTGATCAGGTACTCAGCAACTCTGGTTCCCTGCCCCACACAAATAGGAATTACTCCTGTTGCCCCTGGATCCAGGGTTCCTGTATGACCTATCTTCTTTATTTTAAATAAATGCCGAAGATAGACTATAACATCATGGGAAGTAACCCCCGGTGGTTTTAAAACATTAATTAGCCCGTTCACTCTGCAGCCCTCCGCTTAGCCAGATATTCCTCTGTTTTTCGGATAACAAGCTGCTCCACTTCCTTTAAAGTGCCTTTGATAGAACACCCAGCTGCTCGCTCATGGCCGCCTCCCCCGAAATGAGCTGCCAGTTGATTGACATCAACAAAGCTTTTTGATCGAAAACTAACCTTAATTTCACCTGAATCCAGCTCTTTGAATAATATTCCCACTTCAACACCTTTCAAGGATTTAGCATAATCTATCAGACCATCACTATCATCTACCTCTGCGATTTTATCTTTGCTAATGGTCATCCAAGCGATCAGACCGTTTTCACTTATCGAAAGTGTCTGCAGCACCTTGACCATAAAACGCAGGCTTTGAAGGGACCTTTGCTCATAAAGATGATGCTGTATAAAGCTGTGTGCTGCACCACATTCCAGCAGATAAGCACAGGTTCGGAAACAGTTAGCTGTAGTGTTTTGGTGACGAAAAGACCCAGTATCAGTTATTATGGCTGTATAAAGATTAGTCGCAATATCGGGGGTTATCGTAAAGCCCCCTTTGACCAGCAGATTACACACCATTTCCCCTGTAGCGGAAGCTTCGGTTTCTACCATATTGATCTGACCAAAATATTCATTGCTGATATGGTGATCAATATTGATAATACACTCAGCTTTTTGTAGTAGCTGTTCAGCATCTCCTGCCCGGGACAGGTTGGTACAGTCCAAAACAATACCGATCTCAAAACTCTCAGTCAGATCTTGTGCCATTTTTACCATTTCGGCACCGGGCAAAAACCGATAGCTTTCTGGAACCGGTTCAGAGTGTATCATAACAGCCTTTTTACCATTATTTAATAAGGCTAAACCTAGCGCTAGCAGGGACCCTAGAGCATCGCCATCTGCATGTATATGTGTTGTCAGCACAAAGCTCTGTTTTGTCTTTAATATTTTGATTATATCTTCAATAGCCTCCATCAGTCGCATCCCTTATCTTTTTTCAAATCCTGCAGTATACGGTTGATCTCCAGACTGTGTTGAATGGATTTGTCAAGTTCAAAGCTTATTTCCGGGTGATACCGCAGACGGATTCTTTTCCCTATTTCTGACCTGATAAAACCAGAGGCACTCTTTAAGCCCTCCAGTGTTTCTTTCTTCTTATCCTCTGATCCCAACACACTTACATATACTTTTGCGTAGCGCAGATCTTTAGATACACTTACAGATGTCACACTAGTCATTGGGTTGATGCGCGGATCTTTAAGCTCGGTCTGTAGCAGATCAGTTAATACTTTTTTTATTTCCTCTGCCAAACGGCCAGCGCGGTAACTCACTTACCATCACACCTTTTTAAGACATTAACTCCCTTTTTATCTCTTCCATCTCATAAACCTCCAGGATATCTCCAATTTTTATATCCTGGAATTTATCTAGCCCTATACCGCAATCATGTCCCTGAACAACTTCTCGGGCGTCATTTTTAAACCTTTTCAATGAATCAACCTTTCCTTCATATATAACAACACCTTCACGGATCAATCGCACACTGCCGTTTCTGACCACTCTCCCCTCCAGGACATTGCAGCCGGCAATTGTCCCCACTTTAGGGATATGGAAAATTTCGCGCACTTCAGCTCTGCCAATAGAAACCTCTCTGTAAATGGGCTCCAGCATACCCTCCATAGCTGCTTTAATATCATCTAAAGCCTCATAGATAACCCGATAAAGCCGCATTTCTATATTTTGGGTTTCAGCGGCTTTTTTAGCATTGGTATCTGGCCTTACATTAAAACCGATGACCAGAGCATTAGAGGCACTGGCCAGCATCACATCGGTCTCTGTTATAGCACCCACTCCGGAGTGAATGATATTAATCCTGACTTCTTTATCATTTAATTTATTGAGGGCCTGAATTAAAGCCTCCACTGAACCCTGTACATCTGCTTTCACAACCAGGTTCAGTTCCTTTACCTTCCCTTCTTTAATCTGATTAAAAAGGTCATCTAAACTAACCCTCTCCGGAACAATATTTTCCATATGACGCTTTTTTTCCAAGCGTTTTTCGGCGATCTGACGAGCAGTTTTTTCATCATCAACTGCATAAAGCAAATCACCTGCAGCAGGTACTTCTGATAAACCGAGGATCGCTACCGGTGTGCCGGGTAGAGCTTTCTTGATGCGGCGCCCTTTAAAATCATACATAGCTCTTACCCTACCAAAGGTAGTGCCCACCAGAATGTGATCTCCCACAGACAGTGTGCCCTTCTGGATCAAAACTGTAGCAACAGGGCCCCGTCCCTTATCTAGCTCTGCCTCTATTACTGTGCCCCGTGCCGGACAAAAAGGATTTGCCTTATATTCTTCCATTTCAGCAACAAGCAACAGCATTTCCAAAAGTTGATCAATGCCTGTTCCCTTTTTGGCGGAAACTGGAACACAGATAGTGTCCCCTCCCCATTCCTCCGGAACAAGCCCATACTCTGCAAGCTGCTGTTTTACATGATCAGGGTTAGCAGCAGGCTTATCTATTTTATTGA
This sequence comes from Syntrophomonadaceae bacterium, assembly GCA_012516535.1. Classification (GTDB taxonomy): domain Bacteria; phylum Bacillota; class DSM-12270; order Thermacetogeniales; family Thermacetogeniaceae; genus DTU068. The sequence continues at coordinate 26,103 of JAAYWP010000085.1, read as the reverse complement.
TGGCCACAACAATTGGTACCTTGGCCGCCCTGGCATGGTTGATCGCTTCTACAGTCTGTGGCATAACACCATCATCAGCAGCCACCACCAGAACTGCAATATCTGTTACCTGAGCCCCCCTGGCCCGCATGGTAGTAAATGCCTCATGGCCTGGTGTATCAAGAAAAGTAATCTTTTTACCCTTAGCTTCCACCTGATAAGCACCGATATGTTGGGTGATCCCCCCAGCTTCAGTTGCAATAACATTGGTATGTCGAATGAAATCCAGCAGGGAGGTTTTACCATGGTCAACATGACCCATTACCGTGATCACCGGTGGCCTTGGTCTAAGGTCTTCCGGCTTATCCGGCAGATCATTTAAAGTTGCTTCCAGTTCTGCCACTTCATCCCGTACCTCAGTATCAAAACCAAATTCTGAAGCAACCAGGGTAGCTGTATCACTGTCAATTGCCTGGTTGAGGGTCGCCATTACCCCCAGGTCGATTAACTTTTTAATAACCTCAGCACCATTAACATGCATTAAGTTTGCCAATTCTTGGACAGTGATCTGCTCCTCTATAATGATCTTTTTTATCTCATTGCTATTCTCTGCTGAACGGCTGCTATCTTTCCGTTTCTTTTTGCTTTTCCCGCGGAAGGAATTCTTAACCTTAGCCAAAACCTCCCTCCGATCCTGCTCTTTCTTCTGACGAATTTCCTCTTTACGAGCCTGTGCCCGTTTGCGAAAATCCTTTTCAGTGTCATCTCGTGATCTATCTTTTTTATAATCCTTAGCGCCTTTACCTTTTTTTTCTATTGTACCCTTGACTTTAAGTGCCCTTCTTATCTGTCCCACATCATGCTCTTCGACTGTGCTCATATGGTTTTTAACTGCATACCCCATTTGTTGCAGTTGGGCAACCAAATCTTTACTGTTAATTTTTAATTGCTTGGCCAATTCATGTATGCGGATTTTTGCCATTCAATCACCCCCGTTTTTTTAAAATCCCTAACTCTTCATCTTAATGAACTCCCTCTCAATCGCTTCTGCCATCTGTTCTGAGAGAACCGCCCAATAACAGGCAGCACACCCTAATCTATCAATAAACTGTTCCCTTGTACCAAACTCGATGAAGGGAACTCCATTTAATTCACATTTATTGATCAGCTTTTTACGAGACACCCCTGCATCTTCAGCTATAATCACCAATTTTGCCTTTTTCTTTATTACAGCATTCAAACAGTTAGACATTCCACAAACCGTTTTATTTGCTTTTTTAGCAAACCCTAATAGATCAAACAGTGTCAACTGCTTTCACCCAGTATCATTTTTTCCAGATCAACAGCTAAGTCCTGAGGTAGTTCGACCTGTAATGCACGCTCTAGATATTTGCCGGCAAGAGCAGTTTGTAAGCACTCTTTACTGCGGCAGATATAAGCACCTCTACCAGACATTTTCCCGGTTATATCGATTTTTACTTCACCATCAGGAGTTCTGACTATCCGAATCATTTCTTTTTTGTTTTTGGTCTCTTTGCAGCCTACACATATTCTCTTTGGAATTTTTTTTATCCTAGGCACTTCTGAACCACCTCTTAACTTCGATAATAGCGGTTATCTTCAGAACCTTTTTACTCTGATGCAGCCTGGGATGTGCTCTTAATATCGATTTTCCATCCGGTTAACCGCGCCGCCAGTCTGGCATTTTGCCCTTCTTTACCGATTGCAAGAGATAGTTGGTGATCTGGAACAATCACTCTGGCTGCTTTTTCTTCTTCATTAATTTCAACAGAGTCAACTTTAGCAGGACTCAAGGCATTGGCAATAAACTCCCTTGGATCGCTGCTCCATTTAACTATATCGATCTTTTCACCCTTGAGTTCAACAACTACCGCCTGCACACGCATCCCTTTAGGCCCCACACAGGAGCCAATAGAATCAACATTCTCATCTCTCGAATATACCGCGATCTTAGAGCGCATTCCTGGTTCCCGGGCAACAGCTTTTATTTCTACTATTCCCTCAAAAATTTCCGGCACTTCCAATTCAAAAAGCCTCTTCAATAGACCTGGATGGGTTCGGGAAACCAATATCTGAGGGCCCTTTGTTGTCTTTTTCACCTCAGTAATATAAACCTTGATCCGTTCACCGCGGTTATATTTTTCAGTTGGAATCTGTTCAGAGGGTATAAGCACTCCTTCAGCTCGTCCTAAATCTATAAAAACATTCTTTGCTTCCTGGCGCCTGATAGTCCCAGTCACAATATCCCCTTCACGGCTGGAAAACTCTTCATAGATAAGGCCTCTTTCAGCCTCTCTGATCTGCTGAACAACAACCTGTTTTGCAGCCTGTGCAGCAATCCGTCCAAAATCACGTGGTGTAACTTCGATCTCTATTACTTCCCCCTCTTTGGCTTCAGGTTCTTCCTTTATTGCCTCTTCCAATGAGATCTCAGTATTGGAATCAGTGACATTAGCAACAACTGTTTTTCTAGAATAAACCCTTATCTCTCCTGTTTCCTTGTCAATCTCAATGCGGGAGTTCTGAGCTGTACCAAAATTCTTCCTATAGGCTGTATATAAAGCATGTTCAATTGCATCCAGCAGTACCTCACTGCTAATACCTTTTTCCTTTTCAATATCCTGTAGAGCATTGATCAATTCAAGATTCATTCTGTTCACCTCCCCACTACGGTTTAAAATACCTTTAATCTTGCCTTTCCAATTAAATGAAAAGGAATCTTAAGCAAACCATCTGTGGTTTCTAGAACCACTTGGTCGTCTTCATAACCCACCAAAACACCTTGAAAGTTTCTGCTTCCCTGGATCTTAGACTTTGTGCGCACAGTTATCTTTGACCCACGAAAACGTTCAAAATCCTCCGGTTTTTTTAAGGGGCGTTCTACCCCTGGTGAAGAAACTTCTAAATAATATTTTTGTGGAATTATATCAACCTTATCCAGAACAGAACTGGCAATATTGCTGATCATTTCACAGTCATCCAGTCTAACTCCACCAGGCTTATCTATAAAAATACGAAGAAACCAGTTAGGACCATCTTTCTGGTATTCCACATCAACCAGTTCCAGCCCTTCTTGTAAGATAAAGGGAGTAATCAACTCTGTAACCCTGTCACTAATAGACTGTTTTTTCAAAAAAATTACCTCCATTCTCAGCTGGTGGTCATCTGGTACAATATGAAAGAGTGGGCAAATACCCACTCTTACTAACCCTCCTGAACAGATGCATAATTTCTAAGGGCCTTACATCCCTTTCACACCGTTTATTATTATAACAAAACCCACTATTAACTGCAATAGATTTAGCTATAATGTTAACTTTTCATTGAAGACAGGGTTTCCTGGAGGTACACTACGGCTTCTTCCATCTTTTTATAAGTAATTTCCCCAGAAAAGCGCCATTTAATCTCAACTAAACCATCGGAAAGCATTTTTTTGCCGATGACAACCCTGACCGGGTAGCCTATCAAATCTGCGTCTTTGAATTTCACACCAGGTCTTTCATTCCTGTCATCAAACAGCACATCGATCCCTGCTGCCAGAAAACGCTGGTATAACTCTTCTGCATATCCCGCTAATTGAGGATCACGCTGATTGACAGCCATCAGGACCACCTCAAAAGGAGCAATGCTGACCGGCCAAATAATACCATCCTGATCATGACTTTGTTCCACTGCTGCAGCCATGGTTCTGGTGATACCGATTCCATAGCAGCCCATAATAACAGGTTTTTCTTTACCCTGTTCATCAAGAATTGTTGCTCCCATGGCTTCACTGTATTTGGTCCTCAATTTAAAGATATGCCCCACTTCAATACCCCGCTGTACTTTTAAACCTGCCCCACAGTGTGGACATGGATCTCCCTCCACTGCCACCCTGAAATCACCGTAATAATCCACCTGATAATCCCGACCCGGGTTCACATTGACATAATGAAATCCCTTTTTATTTGCTCCGGCTACAGCATTGTATAAATGCTGGGTTTCCAAATCACCAAGAATTGTAACAGCTGTTCGCTCACGCAGACCAACAGGCCCTGCAAACCCCATGGGTATCCCTAAATCATCCATTTCCCTCTCATCAGCTACTTCCAGATGATTGGCATTCAAATAATTGAGAACCTTCACTTCATTAACCAGGCGGTCTCCCCGCACCAGGACCACAACTAATTTCCCATCCACCTTATAAAAGAGGGATTTCAATACTTTTGTAGGGTCAAGCTGTAAATAAGCTGCCACATCCTCAACTGTCCGAGCTCCTGGGGTGGCCTCCAGCTGCAGTATACCCGCCTCTTCTTTTTCTTCTGAGCCTTGATAATGACAGGGTGTTTTCTCAACATTTGAAGCATAATCACATACCTGACAGTATGTTAATTCTGCTTCACCTGTATCTGCAATCACCATAAACTCATGGGAATGATCCCCACCGATAGCACCTGCATCTGCTTCCACCGCCCGAAAACGCAGCCCACACCTGCTGAATACCCTGCTGTACGCATCATACATCTTCTGATAGCTAACAGCCAAACCATCTTCATCCTTATCAAAGGAGTACAGGTCCTTCATAATAAATTCACGCCCCCGCATCAAACCAAAACGCGGGCGTCTTTCGTCACGATATTTATTGTTAATCTGATAGAGAAGCAGTGGCAGTTGGCGGTAGGATTTTACCTCTTGACTGAACAAATGGGTAATCAGTTCCTCATGGGTAGGTGCAAGACAGAAATCCCGACCATGGCGGTCGTTTAAACGAAACATCTCCGGACCATAAACATCCCATCTCCCAGTTTGGTGCCACAGTTCTGCTGGTTGAACAATAGGGAGCAGCAGCTCTACTCCTCCTGCACGCTCCATTTCTGCCCTGACAATCTCTTCAATTTTGCGTACTACCCTGTTACCTAAAGGCAAAAGAGCATAAATACCTGCTGCCACTCTTCTGACCATTCCTGAGCGCAAAAGCAGTTGGTGGCTGATTGTATCAGCATCTGCCGGAACCTCCCTCAGGGTAGGAATAAACATTTGTGTTACCCGCATCTGTTCTGCTTCCTTTCCTCCAGTATTTGATCTATCTCTGCTAGAAGGGTATCCACAAGTTCCCTCTCAGGAACCTTTCCTACAAGCTTACCCTTTTTAAATAGGATACCACATCCTTTGCCTCCAGCAATGCCCACATCAGCATCTTTCGCCTCCCCGGGCCCATTGACCACACAACCCATTACAGCAACTTTCAGATCCTCATCAACAACCGGTAGTTTATTTTCCACTTCATTTAAAATCTTAAAAAGGTCGATCTGACACCGCCCACAAGTAGGGCATGAAATCAGATCTATTCCACCGGATCTGAGGCCTAAGGACTTAAGGATCTGTTTTCCCACCTTAACCTCTTCATGAGGAGTCCCTGTTAAAGAAACTCGAATGGTATCACCGATTCCATCCACCAGGAGACTTCCAATACCGATGGCTGATTTAATCGTTCCCACCCAAGGCCCCCCTGCCTCTGTCACTCCCAGATGGAGAGGGTAATCCACTTTTTCTGACAGCATGCGGTATGCCTCAATGGTCATGGGAACTGATGCTGCTTTAACAGAAATAACAATATCAAAAAAATTCTCTTTCTCTAAAAGGGCTGCATGTTGCAGTGCACTGTTCACCAAACCCTTAGCAGTTCTGCCGTACTCAGCAGCGATCTCTTTATCAAGAGAGCCCAAATTCACTCCGATCCTGATGGGAACACCCCTTTCAGCAGCAGCTTTTGTTAGAGTGCGGACTCGGTCTGCCCCACCTATATTGCCAGGGTTGATGCGCAGCGCATCCACACCATTTTCTAATGCCATGAGTGCCAATCGATAATCAAAGTGTATATCTGCTACTAAGGGAATAGATATATTTTTTTTTATTTCTCTCAATGAACTGGCAGCTTCCTGATCAGGAACAGCCACCCTAATAATATCACACCCCAATTTCTCCAGTTCTTTAATCTGGCTGATGGTTGCCGCAGTATCGCGGGTATCGGTTTTGGTCATTGTTTGTACTGTTATAGGCGCTCCACCACCTATAGGAACAGTACCCACTTTTACCTGTCTTGTTTTGCGTCTTTTAGCAAGCATTAATGCTAACCCCCATTAATGATGCGAGCTATATCATTATAGGTGATGAGAATAAAGAACACCATCAGCAGTGCAAAGCCGATCAGGTGAATAAAATTCTCTTTTTCGGGATCTACCGGTTTTCCCCGCAGCCCTTCGATAGTTAAGAATATCAGTTTACTTCCATCCAGGGCAGGAATAGGCAGCAAATTGATGATTGCCAGATTGATCCCTAATACTGCAGCAAAGATCATTAAGTACCCTATGCCACCCTTAGCCGCTTCCCCAATAGCCACAGTGATCCCCACAGGGCCAGCCACATCATTTGTAGAATACTTACCTGCTATCAATCCAGCTAAACTCTCAATAACCAATCTAGAAAACTGAAGAGATTGGTTCAAACCAAGCCGAATCGCTTGGAAGAAACCCTGTCTTTGCCAGATGATCGACTGAGTAATACCGATCTGATATATTTCAAATTGAGGGTCGTATTTTGGTTTAACAAAAAATAAATGTCTCTCGTTATCGCGCTCCACAACCAGTTTTAGCTCTTGCCCTCCGTTTTTCCTGATGTTCCCAGATACATCCTCCCAGTTTTCTGTTGCTACATCATTAATAGAGATAATCCTATCCCCGCTTTGCAATCCTGCTGCCATAGCTGGTGATCCCTGCACAACTTCCCCAATCACATTGGAATTAGAAGCAATAGGTATCCCTATAACTCCGTAAGTAATAACTATCAGCAGTATGGCCACCAGAAAATTCATAATAGAACCAGCAGAGATAACAGCAAAGCGGTGTTTTAACGGCTTATCATTAAAACCGTTTACAAAATCCTCATCCTCATCCTCAGGATTTTCACCGGCCATTCTTACATAACCGCCTAAAGGCAAAAGCCTGATTGTATAAAGAGTAGTATCTTTCCTTTTTTGATAACCAAACAATTTGGGACCGAATCCTATACTGAACTCATCCACCTGGATGCCTACCATTTTGGCAACCATAAAATGGCCAAGTTCATGAACAAGAATTAAAAAACCTAATACCAAGATCGCTATAAAAATAACCACTTTTTACCCCCTGCCTTTATGATTCTTTTTCTTGAATCAATCGCCTGGCATAGGCTCTAGCCCAGCTGTCAGCCTCCAGAATCTCCTCCAGTTCCACCGTTCCTGTGCTGGGATCATGCAAACTCATCACCTCATGGACTATCTCAGGTATGGCTGTAAAAGATATCATACCTCTCAGAAAAGCATAGACAGCCACTTCATTAGCAGCATTTAGAACAGTGGTCATCGTTCCTCCGATTTTACCAGCTTCTCTGGCCAAGCGCAAACAGGGAAAACGAGCTGTATCAGGGGCCTCAAAGGTCAGAGCCCCTACCTGAACTAAATCTATTATCTTCAAGCTGTTACTTTTCCTTTCCGGGTAAAAAAAAGCATATTGAATGGGCAGCCGCATATCAGGATATCCCATCTGTGCAAGAACAGAACCATCCTTATAGGCAACCAGGCTGTGAATAATGCTCTGAGGATGAATCACAACATCGATCTTGTCATAATCAATCCCAAATAACCACCTAGCTTCAATTATCTCCAACCCCTTGTTCATTAAAGTAGCAGAATCAACTGTTATTTTTTCACCCATTTGCCAGGTAGGATGGCGCAAAGCCATCTCTGGAGTAACCTTTTTCAAATCTTCATACTGCATTTTCCGAAAGGGGCCACCAGAACCGGTAAGTATCAATCGATCCACAGCTGACACTTTTTCCATACACTGAAAAATAGCGGAATGTTCGCTGTCTACCGGTATAATCTGAACCCCTTTAGCCTTCGCTGCTTCCATAACCAATGCTCCGCCGGCTACCAGTGTCTCTTTATTGGCCAGTGCAATTTTTTTGTTGTAAGAAATCGCTTCCAGGGTAGGAAGCAATCCAGCAAGGCCATTCACAGCAACCAGAATAATATCAGCATCAGGATGACGGACAAGTTCCAGTAATCCATCATCCCCTGGCAAACAGCGGGTTTGCTCACCCTTTAACCGCTGAGCAAATTGTTTAGCTGCAGCAGTATCCTGCACAGCTGCATAGGGAACACGAAAGGCCTTAACCTGTTTTTCTAGTAGATCAATATTTTTCTGCGCTGCAAGCCCCAACACATTAAAATGAGACTTGTGCCATTCTATTACTTCCAGGGCCTGCCTGCCAATAGAACCGGTAGATCCGAGTATTACAATATTTTTTTTCATGATTACACCCTTTAATCATCATTTTTTACAAATGCCTTATAAATAATTACTACTGCAGGACCAATAATAAATCCCCAAAAACCCAACAACTTGTAACCCAGATAAAGTGAAACCAGTGTAGTCAAAGGGTGTAGGCCTATATTTTCTCCCACCAGTTTGGGTTCCAAGATCTGTCTGACGACAACAATTATACCATATAAAATCAGGAGTCCGATCCCGAATCTCACTTCACCGGTGATCAGCATCATGATCCCCCAGGGAACATAGACAGTACCTGGCCCCACAACTGGAAGCAGGTCCAATAGTGCAACAACCAGAGCCAGTACATATGCATATCTTACACCAAAAATAGATAAACCGATCAGAGATAAAAAGCCGGTGATAGAAATAAGAATTGCAATTGCCTTAATATAGCCGTGTAATGCCCTCTGTAGGCATCTGCTCACCCTGTGCAATGCCTTGTTCCATTTTTCAGAAATCCATCTCTGGAAAAACAGAGAGACATTGTCTTTTATCAAATCATAGTCGCGGGCAAAAAAGAAACTGATAATAAAGGTCAGCACCAGCAGTACAAAATACTGGGGCAGAGCAGCAGCAAAATTAAAGAAATGAGTTAAAAAGCCAGAAACTATACCCTTGATAACATCCAGGCTCTCCCATAACTCTTTTCCGGCTTCCTCAATAATATTGCTCGGTATATTCAGCTTTTCCAAATAGTACTGCAGTTTCTCAAGACCCATGCTGATGGTCCACTCATTCAAATCACGGGAATAATTGGTCAAATAGATGGATAAATCCACTAACTCCTGAACCAGGTTGGAGATGAGCACATAGAAAATTCCACCGATGAGAAACAAAAAAATGATCATTGAAAAGAGTGTGCCTAAGGTCCTGGGAAAACGCAATCTTTTCTCAAGCAATTTGATCAATGGATTGAGGATCACAGCTATCAGATAAGCAAGAAAAAAGGGGATCAGAATTTTAATACCATTAGCCAGCATATCAGCCAGCAGGGGCCAGAAATTCCGCACAAAAAAATATATACCTGCACCCAATAGAAGCACAGTTAATGTTTTCAAAAAAAACATAACTACCTTTTCTAACGACGGTGACAAATTTCCACTTCCTTTTAAAACATGATCAGCTTGATGAAGAAGTATGCAGCCGGAGCGCTAAAAAGAATGCTGTCAAAGCGATCAAGAATCCCACCATGCCCCGGTATTAAATCACCTGAATCCTTAACCCCAGCTATTCTTTTTATTGCAGACTCTACAAGGTCACCAAGTTGAACCACCAGTCCGATCGTAAAAGCCAATAACAAAATCACCTTCCCAGATAATATGGGAAAGAAAAGATGAAATAAATAGGACGCAATGAGGCACGAGGCCAGTCCCCCCAATGCACCCTCGACGGTTTTCTTTGGGCTCACTGCAGAGCACAACTTTCTGCGTCCAAAGCGAGTACCGATAAGATATGCTCCTATATCACAGACCCAGGTTAATATGAACACCAGCAAAAGTATTTGAAAACCATATGGTTCGATTTTTCTGATCAGGATAAGAAAACTTAACAATACACTTATATAACAACTCCCCAGACAGGATGCCCCTAAATTACCTAACCCGTATTTAGGAAAAGCCAGCACCAAAAGCAGCAGGTGCATCAGTAAATAAATTATCAGTCCTGCAAAAAATAGGCTCTCCTCATTTTCTGCTGGTGCAAAAAAAGCAATTGTGGGAAATATTAAAGCACTCCCATACAACAACAGCGGATGTACATGGAGTTTCATCTTCCCTAAAAGGCGGTGGAGTTCAAATAATGCCAATAATGCTAAAATAATCACAAAAATAAGTAGAGGTATACCTCCTATATATATTAAAAAAAGTAAAACAGGTATACCGATTAAAGCACTTATTACTCTGTCTTTCAGCAAATCCCTAGAGCCCTCCAAAACGACGTTTTCTATTCTGATATGCATCTAGAGCTTTTAAAAAATCTTCCTCCCTGAAATCAGGCCAATAAACTTCAGTAAAGTAGAATTCCGTATAAGCAATCTGCCACAACAAAAAATTGCTAATCCGCTTTTCTCCTGCAGGTCTGATCAACAGATCGGGATCTGGCAGATCTGCTGTATATAAATATTGTTGCATTAGCTCTTCTGTTATCTCCTCAGGGTCAATTTTACCTTCAATAGCCAAGCTGGCGAGCTTACGAACAGCATCTACTATCTCAGCTCTTCCACCGTAATTCAAAGCAATATTAAAGATCAATTTATTATTATTTGCTGTCAACTCTACTGCTCGCTTTATTTCCTGCTGAGCTCTGGCAGGCAGTTCCTTAAGCCTGCCGATAACCCTGACCTGCACCTGTTCCCTATTCAGTTCATCCAATTCTTTCTTGATATATTCATACAACAACCCCATTAATACACTGACTTCTTCCTGGGGTCTTTTCCAGTTTTCAGTAGAAAAAGCATATACAGTGAGAATCTTAATACCCAATTGGGAACACAACTTAACCACCGTACGCAAGGATTCCATACCTGTACGGTGTCCCACCGACCTGGGAAGATTCCTTTCCTGAGCCCATCTCCCGTTCCCATCCATAATAATTGCTACATGGTATGGTAAGCGCGATTTATCCAACTTTTGATAGTGGTCTAAGCGATTCATATTTTTTTTCACCAATATTGTCCGCCCCTGTTTTTGTTACTTAGAAAAAACCCCCTCCAGGAGGGGGAGAAAGAAATAATTTATTATTCTTCAACAATTGCATCGTTCGGGCAAACATCTATACATGTCCCACATTCTTCGCATTTGTCAGGATCGATGACATATGTACCATCAACTTCAGAAATAGCTTCATGTTCGCATTCATCCATACAGGAACCGCAAGCCTCACAATCGTCAGCGATGATCTTATAAGCCACAAGTTTCACCTCCTTTTACTCCATGGCTGGATCTTTGTAGTATTCATAGCTAATGGTTAATTCAACTTCACCATTACCTATCACTCTTTGACGCAAAACCCTGGCGCGATTCCCTGTATGACTGCTGGTTGATTTAATGCGAACACATAAACCAGCTCTTTGCAGTATCTGTTTAGCCTCATCAAGGGTAAACCCTATCACATCTGGAACATCTTCTTGCTTATCCATCATATTTCCATTACTTCTTTTTCTTTTGCTTTTGCAACATTATCAATATTTTTAATGTATTTATCTGTTAGGTCCTGTATATCATTTAAGTACCGCTTTGCTGAATCTTCGGAGATGTCCCCTTTCTTTTCAGCCGCTTTGATCTGATCATTGGCTTCCCTTCTAAGGTTGCGGATCGCGATCCGTCCTTCTTCTGCCTTTTTATTTATGATCTTTACCAGGTCCTTCCGCTTTTCTTCGGTCAATGGTGGAATAGATAACCTGATCACATTGGCGTCACTTACAGGTGTAATTCCCAGATCCGATTTCAGAATAGCCTTTTCAATTTGAGGCATCATATTGCGGTCCCAGGGTTGGATCACCAACAGGCGAGGTTCAGGAGCAGATATGGTTGCCATCTGGTTGATCGGAGTTGGTGTACCATAATAATCAACCAATATTTTGTCAAGCAGAGCTGGTGTTGCCCGTCCTGCACGCAGAGTTGCATATTCCTTGATCAGGAGGTCAACAGTTTTTTTCATTTTGCTTTCAGCCTGATTTAATACCTGTTTCATTGCCTACCCTCCCTACTATTGTACCGATCCTTTCTCCCATTACTGCTTTAAGAACGTTACCCTTTTCTTTGATACCAAACACAATAATGGGAATTCGATTATCCATGCATAAAGAAGCAGCGGTGGAATCCATTACACCTAATCCATTTTTTAAAACATCAATATACTTCAACTCTGTTAATTTTTGTGCTTCAGGGTTGGTTTTAGGGTCAGAATCATAGACCGCATCCACATTTTTCGCCATTAAAATTACTTCAGCTTCTATTTCGGCAGCACGCAGTGCTGCTGTAGTATCTGTCGAGAAAAATGGATTCCCGGTTCCACCTGCAAAGATAACCACACGACCCTTTTCCAGGTGGCGGATCGCCCTGCGTCTGATATAGGGCTCTGCAACCTCCCGCATCTCAATCGCTGTCTGTACCCTGGTAACAACACCGATGTTTTCCAGTGCATCCTGTAGTGCCAGGGCATTAATAACTGTTGCCAGCATACCCATATAATCAGCTGTTGCTCGATCCATACCTCTGGTGCTTCCTGCCACACCTCTCCAGATATTGCCGCCTCCAACTACAATAGCAACTTCTACATTTCTGTCATGTACCTCTTTCACTTCTTGAGCTATGTTTTGCAATATATTATGGTCGATGCCATAGCCCTTTTCGCCAGCTAATGCCTCTCCACTTAGTTTGAGAACCACCCTCTTGTATTGAGGAGTTGACACAGGGAAACCCTCCTGTCCTCCAAAATTTCATTCTACGTTAAACTAGAAAATCCTTTCTCTAGATAAAAATTTTAGGCTTCTTCACCCAACTGGAAACGGCAGAAACGGCGCACAACTATATTTTCACCCAATTTGGCAATATACTGGTTGACTAAATCTCTAACTGTCATATCAGTATCTCTGATATAGGGCTGTTCAAAAAGACAGACCTCCTGATAGAACTTATTCATCCTGCCTGTAACAATCTTTTCAATCACCTTATCCGGTTTCCCTTCATTTCTCGCCTGGGTTTCTAAAATCTCCTTTTCAGATTGAATTCTATCCTCAGGCACATCTTCCCGGCTCACATATTCCGGGTTGGCTGCTGCTACCTGCATAGCCAACTCTCTGCATAAATATTTAAAATCATCGGTTTTAGCAACAAAATCTGTTTCACAGTTTACTTCAATCAGCACACCGATCTTGCCACCGTGATGTATATACGCTTCTATCGTCCCTTCTTGAGTGGCCCTTCCTGCTTTTTTAGCTGCGGCAGTTATACCTTGCTCCCTCAAGTAAATAACAGCCTTTTCCATATCCCCATTTGTTTCCTGAAGGGCCTTTTTGCAATCCATAATACCTGCACCTGTACGCTCTCTTAACTCTTTAACACTCTCAGCTTTTATCAAATGGATCCCCTCCATATAATTTACTCTTCTTCTTGTGGTTCTTCTTCAACCTGTTCCCCTTGTTTTGCTTCCAAAACAGCATCAGCTATCTTCGAAGTCAAAAGCCGCACAGCCCTAATGGCATCATCATTACCTGGTATAACATAGTCAATCTCATCGGGATCGCAGTTTGTATCAACAATACCTACTATTGGTATACCCAATTTACGAGCCTCCCGAACAGCGATCTGCTCTTTTCTAGTATCAACTATAAAGAGTGCCCCGGGAAGTTCATCCATATCTTTAATCCCTTTTAAAAACCGTTCCAGTTTTTCTTTTTCCCCTTTTAGCTTGATAACCTCTTTTTTCGGAAGAAGCTCCATGTGGCCACTTTCCTCCATCTTTTCTAACTCACGCAAGCGCTCTACCCTTTGACGGATGGTCTGGAAATTGGTAAGCATACCACCAAGCCACCTGACATTAACATAAAACATCCCGCATCTTTCCGCTTCTTCCCGTACCGAATCCTGTGCCTGTTTTTTAGTGCCTACAAACAACACACTTTTCCCTTCACCAACAACTTCTTTAATAAAATTGCAGGCCTCCTCGATCTTCTTTACAGTTTTTTGCAGATCGATAATATAAATACCATTACGCTCCGTGAAAATATAAGGAGCCATTTTGGGGTTCCAGCGCCTTGTCTGATGACCGAAATGAACCCCTGCTTCAAGCAACTGTTTCATAGTGACTACTGACATAATTTGCCTCCTTTGGTTTTACCTCCGCCGCTTTCATAATCAGGCAGACCCACACCCGCAGGACCCCCACCTGACTCTAAAGCTGGCGTGTGTTTTTATCAACCGATAGTATAACACAAAGAAATGGATTCAAGCAACAAATACACCGGATTTTAGTGATTAATCGCCTACCGCTTAAATAAAAAGCACCTTTCTCCTTGAAAGGTGCTGAATAATCTTAACTTATATTTTGTTTCAATTTTAATACCAGATCAACTTCTTTAGAGCCTAGATTAAGCTTTTTAGCAATTTCTTCATTGCTTAAACCCTGATTTGCCAACTCAACCATTTTGGCGTATTTTTCTCCATCATCAATTTTTGGAGCGCTCTTCCCTTCGTTTTTGTGCTGTGAATCCCCTTTTTGTTTATTAGTACGGGGTTTTCCCTTTCCTGAAAACTTTTGCTGTTTACTTTTTTCCCGGCTGCTATCACGAATTTTTTGTTCTAAACTTGCTACCGAAGCCCGTACCTTTTTCATTTGATTATCAACCTTGGAAACTGCCTGGTCCGTCTGCTTTTTAGCTCTGACCAGCATCTCTTCGATCTCCTGTTTAGTACGCTGCACTTCTTGGAGTAGAATTTCTAAATTCTCTATCTCTTCAGCAGCCTTGCGGAGTTTGAGGTCCCTCCGGTCACGCCAAACAACAACAAAAACAAGGATAATAACACTGATAGTCAGCAGTGATAATATAATGATGATTGGTTCTTCCATTTCTATTCAATACACCTCTAGATTAGATTTTCAAATCGATTAAATAACCAGGAGCAACTGTTGGCATCTCCTGATTCTGTTCAGAGTTATGCGCTCCGCTCTGCGCATGCCCAAAATTCTTCAGTACGGGACTTTTCCTCCTTCTCCCGGCTCCTTCCCTCTTTGCTCTCAGGTAGGTTTTGAACAGCTCTTTGGGCAATTTCTTTCTCACGCAACAGTTGTGCAGCAAAACCATGCTGTTGCGAACCTATTATCCTGTCCTATCAGACAGGGGGTGCTGTTTCCGGCAATCATAAATTTGCCAGGATTTGCTGCTTTTGCTCTTACAGCACTTCCCAATGACCGAGCAGTTTTACTCTTGTCGCAGTTTGCGTTTTCTAAAAACCGGGCATAAACCAAACCACTTGCTTTGATATTGCCTTTACCCTGACCAACAATCCCCTCCTTTACCATAATATTGCCTCTTTATTAATAAAGACCCCTCCCCACCAGCCATAATCTCCACATAACCTGCTGCATTTACGGAGATACCGTTTCTAACACTGCCCATAATCTACCGCCGATAACATATATATGCAAGTTTATAACTGTGTTTTCCCTTGGGAAGGGAGATAACACCGTCATCCGCAATCTCCAAAGATAATATCTCATCAGACATTAACTTCTCCTCCCACTCCCTTTTTCCTGCCCAGTGAAACATTTTATGCTGACCAGTTTATGCAATCAACTCCTTCTTTTTTCTAAAATGTTCTCTAAGCTAATTGATAAAAAAAATAGTGATGGTCAAAAAGCCCCACCACTACGTATTCTTTAATAATGCCTAGGTTCTATTTGATAGGTAAGGCACCCTCTTTCTGCATCCTTATTATTTTTAGTCCATCTAATAAACTTTTATTTAAAATACGAATATAGGTGCCTTTCATACCCAATGATTTGGTCTGAATCACACCTGCACTCTCTAATTTTCGCAGTGCATTAACTATCACAGAACGGGTAATGCCAGCCCGGTCCGCAATGCGACTGGCAACAACACGCCCCTCAATTCCGCTTAATTCATTAAAAATATATTCTGCTGCTCTCAGCTCAGAAAAAGATAAGGTGTTTAAGGCGATCTGTACAGCGGTTTTTTCCCTTGTATCCAATTCCATACGCTCTATTTTTAATAGCATAATCTTCATCCCAACAGCTAGGCCCCCGTATTCCGCTAGAAAAATTGAATCAGCAGATAAAGTTTCAATAGATCTTAACACCATAGTCCCCAAACGTTCTCCACATCCATAAAGGGGAATAATGGTGGTCATCATGCCTTGAAAGGGACATTTCTGAGGAGCAAAAATGCATAAGTTTTCTTCGTCAACACTATTGGTCTGGGTTTCTGAAACAAAAAGCAGTTTTTGATTGTAGCTTTCGGGAAAACGTTGGCTGAAAGATATAATATCAGACATATAGCCGCAGGAAAACTGATCAAGCAAATAGTATCCAAGAATCTTTCCTCTTCGCCCTACGAGATATACATTGGCCCGGATCGCTTCACCGAGAGCCTTTGCTATTGATGTAAAACTGCATTCGGCTTCATGCTTTTCCATCAAACCCTTAATCATGCGGGCACCTTCCAATAAAACCCCCATTTCTACCTCCCCTGTCATAACATTTATAGAATATAGCTGCTTAAATCCCCATCAGTAATAATACCTGCCAAATGCTCAGCAACATATTTTTTATTTATAACAATTGTTTCACCGGCTAGTTCAGGAGCCTGAAAGGATAGTTCCTCCAGTACCTTTTCCAAAATTGTATGCAGCCTTCTAGCACCGATATTCTCGGTTTGAATATTGACAAGGTAAGCCATTTCCGCTATTTCTTCTAGAGCGTCTGAAGTGAATTCCACATTTAAGCCCTCTGTTCGCAGCAGTTCAGAATACTGCCGGATTAAGGAATTATCCGGTTCTACCAAGATCCTTAATAGGTCCTTCTTCTCTAAGGGTTCCAACTCCACTCTGATAGGAAAACGACCTTGCAGCTCAGGGATGAGATCCGAAGGCTTGGATACATGAAAGGCACCTGCTGCAATAAATAAAATATAATCGGTTTTTACCGGGCCATATTTAGTCATCACTGTTGATCCCTCAATGATCGGTAATATATCCCGTTGTACACCTTCTCGAGAAACATCAGGCCCTATGGTGCTCTCCTTTCCGGCGATCTTATCTATTTCATCAAGAAAAATAATACCGCTCTGTTCAGCACATTCAATAGCCTCTTTGATTACATCATCCATATCCACCAGTTTTTGGGCCTCTTTCTGAGCTAAAATACGGCGCGCCTCCCGAATACTCACCCGTTTCTTTTTCTTCTTTTTTGGCAGAAAACCGCCCAACATATCCTGTATATTAATCCCCATCTCCTCCATGCCGCCGACAGTAAATATATCCAGTGTTGGTTGATGGTTTTCTTCTATCTCGATCTCGATCTGGCGATCTTCCAGTTCTCCGGAGCGCAATTGCTCAGCAACCCTTTCCCTTAACAATTGAATATCCATATCTTCCTCTGAAGTCTTAACTTGCTCATCACCACTAGCATTCATTTCTCTGAATAGGAGTTCAAAGGGATTGCTGACCGAACTGCGTTTTTTAGGAGTGGGTACTAGTGTCTCCAAAATCCTTTTTTCAGCAAGCTCATTTGCTTTGCTTTCCACCTGAGCCATCTTTTCCTGTTTAACCATTCTGATAGCTACCTCAACCAGTTCCCGCACCATAGATTCCGCATCTTTTCCCACATAACCAACTTCTGTGAACTTTGTTGCTTCTACTTTAACAAATGGTGCTTTGACAAGTTTAGCCAGCCTTCTTGCGATTTCTGTTTTACCCACACCTGTGGGACCTATCATAATAATGTTTTTGGGAATAACCTCATCCTGGAGATCTGCTGGTAGCCGTTTTCTGCGGTATCTGTTGCGCAATGCTATGGCCACTGCCTTTTTTGCCTCCTGCTGCCCGACAATATAACGGTCTAATTCAGCCACTACCTGCCGAGGGGTTAATTCCTCCATTTTTTTCACCTCTAAAGTTTTTCTACAGTTATAAAGTCATTGGTATAAATACAGATCGATGAAGCTATCTCCAGTGCATGCTGAACGATCTCCCCAGCCCCTAGATCAGTAAAGCGAACCATAGCTTTAGCAGCAGCCTGTGCATAAGGTGCTCCTGATCCAATGGCAGCAATGCCATCATCAGGTTCAATAACCTCACCACTTCCCGAAATTATCAATATGTTTTCCTTATCTGCCACAACCAGCAGAGCTTCCAAGCGACGCAAAACCCGGTCCATTCGCCAATCCCGGGCAAGTTCCACCGCTGCTCTCATTAAATTACCCCGATACTCTTCCAGTTTGCGTTCAAATTTATCAAAAAGGGTTAAAGCATCAGCCACAGAACCAGCAAAGCCCGCTAGGATCCTGCCGTTGTACAGTTTTCGTATCTTACAGGCATGTGCCTTCATAATGGTATTATTACCAAAGGTCACCTGGCCATCACCGCCGATGGCCACCTCTTCGCCCCTTTTGACACATATCACCGTTGTTCCGGTCAGCATTTTATTTTTCTTCCCTCACTTTTGCTCGTGGATGAGCTTTTTGATAAACAGATCTAATCCTTTCCCCTGTTATATGTGTATAGATTTGAGTGCTGGACATGCGGGAGTGTCCTAAAAGTTCCTGAACCGAACGGAGATCAGCACCACCCTCCAGCAAGTGGGTAGCAAAGGTATGACGCAGCGAATGGGGTGTAAGATTTCTGAAAGGAGCAACCTCCTTTAAATACTTAGTTACGATACCGTAAACACCCCTAGTGGTCAGGCGCTTCCCCCTTGAGTTAACAAAAAAAGGATCCTCAGGCAAAGGATTTCTATTTTTTGTTATAACCGGTCTGGCTTCCTGCAAATACTGAAATAGAGCTTGACAAGCATAACTGCCCAGGGGGACAATCCGCTCCTTGCGACCCTTGCCCTTAACTCTAACCACCCGCCCGGAAAAATCGATATCTATTATATTGATCTGCACTATTTCCCCAATCCTGAGTCCAGAACTGTAAAAAAGCTCAAGCATCGCCTGATCACGCAGGCTAAGTGCTCCCCTACTACTTTTCGGCTGCTCCAGCAATTTCTCTACCTCGGTCTGATAAAGAAACTGAGGTAAAGGCCTTCCTTTCTTAGGTGAACGAATTAATGTTAAAGGATTATTGTTTATTTTCCCTGTTTGGCTAAGATACCTGAATAAAGAACGCAAACAGGACAACCTGCGGGAGATAGTGCTGCGAGCATAACCGGATTTATATAACAAGGCAAGATAATCCCTAATGATATTTATTGTAACCTCTTCAGGGGTTTCTATCTGCTTATCCTGTAAATAGGATTGGAAATGGTTCAGATCAGATAAATAGCTGAGAGCGGTCTGATCACTTAGATTTTTCTGAGTTTTTAAAAAAATAATAAATTCATCATAGAGGTCCTGCCAAATTCCCATGTCAGAGTCTTACCTCCATTCATACTAGCATACCAAATCTTTCCCGACAAGCATTTTAATTGATATTTCTGAGAAATTGGGACCAGGAGGTAAGGGCGCGCTCAACAATAGCTTTTTTTCTTTCACTCTTCGGTAATTTCTTGGGCAGAGGAGGTAATAGGCCAAAATTGACATTCATCGGCTGGAAGTCAGGGCTTACAGATGTGGAAACATACCAGCAGAGGGCACCATGGGCTGTTTCTTTAGGAGGAATGACAGCTTCTTTCCCTAAAGCAAGGAGAGCAGCGTTAATTCCGGCAATAAGTCCGCTCGCAGCAGATTCCACATATCCTTCAACACCTGTTATCTGCCCGGCACAGAGTATATCAGGTTCCTTTTTCATCTGAAGGCTTGGCTGCAAAACCTGAGGCCCCTTCAAAAATGTATTCCTGTGCATTACTCCATAGCGCACAAATTCCGCCTTTTCCAAGCCCGGAATCATGCGAAAAACTCGTTTTTGCTCACCCCATTTGAGCTGGGTTTGAAAACCTACCATATTATAGATGGTCCCTTCCGCATTATCCTGGCGCAACTGTACAACAGCATAGGGCTGCTTCCCTGTGCGTGGGTCAACAAGACCAACAGGCTTAAGGGGACCGTACCTCAATGTATCAAATCCGCGCCGGGCTAGAACCTCCAGGGGCAGACAGCCTTCAAAAAAGAGATTCTGTTCAAAAGCTTTGGGATTATTTACTTCTGCTGAAATCAAGGCCTCTCGAAAAACAGTATATTCCTTTTCATTCAAGGGTGCATTCAGATAAGCTGCCTCACCCTTCCCATAGCGTGACTGCCTAAAAATAATGTCAAAGTTTAAAGAATCCGCTGTTACCAGTGGAGCCGCAGCATCGTAAAATGATAGGTATTCTTCCCCAGTCAGATTACCTAAACTCCGGCTGAAAGCCTCTGAGGTGAGAGGTCCTGTAGCAATGATCAGTGGGCGCCTATCGGGAATATAGGTGATCTCCTCCCTTACCAGCTTAATGTGTGGATTTTCCATAATAGCAGCAGTCACTGCCTCTGCAAACCTGTGTCTATCTACTGCCAGCGCTCCCCCTGCAGGAACAGCGGTTTTCTCCGCACAGCTCATGATCAATGAACCGGCAAGCCTCATTTCCTCTTTGAGCAGTCCTACAGCATTAGTGAGCGCAGAAGAGCGCAGCGAATTACTGCAGACCAGTTCTGCCAGGAGATCTGTGTGATGTGCCGGGCTTGTGTTTACCGGCCGCATTTCATAAAGGGTTACACCAACACCAAATCTGCTTGCCTGCCACGCTGCTTCACTTCCGGCTAACCCCCCACCGACAACAACTACAGATGCCATTATTTCACACCTCGTTCAGCTGCCATATCCTCTTCCTGTTTAATTGTTTTCTTGCACTTTGGACAGTAAAGCTCCCTATTCCTGCCGCGATAAACCAGAAAATGTCCGCAATCGGGGCAGTACTTGGGTAATGGTTCATCCCAAGAAACAAAGTCACATTCAGGATAATTGGCACAGCCAAAAAACTTTCTTCCCTTACGGGATCTGCGCACAACAATACTCCCCTCACAGAGTGGGCATAAAACACCTGTATCCTCAAAATACGGTTTGGTATATCTGCAATTAGGGAAGCCTGGACAAGCAAGGAATTTACCGTATTTACCCTGCTTAACCCTTAAATTTTCGCCACAATGGGGACATTTTTCCTCACTTATTTCATCCTCTACAGGGATCACAGCTATCTCTTGTTCAGCATGCTGCAGATCCTTTTCAAAGGGACCATAAAACTCTTCTACAACTTTTTGCCAGGGGATCCCCCCTTCTTCTACCTGATCGAGCTTTTCTTCCAAACTGGCGGTAAATTCAACATTTATGATATTGGGAAAATACTCCTTTAAGAGTTCAACAACTATCTGTCCTAATTCTGTAGGATAAAGATTCTTTTTTTCCTTGCGTACATAGCCCCGACTTTGAATTGTGGCAATAATCGGTGCATAAGTGCTAGGCCTGCCGATTCCATTCTCCTCTAGAGCCTTGACCAGAGTTGCTTCTGTGTAACGGGGCGGAGGTTGGGTAAAGTGTTGCTTCGGCTCAAATCTTACCAAATCTACAGCACTGCCTTCAGCAACCTCTGGAAGAACTGATTCCTCTTGCTCGGCCTCCACATAAACCTTCATAAATCCAGGAAAGCGTATCACAGAACCGCTGGCTCGGAAGATATAATCTTTCCCTTGAATTTCAATAGTTGTCACCTCAAGAAGGGCTGGCTTCATTTGACTGGCAACAAAACGCGACCATATTAATTTATATAATCGATACTGATCACGAGTCAGGTACTCCTTCACCTGCTCCGGGCTGCGGTTCACATCTGTTGGCCGTATGGCCTCATGGGCCTCCTGTGCCCGGGGGGATGTTTTATATTTTGGGGGCTCTTCTGGAACATACTCCG
This sequence comes from Syntrophomonadaceae bacterium, assembly GCA_012516535.1. Taxonomy (GTDB): domain Bacteria; phylum Bacillota; class DSM-12270; order Thermacetogeniales; family Thermacetogeniaceae; genus DTU068. The sequence goes on along the minus strand of JAAYWP010000085.1, from coordinate 4,198 downwards.
GTCCAATTTTTTCGGCTATATATTCCCGGGCAGCAGCCTGAGCCTCTTTTGCAACCCTTGTAGAATCAGTTCGCATATAGGTGATCAGTCCCACGGTTCCTTCTCTGCCCAGTTCCAAACCCTCATATAATTGCTGTGCTATCTGCATGGTCTTTTTAACTGAGAAATTGAGCTTACGGCTTGCCTCTTGCTGCAGGGTGCTAGTGATAAAGGATGGGGCTGGTTTTCGCTTTCTTTCCCTCTTGGTAACCTTTTTTACGGTAAAAACTGCTCCCTCCAGCTCCTCTAAAACCCTCTTCACATCCTCTTCACTGGCAAGGCTGATCTTTTCATTACCTTTGCGGATCAGCAGTCCCTGCAAATCACCGGAGTCTGTCTGAAAATGACCGGTGATGCTCCAGTATTCTTCTGGCTGGAACTGCTGTATTTCTTCCTCCCGCTGGCAGATTAAATACACAGCAACAGATTGTACTCTACCTGCACTTAACCCCCGCTTGATTTTGCGCCAGAGCAGAGGGCTCAGTTTATAGCCTACTAAACGGTCCAAAACACGCCTGCACTGTTGGGCGTCAAATCGACTTCGATCAACTGAGCGAGGCTGTTTAATAGCTTTCTGCAATGCCCCTTTGGTTATTTCATGAAACTCGATCCTGCAGGGTATATCATCAGATATACCAAGGATTTCCTTCAAATGCCAGGCAATGGCCTCACCCTCCCGGTCAGGGTCAGGCCCTAAAAGGATTTGATCAGCTTTTTTGGCAGCTGATCGAAGTTCTTTGATCACTTCTCCCTTCCCACGAATTGTTATATATTTGGGATCAAAATTGTTTTCTATATTTACTCCCAGCTGGCTTTTGGGGAGATCCCTAACATGCCCCAGTGACGCCTTTACCGAGTATTTTCGCCCTAAAAGCTTACTTATCGCTCGGGCTTTTGCGGGAGACTCAACTATAATTAAAACCTTTGCCATTTCTTCACCTTTCTGATTCCAGTTCAATTTCTGGATTAATATAGTAATTTCCAGGCAGCTGTTTGGCTAACCCTTTAAACTCCAGCAGTGTAAGTATACTTCCCACACTAGAAACTGATAAGCCTGTTTTTTCCACCAATTGATCTATATGTATCGGCTCCAAGCCGAGATTACGTAATACACAGGACTCTTCCAAAGTTAAAGTAGGATCAGAGCCCTTTCTCACAGGTGCTGGCTTCTCCCAGCTAAGGTAAGGATATTCCTCAATAATATCCTCTATGCATTCCACCAACTTAGCTCCCTGTTTGATCAGCCTATTTGTCCCTTTACTGTATTTACTGGTAAGAGAACCGGGTATGGCAAAAACATCCCTTCCTTGTTCAAGGGCTTTATAAGCTGTAATCAAAGCACCGCTTCGCTCTCCGGCCTCTACAACCAGTGTTCCCAGAGAACAACCGCTTATTATCCGATTGCGAATAGGGAAATTCCTGGGATGAGGGCCGCTGTCCGGAGGAAACTCACTGAGCACACAACCCTCTGCCTCAATGCGTTCCTGTAATTTCTTATTCTCCTGAGGGTAGCAGATATTAATGCCACAGCCGAAAACTGCCATAGTATATCCACCGCCATCCAATGCACCTTCATGTGCTGCTGTATCGATCCCACGGGCCATCCCGCTGACAATTCCCCACCCCAGTTTAACTAGGTCCATTGCAAAACGTCGGGCAATAGTTTTTCCATATGGTGTTGCCCGGCGGGACCCGATCACTGCAAGTAAAGGTACTTTTGGTTCTGGTAATCTTCCCCTAGTATAAAGGATCACCGGCGGATCCGCAATTTGTGCAAGGGCATAGGGGTAGTTCGGGTCCCCTAGTATAGTAACTTGAATACCACTTTTATCGAGTTTTTCAGCAGTCTGTTCCGGATCAGCTTTATGCCTGATCTGTATAATCCGCTCAACCACCTGTGGTCTAATATTGGGTACCCTTTTTAAATCTTCTATATCAGCTTCAAGAACCGATCTTCCTGAAGGAAAATGACGGTAAAGATGATACAAACTGCGACAACCCAGATTGACGGCGATCTGCAGCGCTGCCCAATAGTACCGGTCATCCATATCAATCCTCTCCCTAAAACAAAATGACCATCTTCTACCAATAATACTGTATTATAAAGAGCACATTTGTCAATGGGCTTAATTGTTTCACGAGTTCTGCCCCTTTTTCCTTCTAAACCTGCCCAGTTGCAGTCTTTTTTCCCGGTTTTTTCTTTGCTTTTGGCTGCTTCTTTTTGGTCATCTCCAAGCTCGCTTTCAAAGCCTCCACCAGATCCACCACTTTATCGGATGGAGCTGCCGGAGCTACAGTAACCTCCTTACCGGCAATTTTGGCAGCAATTGCTTTTTCCAGTTTTTTGCGCTGTTCATCCTCATATTTTTCCGGTTCAAAGCTGCTGGCCAAATTGCCGATCAGTTCTACCGCCATTTTCACTTCATTTTCATTAATATCTATCTTTTTTTGTGGATCCATCAGAGAATCCACCCGGCGTATTTGATCATCATAATACATGATAGACATCAATAAAAGCTGTTTAAAGACACGCAGAGCAACCAGTGATGTCTTTTTGCGCAGCCTGGTCCTAGCAACGGCCACCTTCCCTGTCTCCTGCATGGCATGATGCAGCAGTCTGTAGGCCTTTTCACCACCTGTTCCCGGAGCTAAATAATAAGGCTTGGCAAAATATATAGGGTCGATTTCCTCTAAATGAACAAAATCCATGATATCCACTGTATGCAGGACATCCCCCTGTGGGGCCAGCAGTTCGTCCTCTATTGTCACAAACCTTCCTTTTTCATATTCATAGGCTCTTACCACCTCTTCCATCTGCACCGCACGATCACAGCTGGGGCATCTTCGCTCATAGATAAGAGGGGTGTGGCATTCTTTGTGCAAAAAGCGGAATTTTATATCCTTGTCTTGGACAGCGGGATAAACCTTGATGGGAATATTAACAAGTCCAAAGCTGATCGCTCCCTGCCAAATGGGACGCATGATAACAACCCCCTATTGCTGCTATTTCTCTTAGTTTGCACGGGGAGAAACAAAATAATATATAAAAAAACAGGTGGTTTTTTCAACCACCTATAAAGTATTACTTAGCCTTATTCTTTTTCATTCATTCAATGTGTTTTCCAGCTTTTCCTGTCAGTTATGAAGAATTCCATTCCTTTTTACAGCCCTGTTTTTAGAGCCTCGTTTTTCCTGAACCGTATCACTGACTCTCCCTGACAGCTACACGCTCTCCTTTGATCATTTTAGATATTTCTACAATAATTAGAGGAATCAAAGCAAATCCGAAAACCACAAACCAATCGCTGACACGCAACAATGCTGTGTCAAAAAATTCTCTGAGGAATGGAACAAAGATCACCGCTGCTGTTATTGCAGCTGAAGCAAAAAATGCAAAGATCAGGCTTCTGTTGCTTGCAATTCCAAGATTAAAGATGGAGTGTTCCATACTTCTGGCATTAAATGAATGCACAAGCTGCATCAAAGCCATAGTAGCAAATGTCATGGTGTGGGCCTCCGGCAGTGTTCGCCCCCAACGAAGTGCGAGTAAATATACCGCCAATGCCAACAACCCGATCACTATACCCTGCCATACGATCTTGACACCCATTCCCCCTGCAAATACACCTTCATCCGGCTTTCTGGGAGGCTGTTTCATAACATCTTTTTCTGCCGGTTCAACACCAAGTGCCAGTGCTGGCAATCCGTCTGTAACTAGATTGAGCCACAGAATCTGAATAGCAGTCAGGGGACTGCCGACTCCTACCAGAATAGATGAGAATATAGTAATAATTTCCCCGATATTACATGAAAGCAGGTAATGGATAGATTTGCGAATGTTACTGTAGATGGTGCGTCCCTCTTCTACAGCGCTAACAATTGTGGCATAATTGTCATCCATCAACACCATACTGGATGCCTCTTTAGCAACTTCTGTACCGGTGATTCCCATAGAAACACCGATATCTGCTCGTTTTAAAGCAGGGGCATCATTAACACCATCACCGGTCATAGCCACCACATGCTTGTGTTCCTTCAAAGCGGTGACAATACGCAGTTTATCTTCAGGTGATACCCTGGCAAAAACTGTTGTGTTCAATACAACCCGCTTCAGTTCCTGATCATCCATTTTCTGCAGTTGTTCCCCACTTACCGCATT
>JAAYWP010000084.1 GCA_012516535.1 Syntrophomonadaceae bacterium | reverse complement strand
GATGCAGTTTCGGTTCATGCGGGGGTTGTCGTGTCGAATCATTTCTCCTTCAAAGCGGCCTAACAGAATTCCAGGGCCGGGTCCGAAACTGAAGTGCTTTTCAGCTTCCTGCCTGTCCATCCAGTTTGATGTGCCATGAGTTGGATCGTTTATAATGCGTGGTTCGTTGCTTGCCGCGAATCGTGTTTGCAACTCCGGATAGCGTGCCCATAACCCATAGGCTATTGCCGCTAATGATAGCAAAACAAGGATATTTAGTCCTATCCATAAAGGGATAGATGCTTTCTGGGGGACTAATACGGCTGCTAGGAAAGGGTTGCGAAGGCAGCGCAGCATTAAGTCCCAATCACTGAATATAAATGTGATGCTGCCGATAAGCCATGCGTCAAAAATGTATAGGGTAATGAGCAAGACTGCGGAAATTATTCTCTTTTTGGGTGGCTGAAGGTTTTTGTATTTCTGTATCAGTCCCTTCATCTATGATCAACTCCATTTCGTATTCCTGAAAGAGGTTACTTATCTCCTGCGCCTGTGAGGGGGCGCAGACTATAATGCATGGCCGTGATTCTCTCTTCTGTGCATAGGTTAGGTAGTCTATCAAGGCTTGTCTTTTGACTAAGTCATTGTTGTGCATGACGGTAATGTATTTTCCCTGCCACTGGAAATGGGCAAAGGGGCGCCTGCAGGGTTTCAAGCCTGGGAAACGCTGATTTATAAAGGCGCGAAAATCCTGGGTAAAAATGCGCTTGAAAGAGTTTACGCCTGCAGGGTAAGGGAGTAGGCAGCACTCTTTAATGTAATCCGGTGCTTTGCCAAAGACTTCCGTGTAATCAGATGTCAGGTAAAAAATAATAACACGTTCGATGCCTGCCATGTGCAGTTCACGCATTTCTGACCGGAGAAAACAAACGGTAGATGGTCGTGGAGTATGCGTCTGGATATATACTCCGTACTGGAGACTGCCTTTTGATATGACTGCACTAATCTGCGATCTGCGTTCTACCACCCCTCTGCGTTTCAGCTCTATTGCGTATTCTATTTCCCAGTCCTGAAAGTTTGACAGCACGTCAACTGCAAGTACCCGGTCTTTATACTGGTGCTTCTTTACTCTAATTGGCCTACCTTCAAAACCAGCCGCCTGCAGTCCACGTGATGTAGGCCGAATGTAACCGTACTCCCGAACAATCATGCCTTTACTGGCAAGTTTCTCTATCCGCCGAAGGTGATATTTTCTAACTCCATCATAAATCAATTTCGCCTGATCGGTTCTAAGCACCCCGCACTTCCCCAGTAAGTGGAGAAGTTTTTTATCCCTGTCGGTTAAAAAGTCGAAATTATTTTCCATTTTTGCACCTCACTTCTGATATGCAATGAAGACCTATGATCGTGTCCATCGAGACTAAAATAAAGGCGTCCTGAGCCCGTTTTCGTGTAAATCGTGAGAAACGATGAAACCCGCGTCACAACTGGAACGCGGGTTTTGAAAAAAGACAAGATTGCCACATGATTTTTTGGGTAGTTTGAAACAGCCAACATTGCCACGTGGTAATTTGGCCTTTTTCTGCCCCTTTTTGATAGCCATTTGAGTACCATTTATGTTATTTAATTACATGGATTTTAACAGTGTATTTATGGTATCTTCTGGATATTCCGTAACGATGATTTCTGTTCTTGGTCGTTTTTTATCTACTCCTCCTTTAAGCAGCAATGTAAGTTTATCCCATCCATCACCAGTGATAACTTGGGTAACACGCAGTGCGTTTATGATCATCTGAAATGCCCTGTTATCTACATCCCATTCAATTTTCCTGGGAGTGTACATAATTATGGCGCAGAGTGCTTTTTCAAATGTGACTGGCTCAGGCAACTTCCTGATTGCAGCGGCCACACACCCCTTCCAGTAGTTTCGCATAAGGAAAGATGCTTCAGACTTCATTGCAGATATTCTTGGAAGGCAGTCATTTACAACGATTTTTAATGCTTTGTTCTGGCTATCATAGACAGCTTCTGCTTCGACTAGCTTTTTTTCAGTGTCGATCTCGCCTGTCCATTCCAAATCGTTCTGGACACAATCTATTGCGCACCACAATTTCAGATTAAGTTCTTTCGCCTGCTCATAAATCTCACTTAAAAGGTTCTGATATTTCAACAGATCATTCATAAAAACCCCTCCTTATCCAAAAATCTTTTCCAGGCTTTCAGCAAAAGTCCCCGCGTCGAAGCCTGAGTTACCGTCATTTTCCGGCTTTTGCTCAAGCTCATTTAACTTCTCTTTGATCTCATTTATGTTCTTATCTATGTTTGCAAGTCGCGCTCCTATATCAAGCCACTCTCTGGCAACCGCCGACCTGACACCTTTAGGGTATGAGAATATAGGGTGATCTTCCGGAAGCTGCAAATCCAATCGTCGTCTAGCTTTGCGAGTCATTTTTATCACCTTGTACCGGAAACTTTTCTCTTCTTCTCTGTTTCAGCAAATATATACCGGAACATTTGTCAAAAAAACCTTGATAAACCGCATAACATCAAGGTTTTTTCGTTCCGGAAGCCATTCTCATAAACCCTACAGCATTAGCAAAAACAGCATCATCGGCATATATGGAGTTGGAAAAGATTTTTTCGAGTATCTCCCCAAACCAGATTGATCCACCACCAGCAAAAACGGTCATATCAAGAAATCCTGTACGGTCTCCCCATAATGCCAGTATGTGTCCTGCTATTGTTTCTGCAACTTCTTTTTGCGCTTGCTTCCATCCAGAATATAAATCTATATTCCTGCTTTCAAAACTGATAGGCTTCCCGTCCCGTGCCATCTCCATAGCTTTCTGATACATTCTTTGCGGGAGAGGTGACCCGGTCTGTTTCTCAAATTCACTCGCTATTGCACGCTGAACCAGATATATTCCTGCTTCTGCACTTCCACAGGCATCAGGCATCGGTATCGGCATACCATTCTTTATCTCAAACATCATAAAGTCAGTTGTATATGTTCCAACGTCAATTAAACCGATCATTCCGCTTTTGGGCAGCTTGCTTCCCAGGGAAACCAATGCGCCAGCTCCCTGAGGAAACACCATTACCTTATTGAAAGAGATATATTTTTTCTCTTTACCATCAACGCTTACCCAGGCCGACAGCCTTGAAAGCCGGTCTTTCAATATATCCTTCTGCGCTCTATAAAAGGAAAGTGGCAGGCCAACAACAAGATCATCTTTCCTTTGACTTACTGCTGAAAATGAACCGGCATCACACAAATAAGCCGCTGTCAGCAGGAGAAGATCATGCATATCTGCCGGTTT
>JAAYWP010000083.1 GCA_012516535.1 Syntrophomonadaceae bacterium | reverse complement strand
GGCGGAAAAGGGGTCCTGGAAAATAATCTGCATACCCTCCATCATCCTGGTGGCCCAGTGGTTTTCCACTTTTTTTCCACGGAAAAAAACACTTCCCTCATCTGGGGAAAGGATACCCACCAGGGTATGTGCCAGGGTTGATTTGCCTGATCCTGATTCACCCACGAGAGCAACAACCTCACCACTTCTGATTTCGATGTCTGCTCTTTTAACAGCCTGAATCACCCGGTTTTTGACCTGAAAGCTTTTTTTGATCCCTTCTGCTTTAAGGAAGGATTCAATCCCTCCTTTGTGGCAGGCCACCTGGCGCTCCAGGGCTACATAGCGCAGTTCCGGCCTGGATTTTCTGCAGTTGTCAGATGACTGGCAGCAGCGGGGTGCAAAGGGACAGCCCTCATAAGTACGCATTTCTTCAGGTGGTTTACCACCGATGCCCCAAAGGTCCTTGTATTTGAAAAATTGGGCAGATGCATTAAGCAGCCCTCTGGTATAGCAGTGCATAGGGTTTTTCAGCACATCAGATGTTCTGCCGTATTCAACTACTTGACCGCAGTACATGGTCATCACCTGGGAGGTAAGACGAGAAATAAATGCCACATCATGGGAGATCAAAATCATAGCAAATCCTATTTTTTTCTGCAGATCCCGCAACAAATAATAGATCTCATTTTTGCTAGCGGCATCAAGAGCAGTTGTTGGCTCATCCACAATTAATAACTCCGGTTCACATACCAAAGCCATTGCCAGCAGCACACGCTGGCGCATGCCACCGGACAGTTGGTGTGGGTAAGCGTTTTTCCAACTTGGGTCAAGGCCGACCATTTTTAATACTTCGACGATCCTTTGGCTGCTTTCTTTGGCAGTTAATCTTTCATGAGCCCAAATGGGTTCTTCGAGCTGTTCTGCTATGGTCAGAACAGGATTGAGCACCTCTAAAGAATTTTGAAAAACAAGGGCTATTTTTTTCCAGCGGTATTTTCTGAGCTGCTGCTCAGTTAGATCCATAAGATTTTCACCTGAAAAAAGTATTTCACCTTCGGTACGCACATTTTTCAGCAGCCTCATGATGGAAAGAGCCAGGGTGGATTTACCACAGCCAGATTCACCGATAATACCCAGGCTTTCTCCTTTTCTGATCTGCAGGGATAGATCGGAGACTGCTGTTACTGGTGGATTTGAAGATGTATAAGTCACTGACAGTTTTCTGATCTCAAGTAAGGGTTTCTTAGCACTCATTATCAATCTCCTCTCAAAAAAACATTTATTTTTTCCCCAAGCGAGGGTCAGCGATTCGCTCCAGGTCCCGACTGATAAAAGCCAGGGAAACAACCATCAGCATCAAAAAAAGCCAGGGATAAAACAGCCACCACTTCCAAAAGTCTGTGTAATAGATCCCTTTGAAGCTAGTGGCATGGTGGATGATCAGCCCCCAACTGCGTGAAGTAGGATCACCTAATCCCAGAAAGGAGAGACTGGCTTCAGCAACGATAGCTCTCCCGGTCAGCCTGATCATATTTACTACAAGTATGGGTAGCAGTTCAGGAAGAAAGTGTTTCCATAAAAGATACCAAGGGCTGGCACCATAAATCTCAGCTGCTTTGATATAGTTTTGTTCTTTAAGCATCAGCACCTGTGAACGCACAATACGGGCAGGGGAAACCCAGGAAAACAAGGCCAGTACCAGGATAATATTAACCAGGCTGGGTCCAAAAAATGCTGCCAGCACGATCATCACCGGAAGATCGGGCAGAACGATCATAATATCTACCAACCGCATTATAATTTTATCTACCCATCCTCCTATATAACCTGATATGATACCTACTGCTCCCCCTACAAGCCCTGCGAGCAGAGCGGTGCTGATACCGACCAGCAGGCTGACTCTTGCCCCATAGCAGATTTGTGCCCATAGATCCACACCCAGTTCATCAGTACCCAAAATATGGGGCCATGCCGGTGGTATTAGGGGTGGCCCTGAAGAAACACGGGGGGAGTGTCCAGCGATCCAGGGAGCAAGTAGTGCTATCAAAAAAATTAAACTTAAACCAATAAGTCCTGCTTTCCCAGGGATGGAAAACTTATTAAAAAAACAGGCAATTTTAACCCATATCTTGTGTCCCAGCGAAATAAATTTTTGGTAAACTTCGTGAAACGTGAACTGTGTTATTTTTTGTTTTGCATCAAGAAGCTGAATACTGTGCCTGCTCATTTTTGTGCCACCTCTAGTTGACCAACACGTGGATCAAGTTTTTTATATACCAGGTCAGAAGTAAAATTTGCCAACAGTACTAAGATTGTCACTACAAGGAAAATACCTTGAATCAGTGGATAATCGTGATACATCACAGACTGCCGCATGAGGAGCCCAAGACCGGGATAGGCGAAAACATTCTCTACCAAAATAGCTCCGCCTACCAGGCCGCCAATGCTCAAAAAAACTCTCGTTACAATAGGTAGTAAGGCGTTTTTTAGCGCATGGCGGTAAATTATCCGTTTTTTAAGAAGCCCTTTGGCTTGAGCTGTCCGGATATAATCCTTCGCCAGCACAGTGGTCATGCTGTTCCTTGATAAGAGGTACATTCCACCTAGTCGCGCGATGGTAAGAGCTGTTATAGGAAGGATGGAGTGGTGTAGTATATCAAGTATTTTGCTCCACAAATGTTGATAGTCGGCGAAATGAGTTATTGCTCCTGACAGAGGGAATAACTTCAATCCAGCAGCTAACCCAAAGAGCAGGATAAGTCCCAGCAAAAAGGCAGGAATCTCAGAAATGGTGATCATCAAAGCATAAAGGGTTTTATCCACCCACTTTTCCCTGTGCCAGGCAGAAATAGAACCCAAAGCTGCACCGATCAGTGTGCTAAAAAATACCGCCGCCAGCACCAGAAACACAGTCCAGCCTAGCCGATTGAGTATAATACTGCTTACTGGTGCGTTATAGTAGAGGCTGAAACCGAGATTTCCCCTACAGAGCTCAGATAGGTAAGCAAAGTACTGGCTGAGCACAGGTTTGTTTAGACCATAGAATTCAAGGTATAGCTGTCTTTGTTCCTCAGAATATGAGACAACTATATCACCTGCTTCTTCACCTGACAGAAAGAGAAAGGGGTCCCCGGGCATAGCCCGGGGCAGCATAAAATTGAGGGTGACCACAATTAATATTGTTAATAGGTATTCTCCTAATCTACCACCCTTTATACCTTTCATAGTGATCATCCTTTCTGACAGCTTTGCTAGTCTCTTTCCAAATAAGATAGTTTGCTGTGTTCTAAAGAGTGGTGGTCAAACATGAACATCCAGCCGTCATATTTTTCAGGTTTATAGACGTAATAAGATATCGTATAGAAAAGAGCGATTTCCGGCACATCTTCAGCCAGCAGTTCCTGTGCTTCAAATATTTGCTTTTTTCGTTCGTTTTCATCAATGGTCTCAAACTGTTTTTCCAGAAGTTGGGAGAGTTCTGGTTTGCTGTATCCTTTAAATCTGGCCATATTAGGTGAAATGCTTCCACTGGAGGTTGTATCATCGCTGAACCGCTCACGGAGATAATCGGCATCATTACCCCAACCTCCATGGCCTGTGATTGCCAGCTGGTATTTGTTTTCATTAACCCGGGCATCCCTGGTTTTTCCGTCAACACTCTGAACATTGATTTCGATGCCGGCCTTACCTAGGTGTTCTTTGATAACTTCTGCCAATCTTACTTCACCACCCACAAGCAGGTTAAAGGAAAGCTTTTCACCTTTGCTGTTGACCCGTACTCCATTTTTCAATTTGTCATAGCCCAATTTTTCTAGCAGTTCTACAGCTTTTTCAATAGAATGGTCATACTGTTTAACATTTGGATTGTACATAATATGGCCAGGGGGCAGTACTCCTGCAGATCCCGGAACACCTGCACCGCGCTGTACCTTTTCAATCAAGTCGTCCTTATCTAAGGCATAGCAGATTGCCTGCCTGAATTCCTTTTGCCGAAAAACCGGGGTTTCACCCATATTAAATATCATTCTGTATCCCCAAAAAGCAGGGCTTTCAACGATTTTGTACTGGGGATCATTTTCAAAGCGTGGCAGCACATCTGGAGTAACAGAGGTCATATCTATTTCCCCCTGCTCAAAAGCCAGGATTGCTTCACTGACCGGTATAAATTCGATTACTTTTACCCTCTGTTTGGGACCCCAATAATCCTTAAATGCCTCAAAGCGATAGGTTCCGTGTTCTTTACTGTAGTCTGTCAGTATATATGGGCCGCATCCGATAACTGCCTCCTCATCAAGAAACTCCTTTGGATTATCAACATTTTCCCAGATATGCTTTGGGATAATCCTGGTTGTTCCCAGATTTCCCAGCATAACAGCACTGGGCTTTTTTACAGTGACTAAAACCTGCCGGTCCCCAACAATCTCAACTTTTTCTATATCATTCTGAGAGATACTAGAGGAAACCATGGGGTGTTTACAAGCATATTTAAAGGAAAATTTCACATCTTCGGCTGTTAATGGTTTTCCATCATGCCATTTAACATTGTCTCTGATAGTAAATAAGTACTGTTTACCGTTTTCTTTGCTCTCATATTTTTCAGCAAGCCAGGGAATATACCCCTTTTCATCCTTTTCCAGCAGACTGTCAAAGATCAGGCGCATTTTGAAGCTGCCAGGCCCCCTTGGGTAATGGGCATAAGGGCTCAAATAACCGTAATTCCCACCGGCCAGCCTGATCACATCTGCTGTTTTTTTGCTTTCGGGTTTACTGGCTTTCGCTGTATTGTCATTGTCTTTGCTGCAGCCGTAAAAAAGACAGGAAAAGAAGGTCAGCAGCACCAACAGCGAAATAATTTTTACTGAGCGTTTCTTGGGCATTGTTCCACCTCCTGATTATGGTGATTATTTACCTGCCATACCATCATCCCTGAGCAGCTGTTGATCTCCTGCCGGAAGATGCCCTTATCTGAGTGTTTTGCAATATAATCCTCAATGGTTTTTCTGACATCCGCTGTTATATCCATGTAGTTTTCAAAAAACGATATGATGCTATCTACTGCTTCTTCTACTGGCTGTTCATGTACCCAATGGTGGTTGATAAAGCGCAAATTCGGCCTGTATCCCATAGAATAGAGGACACCAAAGGGGTAAAAAATATCCACCGGACTGACTCCCAGATCTTCATTAAAAAACAGCTGCCAGAGTTCTCTGTACGCTTTTCCCCAACGGCGGCCGGAAAAGCTGCTTAAATAACAATAGCCTCGTGAAGCGTTGATCATTTTTTTCAGAGTTTCCCCATCCTGTATTCCGGGTGTCATTGATGCAAAGACCAAATCGAACTGCCCAACAAAACCTTCTTCTGAAAGGTCAATATCCTGCCAGGTGCGCATTATTATTTTGATATTGTCCAGCTTATGCTCTGCTGCCCTTTCCTGAAGGATTTTTACCATTTCAGAGGCCGGCTCTATAGCTGTAACCTGCTCCACGATATGAGCCATGGGAATGGCAAAATTTCCTGGGCCTGCCCCAATATCCAGCACCTTAAAACCTTTTTGCAGAGCACCTTCTTGTTCAAGAAATTCCAGCACTTTTTGCCGCCTCTTTTGACCCTTTATATCTTTAGCACGCCGTGCAAAACCTTTGGCTCGACGGTTCCAAGTTTCAATCATCTCTTCTTCTGTATGGCGCCGCCGCTTTCTCATCGGTGATTTATGTTTTGCTTCTTCCCACAGATTGATCCAAAAATCAGTGTTTGTTGTGGAGGACTGCATATTGATCTACCTCCTTTTTGATCGTGAAAAGATTTTAAAAGCTCACCTCCTCACAAACAAAAAGCCATGAAGATCCCTTCCAGCCTTCTGGCGGGAAATAGGAGCTTCATGGCTCTTGTTGTTAGGTGATAATTTATTTGTGATGCTGAACCTTCAT
>JAAYWP010000082.1 GCA_012516535.1 Syntrophomonadaceae bacterium | reverse complement strand
ACCCTCTTATGCCCTGCATCTGTCAGATGTGATGAAGGAGATGGGTGTTTCTAAAGATGAACTCTGTCTTGAGGGGGGGCTTTTCGGAGCAGAACCCTGGTCTTTAAACCTCCGGGAGCAGATTGAAAAAAGGCTGGGGATCATCGCTCTGGATGTCTACGGACTCAGTGAGGTGATCGGCCCTGGAGTTGCAGTAGAATGCCCTGCCAAAGAAGGGCTGCACATCTGGGAGGATCACTTTTTAGCAGAGATTGTGGACCCGGAAACAGGTGAGCAATTGCCACCGGGAAGCTACGGAGAACTGGTGATCACCACACTGACCAAAGAAGCACTGCCTATGATCCGCTATCGCACCAGAGATATCACCAGGATCATCCCTGAGGAAGAGTGTTCCTGCGGGCGCACCCATATGAGGGTCGATCGTTTCCAAGGACGCACCGATGACATGCTAGTAATTCGAGGTGTCAATGTGTTCCCATCTCAGATCGAAGAGGTGCTCTTCAACATCAGTCACACAGAACCCTATTATATGATCTATGTTGATCGGAGAGAACAGCTTGATGAGTTGGAGGTTTGGGTAGAGGTATCTGATGAGGTGTTTTCCGATGAAGTCAGAAAGTTAGAGAGATTGGAAAGGGAAATACGGAAAGAGATTGAGGTCGTTTTAGGGATAAATGTTAAGGTCAAATTGGTGGAGCCGAAATCCATCGAGCGGTTTGAGGGTAAATCTAAGCGGGTTATTGATCGCCGCAGTCTTTAAGGGGGGATGTTGATGCCGGTGAAGCAGATAACTGTTTTTTTGGAAAACAAGGTCGGCAGGCTGGCCAGTGTAGCCAGAGCTATAGGGGATGAGGGGATCAATATACGGGCCTTTTCTGTGGCTGATACCACAGACTTCGGTATCCTGCGCTTGATTGTCAATGACCCGAACCGGGCTTACGAGGTGCTGCGGAGGGGAAAATTCTCGGTCAGGATGACCGAAGTTATTGCCGTACAGATACCGGACCATCCCGGTGGATTAGCTGATATTCTTGATCTGATGAAGGAAGCGGAGATCAATATCGAGTATTTATATGCCTTTGTTACCAAGGTTTCAGGGGATGCTTTGGCTGTCTTTCGGGTAGAAAATACAGAGGAAGCTGAGCAGTTAATGATTGAAAAAGGGATCAAGGTTTTGAGCGGGGAAGAAGTGTATGCACTCTAAAGATGCGAAAATTGTTGAAAAGCAGTTAATTCCATATGGTTGTGCCACTGGAATCGGGAGTCTGCCTCACCTTGACCCGGAAGCTGCGGTTGCCCTTGTTTGTAAATATCTGCCTGTGATGCCTCACTGGCCGCAGTTGCCGCGGAAAACGGTGGACGAGTATTTTTGCACCCAGTTTTTACATGCTCTTAGTGATATAGGCTTGATACAGGTAGAAAAAGGAACGAAAGCATTTTTTTTGAATGAAGATGATGATTGGCCTGGCCGTTTGGCTGAGTTTTATGAGCTTTACTTGCAGGCAGCAGATGGGGATCTGGAAATATTAAATAAATTTTCATTTTCATTGGGATCTGCAGAAGGATTTTACTGCTTCTATGACGAATTAGTTAATAAAGGAACTGGTCAAGCCAGGTACCTGAAAGGGCAGGTTGTTGGTCTTCTGTCTGTTGGTTTCCAGGTTACCGATCAGAATAGGGTGCCTGCCTATTATGACGAGCAACTGCGGGACATTTTGCTCAAACAACTGTCCCTACAGGCTGCCTGGCAGGTGAAGACACTGGGGCGATTTGGCCTTCCTGTGATCATTTTCATGGATGATCCGGTCATCGATAGCTGTGGGAGGTATGATCGCATCAGTGTCAGCAGAGATGATGTACAGGTTGAGCTTACTGAATTTGCTGCTTTTGTACGCAGGTTTGGTGGGTTAGCCGGTGTACACTCCTGTTCCGACCTGGATTGGTCGATCCTTTTAAGTGCAGGTATTGATGTGATCAGTTTTGATACCTACCAGTTTGCTGAGAGTTT
>JAAYWP010000081.1 GCA_012516535.1 Syntrophomonadaceae bacterium | reverse complement strand
TTTCCTCCATATTCTCCTTTTTCTCTTTGAGTTGGGACAGTTCGGTTTCTGCAAGCTGCTGAAGCTCAACATCATCCTCATTAAGCAGTTCTTTAGCACTCTCTATATCTGCGATAATTTTTTTATATTCCCTGAAGGCTGTCACTATCTCGGACAGTTCTGCATGTTTTTTGGCCAACTCCCGATACTGATTCATATCCTTAAGCACCGCTGGATCGCTGAGCTTGCTCTCCAACTCAGTGAAGTGGGCTTCTAATTCTTCAAGTTTTTCCAGCATGATCGGTCAACCCCCTTCCCCTCTAGATACTTAGTTCAATCACCTGAGCCCGCAGCACCAGGCGGGGGAACTAAAACACATTTCAGTGCTGCAATAGCCACCTCAATCTGGCCAGGGTCCGGCTCCCCAGTGGTAAGATTCTGTACCCAAAGGCCCGGTGCGATGAAAAACCTCATCTGCTTTCTATACCGCCTGGATAAACGAATAAATTCATACCCCAGGCCAGCTATCAAGGGTAATAACAAGAGACGGGACCCAAACTTCCACCACCAGGGCCCATTCCCCAAAAAAGAAAAAACAAAAATACTGATCACCAGCACATAGAGAATAAAGGAGGTGCCGCAACTGGGATGTTGACGGGAGCGTTTAGCCACCTCTTCAACTGTAAGTTCTGCACCCTCCTCATAGGTATTGATCGTCTTGTGCTCAGCCCCGTGGTACTGAAAAACCCGCCTGATATCCTCCAAAGCACGGATCCCAAGGAGGTAGGCCAGAAAAAGCCCCAATCTGCTGACCCCCTCGACCAAGTTCTGCGCCCAGACAGGAAACCGTCCGCTGGTCAGATGCCCCAGCCAGGTGGGTAATAATATAAAGAGACCTGTAGCTAGCAGAAGGGCAAGCGCCACGGTCAAAACCATCTCAAAAGAACTTAAACCCTCCTCCTCATCACCCAGAGCAAGTGAGGCAGACAGGTTCAAAGTCCTAATCCCGATGACCATCGATTCAATGAGCACAACTGTACCTCGAATCAAAGGCCATTTTAGAAAAGAAAAATAATCCGACCAAGGAGTAATCTTTTCCTGGTGGATAATGATTTCCTCACCTGACCGGACCGCAGTTGCAATTCTTTGAGGGCCACGCATCATTACACCTTCAATAACCGCCTGGCCCCCATACTGAAAAGGAGTCTCCCCTCTTTTCCCAGACAAAACATCTCCCCCCTCTGCAGCTATAAAAAACAAATGAGAGAAGAGATGCTAAGCTCTCTTGAATGCCTCGTATTTCTTCCTAAACCTTTCTACACGTCCGCCCTTTTCCACAACCCTGGTCCTCATCCCTGTATAGAAGGGATGGCAGTTAGAGCAGACCTCTACCCTCATGCTTGGTACAGTAGAACCCACTTCGAAACGGGCTCCACAGGCACAGGAAATCGTAGCCTTATGATACTGCGGATGAATACCCTTTTTCATTTACCTCACCTCCAGATCTAACGCTGTTTATTATAGCACAGCAGGCATACCGCCTGCAAACATAAATGAGCCTAAGACGGTGTCAACTTTTTATAGGATATTATTTTTCGAGATCATCATAGACTTTTGGATTTTAGAAAACACCATTTCCATTTCGTAGGCCATTTAAGCAACGAAACATAGGTATTACTTTACCCCTATTAAGTATTGTCA
>JAAYWP010000080.1 GCA_012516535.1 Syntrophomonadaceae bacterium | reverse complement strand
TGAGCTTCCCAAGGAGGATGATCGAAGCCCCCTGCCTCTACGAGAATATTTATCCAGGTCGCCCGGGATTCCTATGTGGTTGTCAAGGATCAAGTCTGTTGGCTTGGAGCAAAAAAAACTAACTATATAGTACAAGGAGGAACAGATGAGTGGATCTGTTTTTAGGAATTGATGTGGGGTCTGTCAGCACAAATTTGGTGGTGATCGACCCTGAAGGAGAACTGTATTTATCACCAATTTATCTCCGCACTCAGGGACAGCCTATCAGAGCGGTACAGCAGGGCTTATCCCTGCTCAACGAGCGTTTGACAAAAAAGGACAGTATCTGTGGTGTAGGCACAACTGGAAGTGCCAGAGCACTGGCAGGTGTTCTGGTGGGAGCAGACCTGGTAAAAAATGAAATTACCTCCCATGCTGTAGCTGCACTGCATGCTGTTCCCGGTGTCCGTACTGTACTGGAAATAGGGGGGCAGGACTCAAAAATTATTATTATCAAAGATGGTATTGTGGTTGATTTCGCCATGAACACTGTCTGTGCTGCTGGAACCGGCTCATTTCTGGACCAGCAGGCCGGCAGGCTCAATTTAACAATAGAGGAATTCGGCAATATCGCCCTTAAAGCTAAAAACCCTGTGCGGATAGCAGGCCGCTGTACTGTTTTTGCCGAGTCAGACATGATCCATAAACAGCAGATGGGGCATTCCCTGCCTGATATTGTTGCCGGCCTCTGTGAGGCATTGGTGCGTAATTATCTCAACAATATAGGTAAAGGCTTGGAGATCCGCCCACCTGTGGTTTTTCAGGGTGGGGTAGCGGCTAATGCCGGGATGAGGGAGGCCTTCAAAAAAGCCTTGCAGACTGAGGTAATGGTGCCCAAGCATTTTGATGTTATGGGGGCCTATGGGGCTGCTCTCTTGGTCCGGGACCACATTATTGAGCAGGGAGTTAAGACAAACTTTCGCGGCTTTGAGGTTACCAGCCAACAGTATCAGAACAGCAGTTTCATCTGTCAGGGGTGTCCTAATGCCTGTGAAGTTATTGAAATCAAGCAGGATGATTCACTTCTTGCCAGATGGGGTGACCGCTGTGGACGCTGGACAGCATCAAAGGCTGAAATAGCCGCACATTGAGTCTATACTTTTTACTGTGTCGCATCATATTGCAATCCATATTTTGAGAGGCTCAGGAAGGCACTGACACATTAGCCAGGTTATTCTTCAGGTGTTTCAAAATATCCTTGACGAATCCATTCTATTAGGACATGGTTACAACCTGCGCATTAAATGCGATGCAACTGTGTTTGTCCTTGCCCCACAGACACACCGATGATCAAAGCTTTTTTGCGGGTACAACAGACTTTAACCAGAGCATCGTTGATCAGCTTCAAACCAAATTGGACTTACAATTTACACCTTCAGTATTTCAGCACTGGTGATTACCCCCCATCCGTCCCCAATTTTTATCTTCACGTCCTTTGGTGATCAAAACCTCGTAAAACTGGAATTTGAATTAGATTCTGACCATCTGACCTATCTAAATATTGACGGTGAAGAGGAAATTCCCCTGAAGGGGGATATCATCCCATCCGGTCTCCTACAGTTGCCAGGATCGTTCAAGTTTAGACGAGTCAGCAACTTTGATAAGGTGCTTATTGGATCCGGCAGGCAGAAATAGACTAGAAGTTGTTTAACTGAAGTGTTGCATTTTATGTTACACTTTAATAGATTTTGTTGATCGATTAAGTAGTAAATAAGGCGAGGGGGAGGATATTCTCCATGTCATGTACCTGTCAGCGCAACAAACAGCAAGAAAATGACATAAAGAAGGATGCCAAGAACTGGCAACTCTTGCAGGAACTATTAGTACAATACAAAGGCCAAAAGGGCAGCCTGGTCGCAATACTGCAGGGAGTACAGTCAATTTACGGCTACCTTCCGCAGCAGGTGATGGATTATATAGCATCCACAATGAAGATCAAACCGGCAAAAATCTATGGAGTGGCAACATTCTATACACAGTTTCGGCTGCAGCCGATTGGGAAATATCACATCCTGCTGTGTCAAGGAACTGCCTGTCATGTCAACGGCTCTGAACGGATCCTGACTGCTATTTGTGAAGAACTTAATATCAAGCCCAATAAAACAACATCAGATGGGCTTTTTACATTGGATTGTGTGGCATGCTTAGGCTGCTGCAGCTTAGCTCCGGTAATGATGATCAATGAACAGGCATACGGACCCCTTTCCCCTGATAAAGCCCTCAAAATAATAAGGGATCTGGCTGTATCAGAACAGCAGGCCTGTGAGGGGGGGAAAACAGAATGAAAATAAGGATTGGGTTAGGAAGTTGCGGCATAGCTGCTGGTGCCTTAAAAGTAAAGGAAGTTGTCGAAGCAGAGATTCAAAAACGGGGGTTAAGTATAGAATTAAAGGACACAGGCTGTATCGGCATGTGTCATGCTGAACCGCTTTTAGATCTGATCGATGACCAGGGAAGGGTCTTTACCTACGGCTATGTCACCCCGGAAGCGGTGGTCAAGATCTTTGACGAACATATCACAGGCCAGTCTCCTGTGGAGCAGTACCTGTTAGCTGCACCTGAGAAAGACTACAGTTTTATGGAAGGCCAGAAGAGGGTGGCGCTACGGAACTGCGGCATAATCAACCCAGAAAACCTCCAGGATTATGTTGATCAGGGAGGTTATCAGGCTCTAAAACGTGTTGTCAGCGAGATGACCCCTATAGATGTGATCTCCGAAATAAAGGAATCAGGACTCAGAGGCCGTGGGGGTGCAGGTTTCCCTACCTGGTTTAAGTGGGACGCAACCCGCAGGACACCAGGGGATATCAAATACATCATCTGTAATGCCGATGAAGGGGACCCCGGCGCCTTTATGGACCGCAGCCTCTTAGAGGGTGATCCCCATTCAGTTTTAGAGGGTATGGCCATCGCTGGCTATGCAGTAGGGGCAAATCAAGGCTTTATCTACTGCAGAGCTGAATACCCCCTAGCCATCCGCAGGGCCGAACTGGCCATCAAACAAGCAGAAGAGAGGGGTATACTGGGCAAAAACATCTTTGGCAGCGGTTTTGACTTTGAAATCAGCATCAAACAAGGGGCTGGCGCTTTTGTCTGTGGTGAAGAAACAGCATTGATCGCCTCTCTTGAAGGAGAGCGAGGAATGCCCCGCATAAAGCCCCCATTCCCGGTGCAAGCCGGTTACTGGGGAAAACCAACAAACATCAACAATGTGGAAACATATGCCAATGTGCCCTGGATCCTGGCCAATGGGGGAAAGGCATTTTCCGCCCTGGGAACAGAAAAAAGCCCTGGCACCAAAGTTTTCGCCTTAGCAGGCAAGATCAAGCAAGGCGGGCTGATAGAAGTGCCTATGGGACTGACTTTGCGAGAAGTGATCTTTAACATCGGGGGCGGGATCAAGGGTGACAAGAAAATCAAAGCTGTCCAATTGGGAGGCCCCTCTGGCGGCTGTATACCCGAAGAACTGCTGGATACCCCGGTTGATTACGAATCCATCAACCAGACCGGAGCGATCATGGGCTCTGGAGGAATGGTGGTCATGGATGAAACCACCTGTATGGTTGACATAGCCCGGTTCTTCCTGGAATTTACCCAATCTGAATCCTGTGGCAAATGTGTCCAGTGCCGGATAGGCACCAAGCGGATGTTGGAGATTTTGGAGCGCATCTGTGATGGAGAGGGGCAGGAAGGGGATATCGAACTGCTTGAGGAGATAGCACTTAAGGTAAGGGAAGGATCACTTTGCGGTTTAGGACAGAGCGCCCCCAACCCTGTTCTGACAACGATCCGCTATTTCAGGGATGAATACGAGACCCATATCAAGGATAAAAAATGCCCTGCCAAGCAGTGCAAAGCCCTGATCAGCTTCCGGATCAACCCGGAGAAGTGCCGTGGGTGCGGCAGATGCGCTAGGAAGTGCCCGGCTAAGTGCATCACCGGCGAGAAGAAAAAACCCCATGAAATCGACCAGGAACTGTGCCTGAAATGTGGTAGCTGCTTAGAGGCTTGCGCCAGCAAGTATCAAGCAGTCACTGTAGAGTAAGGGGGAGGATGGAATGGATAACATAAAGATTAACATAAACGGAAAAGAAGTAACTGCAATACGCGGCCAGACAATTTTAGAAGTGGCTCGACAAAACGGCATCAATATTCCAACCCTTTGTTATGATGAGCGGCTAAAACCCTATGGGGGGTGTGGCCTTTGTGTGGTGGAAGTGGCCGGCAATCCCAAGCTGCTCCGCTCCTGTGCAACAGAGGTTGCAGAGGGTATGGTGATCTCCACAGATTCCCCCAGGGTGCGGGAATCCCGCAAACTCACATTGGAATTGCTGCTCTCAGACCACAATGGTGACTGCCGTGGCCCCTGTATCCAGGCCTGCCCGGCACACACTGATGTCCAGGGATATGTGGGTTTGATCGCCAACAAACAGTACAGGGAAGCGCTGGCCTTAATTAAAGAGGTCATACCTATTCCAGCCTGTATCGGGCGGGTCTGCCCTCACCCTTGTGAAACTGTTTGCCGGCGCCGGTTGGTAGAGGAGCCCATCGCCATTGCTCAGCTTAAATATTTTGTGGCTGATAAGGACTTAGCAAGCCCGGAACCTTACATGCCGGAAATCGCTCCACCTACCGGCAAAAAGGTGGCTGTTGTAGGAGCAGGGCCTGCAGGCCTTACCGCTGCTTACTTTTTGGCCAGGGCTGGAATTACGGTTACTGTCTATGATGCCATGCCAAGTGCTGGTGGCATGCTGCGCTATGGTATCCCAGAATACCGCCTGCCCAAAACCATACTCGATCAGGAAATAGAACTGATTGAAAAAATGGGGGTAGAATTCATCTATAACACCCGGGTTGGGGTGGATATCAGCCTGGACTACCTGAGAGAGAGTTATGATGCGGTCTTCCTGGGGATCGGTGCCTGGAAGAGCTCCAGCATCAGGTGTAAAGGTGAAGACCTGCCTGGCGTACTGGGGGGGATTGACTTCCTGCGGGAGGTAGCCCTGCATAAAGAAGTGCGGCTCGGTGAAAGAGTAGCTGTTGTCGGCGGAGGGAACACAGCCATGGATGCTGCCCGCACAGCTCTGCGCCTGGGGGCAAGACAAGTTGTTGTCCTTTACCGAAGAACCAGAAATGAGATGCCTGCAGAGGAAATTGAGATCATGGAGGCTGAGGAAGAAGGGGTAGAATTTCGTTTTCTGGTATCTCCTATCGAGATCTGTGAGGAAAACGGACGAGTTACCGCAATCCGCCTGCAGAAGATGGAATTGGGTGAACCTGATGCATCAGGCAGGAGGAGGCCTGTACCCATCGATGGAGCAGAGGAAACAATACCCATTGACACAGTGATCAAAGCCATCGGACAGCAGGTGGATCCTGAAGGTATCACCGTTTCTTTGAGCGAATGGAACACCATCGCTGTGGATGAGAATACCCTTGCGACCAATCTGCCAGGTGTGTTTGCCGGTGGTGATGGTGTAACAGGCCCGAAAATCGCCATCGATGCTGTAGCCCAGGGGAAAAAGGCTGCAGAATCAATGATCGCATATCTGGCAGGGGAGGAAATCCCTGTCGCTGAGCCTTATCTCGTTGAGCAAGAGGGCTTGACTTCAGATGATTTTGCACAAGAGACAAAAATTTCCCGGGTAAAGATGCCACAGCTAGCAGTTGGTGAGCGCACTAACAACTTCCGGGAAGTCAATTTAGGCTTGCCTGATGAGGAAGCTGTCAAAGAAGCCGGGCGCTGCCTGGAGTGCGGCTGTATGGATTATTTCGAATGCAAACTGATCAAGTATGCTAATGAGTACACAGTACAACCGGAAAGATTAAAGGGTGCCAAACGCCTGGAGAAGGTGGAAGATGACCATCCATTTTTGGAAAGAAACTCTGAGAAGTGTATACTCTGCGGAATGTGTGTGCGTGTCTGTGAAGAGGTTATGGGTGTGACTGCCCTGGGCCTGGTGAAGCGTGGATTTGAGAGTATGGTTGCACCTGAATTTTTACGCCCCCTAAAGGACACAGCTTGTATAAGCTGTGGCCAGTGTGCTTCCATATGTCCTACAGGTGCACTGATAGAGCGCTGCCCGGTGGACAAACAAGTTCCTTTGGAAATGGAAGAGAAAGAGACTGTATGCTCTTACTGCGGTGTAGGTTGTGAAGCTGTTGTTAATACCAGGTGTAATCTGGTATTGCGCTCTCTCCCCAAAGATTCTGGACTGCTCTGCCGCAAGGGACGCTTTGGGTTCGAAGCTTTCAATCGTGATAAATTGGCAAAACCCCTGGTGCGCAGGGATGGTCGGTTTGTGGAGGCATCCTGGGATGAAGCAATCAAAGATGTTGTATGTGCTTTGCAGCGGATCTGGACGCGTTATGGCAAAGAGGCTATAGCTGTAGCTGTTTCTCCTTCTTATACTCTGGAAGAGGCGGATGCTGCTGCCAAGTTTGGACGGCAGTCCTTGGGGACCGGCTGTTTGTTCAGCTTTACACCGGATGCCAGCAGTGGACTGGAAGCAGTGTTCGGAGATTCTATGCCTCAGACTTGCTTTGAGGAGCTGAAGGCAACAGATCTGATCCTGCAGGTAGGTTCGTTTGAGGAAAGCCAAATTGCCGCTGTTAAGGTGAGAGAGGCTGTCAAAGGAGGAGCGGAACTGATTGTGCTGAGCTCCGAAAATGAACTGACAGCTGACCTGGCTCCTTTAGAAGTGAACCCTGAAAACAGCATCTTTTTCCTGAAGCAAGTATTGGCTGCAGTGATCAATATGGACCTGGCCTGCGCTGGGGAAAAAATAGATGGTTATGATGTGATCAAACATGTTTTGGCTTCTGTGACAGCTGGTGAAGATGCAAAAAAAGTGGCTGAATTATATGGAAAAGCTAAAAACGCAGTGATCATCGTTGATGGCAGCACAGTTTCGCCGGAGGCTGTCACAATTCTGGCGGACCTGGCACTGGTAACCGGCAAGTGTGGACGACCCAGGAACGGCTTGATAGTGGTCACACCGGGCGGAAACCTTGCTGGTTTGCGCAAAGCCGGTATTGGCAATGCAAAAGATATTCAAGGCCAAATCGCTAACGGTAAGCTCAAAGGATTGTTCGTTTTCGGTGAAGATCCTGTAGGAGCGGGACTTTTATCTGCAGCTGATCTAGAAAAGCTGGAAATGCTTGTGGTAGTATCCCCTTGGATGTCTGAAACAGCCAAGGCAGCCAGTGTGGTATTGCCTGGGGCTACTCCTTTTGAAACTTGCGGGACATACATCAGCTGTGATGGCAAGGAAAAGTTATTTTCGAGAGTTCAGGAACCTTTGAGCGGTTTTGATAACTTGCAAGTGATCTCTACACTTACAAATGCACTGGGAGCCAACCATTTTGTGGAGTGCAAGGTGGATGCTCCAGCTAAGGTGCAGTTAGTTCTGCCTGAAGATACCGAACTTTTCAAAACAGCCGCTGTTGTAGAGCCGGCACTGAGGAGATTTAACGAGAAACTGGCCATGTAATTATTGATCCCATACAAGCCCTCCAAAACTTAAGTGGAGGGCTTGTTGCCTAAATTTATAAATAATTTTTGGTTGACATCTATCTTTTATTTGGTAATATAATAGCATTAGCCTCAATTAAATATTTTTTTAGAGAGGAGAGATGAGCTGAGATGAGTTTGAGGAAAGTTGTGTTAGATGAGCGTGAGATCCCACAGGTATGGTACAACCTGCAGGCAGACCTGCCACCCTTACCACCCCCGCTGCATCCTGTAACCCGTGAACCTCTCAAAGCTGATGATTTGGCTGATATTTTTCCGCCTGATCTGATCGCACAGGAGGTATCTAAGGAACGGTATATCGATATTCCTGGAGAGGTTATGGACCTTTACCGCGCTTATAGGCCTACTCCGCTATACCGTGCCTTAAGACTGGAACAGGAGTTGCAGACACCAGCCCAGATCTATTATAAATACGAGGGTGTCAGTCCAGCGGGAAGCCATAAGTTGAATACGGCTATTCCACAAGTCTATTACAACAAGAAGGCTGGAATCAAGTGTTTAACAACTGAAACAGGTGCTGGGCAGTGGGGGAGTGCTCTCAGTATTGCCTGCCGTTTTTTTGGTCTGGAATGCAGGGTGTTTATGGTGCGGGTCAGCTACAACCAAAAGCCATATCGCCGCTCCTTTATGGAGGCTTATGGCGCTCAAGTGATCGCCAGCCCTAGTCAGGAAACAAAAACCGGGAGAAAGGTGCTGGCAGAACAGCCTGATACACCGGGCACTCTGGGAATAGCCATCAGTGAAGCGGTGGAGGAGGCTGTTCAGGATCCATATACCAATTATTCATTGGGAAGTGTATTAAACCATGTGCTTCTTCATCAGTCTATAATCGGGCAGGAAGCCAAATTGCAGATGGAAAAGCTGGGTTGTTATCCTGATCTGGTTATCGGCTGTCATGGAGGGGGAAGCAATTTCGGTGGCCTTGTTGCTCCCTTTGCTTTTGATAAAATGCAGGGGCAAGATGTGCGCTTGCTGGCTGTTGAGCCATCATCCTGTCCCACACTGACAAAGGGTGAATACCGCTATGATTACTGTGATGCTGCGGGTTTCACTCCCTTGATCAAGATGTACACATTAGGATACAAGTTCACACCTCCGGGGATCCATGCAGGCGGCCTGCGCTACCACGGAGCAGCACCCTTTATCAGCAGTTTGCTTGACAATGGATTGATTGAAGCACAGGCATACCCGCAGACTGGCGTTTTTCAAAGCGCGATTCTCTTTGCCCGCAGTGAAGGAATCCTTCCCGCGCCTGAATCGGCCCACGCCATTCATGCAGCTATACAGGAGGCTCTATCAGCTAAGGAGGCAGGGGAAGAAAAGGTGATCCTGTTTGGTCTGAGCGGGCACGGCTGCTTTGATCTGACTGCCTATGATGATTATTTAGCAGGTAGATTGAATGATGTCTAAAAAACACAAAAGCTTTGTAAAGCCGGTGGTTAGTAATTATTAAAAATAGGTAATGAGTGATGGGGCTCCTGTCCAGGGCAGCCCCATTATCTTTTTTATTTGCATTGTGCATCTTTCATTGCTGCTGAATGCCATGCTTCGTTGACATTGGGAAGTTTTGCGTGTTAGAATAACCTAAATGTTTTAGGGAAGAGGAAGAGACCTGATATGAAATTACACGGTACGATGCAGATTAATGAGCGAGGACACCTGGAGATCGGTGGTTGCGATGCAGTAGATCTGGTCGCAGCCTTTGGCAGCCCTCTGATGGTGATCGATGAGGCTCTACTGAGGGATAACTGCCGCAGGTACAGAAAAGCTTTTGCTCAGGACGATACTGTTACGGTTTTTTATGCATCGAAGGCTTTTTTGACCACTGCTGTTGCCAGGATAATAGATGATGAGGGGCTCGGATTGGATGTGGTCTCCGGAGGGGAGCTAACCATCGCTTTAGCTGCTGGATTCCCACCGGAAAAGATTCTGCTGCATGGAAATAATAAATCTCCGGCAGAGATTAAATTTGCTTTAAACTGTGGTGTTGGCAGAATCGTTGTTGACAATCCTTATGAATTGGCATTGTTGGAAGAAATCAGTGCTATGAAAGGATGCCGGGTATCGGTTCTGCTCAGGCTTGCTCCGGGGGTTGATGCCCATAGCCATTCTTATATAACCACAGGGAAAAACGATTCTAAATTCGGTTTTAATATTGCCGGTGGAGATGCACTCAAGGCTGTTAAATCGGTGTTAGATACCCCTCACCTAGAACTGAAAGGTGTTCACTGCCATATCGGTTCACAAATCCATGAACTGGGTGCCTTTCGCTGCGCTGCCCAGGTGATGATGGATTTTCTGCAGGAAGCCAGGAAAGATACAGGATGGATAGCTGAGGAATTAGACATGGGAGGGGGTCTTGGGGTTTACTACAGCTCTGAAGATACACCACCATCTGTTGAAGAATATGCCAGGGCCCTCCAAGAGGCTGTTGAGCAGAAGTGTCAGGAGCACAACTACCCTAGGCCCTGCCTTTTTGTGGAACCGGGCAGATCTATCATCAGCCCTGCAGGAACCACACTTTATACACTGGGAAGCAGCAAGGAGATCCCGGGTATCAGAAAATATGTGGCAGTTGATGGTGGTATGGTCGACAATCTGCGTCCTGCCCTTTATCAGGCTAAGTATGAGGGGATGATCGCCAATAAAGCAGGGGAACAGGCGGTAGAAAAAGTGGCTGTCACTGGACGCTGCTGTGAATCGGGGGATATGCTGATTTGGGATCTTGCTGTGCCAAGAATTGAACCCGGTGATCTGCTGGCTGTATCCTGTACAGGGGCTTATACATATTCTATGTCCAGCAACTACAATGCCCTGCCGCGGCCAGCCATTGTGCTGGTTGCTGATGGCAGAGCGGAGGTCATTGTGGAAAGGGAAAGTTGGGGGGATCTGGTCAGGTTGCACCGCATCCCTGATCACCTCCTATAGTGGTAGGCCATTACTGGAGGATGGTTTATGTTTGATCTAAATCCGACCCGTTTGCTGCTCTGGCTGCCTGCAGTGCTGATAGCTTTAACCTTTCACGAATATGCCCACGCCAGGGCTGCTGAGAGTTTGGGAGACTCTACAGCCCGCTATATGGGTAGGATGAGCCTTAATCCATTGGTTCATCTGGATCCCCTTGGTTTTATATTGCTGCTCGTAGCGGGCTTCGGCTGGGCAAAGCCTGTTCCGGTAAATCCTTTGAATTTTAAGGGTGACCGCCAAAGGGGAATGATGCTGGTTGCGGCTGCAGGCCCACTGATGAACATTTTTGTTGCCTTTACAGCAGCGCTGATCTTGAATCTGGCCCTGCCGGGAGCCGGAATGATGTACAGCAGTGCACCGCTGGTACAGATTATGCTTGCCATTGTTTATATTAATGTTTTTCTGGCTGTTTTCAATCTGATTCCAGTGCCACCCCTTGATGGCTCCAAGGTCTTAGCAGGGCTCTTGCGGTCCGATGAAATAAACTATAAGCTGGGAAGGTATGGTCCCGTTATTCTGCTGATTCTAATCCTGACCAATGTGGTGGGGGTTGTTTTGCTGCCGCTGTCTAATATGCTGATCGGTTTTTTGTTCAAGATTGCACACCTGATAACCGCACCTTTTGTAGGGTTTTAAACGAATATCATGGAAGAAGGGATGGCAATGAAAAGGGATACTATTTTGAGTGGGATGCGTCCCACAGGCAGGCTGCATCTAGGGCATTTGAGTGTGCTGGAAAACTGGAAGCGGTTTCAAGAAAAATACAACTGCTATTATATGGTGGCCAACTGGCATGCCCTTACCACTGCCTTTGATGATCCTGCTCTAACCATAGATGCTGCCAGGGAGATGGTTTTAGACTGGCTGATGGTGGGAATCGATCCGGAGAAGAGCACCATCTTTGTACAATCTGAGGTAAAGGAACATGCCGAACTACACCTATTGCTTTCCTTGATCACACCTACATCCTGGCTGGAGCGCTGCCCTACATATAAGGATCAGGTGCAGCAGTTCAGGGAACAGGGTAAAGATATCACTACATATGGCTTCTTAGGATATCCCCTGCTAATGGCTGTGGATATCATTATTTATAAGGCGAACCTGGTTCCTGTTGGAGAGGACCAATTGCCTCACCTGGAGTTCTGCAGAGAGGTGGTGCGCCGCTTCAATCATCTCTATTCAAGGGAGGTATTCCCCGAACCCCAGGCATATCTATCAGAGGTGGCCTTGATCACAGGGCTTGACGGCAGGAAGATGAGCAAGAGCTATGGAAATGAGATACCTCTCTATTCCAACCCGAAAGAGATCAAATCCAAGGTCAGGATGATGGTCACAGATCCGGCTCGGATCCACGCCACTGATCCAGGGCACCCTGATATTTGTACTGTTTCTTCTTTCCACAAAGTATTTAATAAAACTGCTTTCCTGGAAATAGAGGAGGACTGCAAAAAGGGAAAGATCGGATGTGTACACTGTAAAAAGAGCCTGGCTACAGCTTTGATAGATTATTTATCTCCTTATTGGGAGCGGCGGCATGAGCTGGAACAGAAGCCCGACTATGTCTGGGATGTGCTGTACGAGGGAAGTAAAACTGCCCGCCGCAAGGCAAGAGAAACCATGGAAGAAGTACGGGCGGCGATGGGATTTGAAATACCAGGTTCAACTGGAAATTTTTAAGGGACCCTTAGAGCTCCTTTTAAAGCGTGTCAGCAGGGAAGAACTGCCTGCAGAGCAGATTTCTGTCTGTGCAGTTATCGATCAGTTTGTTGATTATTTATCGAGAAAGGCTATTGATATAGAAGAGGGCAGCCGTTTTTTGTACCTGGCGGCTGCTCTTCTCGCGGTGAAAGCCAGGCTACTACTTCCCTGCCATGGGGATGAGGAAAAAGAAGAGGATTATTTATGGGATGAGGACCATGGAGAGGGGCTGTCAGAGTCAGCTATTAATGAATATCTTGTCTTTCGGGAAGCTGCAGCTTCTCTGGAGGAAAGGGCCAAAAAGTGGAGAAGGTCTTACAAAAGACCTGTTGTCAAGGACAGAATTCCACTGGAAAGGTGTTCTGGGGAAGACCTAACCCGGCTGGTTAAGGCTTTTCAAGGGGTGCTCCAGCGCATATCCTCCCCCCTAGAACCCTATGTAGTTGAAGGGATTACCTTTGATATTGATGAAGTCATGGATCAGCTCCTCCGCTGGATCCAAACCAATCCTGATGGCCTTAGTTTTGAAGCTATATTTAAAAGGACCTCAGGAAAGGAAGAGCTGATCATCACTTTTTTAGCGGTATTAGAGTTAATCTATCAAGGAAAGGTGAGTGTCCGGCAGGATGATGCAGAGGAACTACTGCTTATTCCTGGCTAGGAGGGTGATTAAAGATTGACTGTTATCTTTCCTGAAGAGGCTATGGCTGTTTTGGAAACTTTAATTTTTGTTTCCTCTAAACCGGTAACCGCTGCTGCTTTAAGCCGGATTACCGGTTATGATGAAGAGGATGTGGAAATGCTACTTGAACAACTGGCAGAGCTCTATGAACAGCCAGGGCACGGCTTGAAATTAAGCCGAGTTGCAGGTGGTTATCAGTTGGTTACCCGTCCTGAATACTCACCATATGTTGAAAAAATGCTAAAGGAAAGATCCAAAGAACCACCACTCTCCCAGGCGGCCTTGGAAACACTGAGCATCA
Source organism: Syntrophomonadaceae bacterium (assembly GCA_012516535.1). Lineage (GTDB taxonomy): Bacteria > Bacillota > DSM-12270 > Thermacetogeniales > Thermacetogeniaceae > DTU068. The sequence continues at coordinate 42,319 of JAAYWP010000080.1, read as the reverse complement.
TAGCTTATTACCAGCCTGTGACCAGGGCAAAAATTGAGGCTGTGAGAGGCATTCGGGTGGATCATATTCTGGCAAATTTATTGGAGAGAGGATTGATCAAAGAGGTTGGGCGGGGGAAGGGGCCAGGCAGGCCTGTGCTCTATGGATCCACAAAAAAGTTTTTAGAATATTTTGGACTGAATGATTTAAGCGAGCTACCTCCTCTGTCTGAACTGGCAAACAACGGGAACAATATAAAAAAATAGTATATTATTGAGCTTGAGCGCAAAAGTTATTAAGGACCATGCAGGCAGTTGTGAGGTGTTATTGTTGCATATCTTGTTAATCATCCTCTTGATTATGCTATTTTTGGGGATCTTGCCTGTAGAGGTCCATTTTTTTTATCAAGGATGGTCAAATGGTCACTCACTTTTAATCAGATTGGAATTCCTTGGGGGAAGAATAGCTATCGGAAGAAAGGTTTCTGGGCAGAACGGTCATTATGGGGGACATAGATTAGCTATACTGGAGAAAACAAAAATTGGTACTCCTTTTGAAAGGTTATTTAGGGGGCGGCTGCAATTTCCCCGAACATCACGAGATCTGTTGAGAGCTTATTACCACTACCGAAATCTGCTCTATTATCTGAAGGGCTTTTTGGAAAAAAGCAGCTGCAAACAGCTTCATTGGGAAACGGAATTGGGCTTCCAGGATTATGCACTGACCGGTATGGCTGTAGGATTGACCTGGGCCGGAAAAGGGGCAGTTTTGGGATATATGTCCCGCTCTATGAGGATTGAACAAGATAATGTGAGTGTCTGCGTTATCCCCCACTTTGGTAAGAGTTGCTTCACTAGCTGTTTACACTGTATATTTAAAACTCGTTTGGGTCATATTATAGTTACGTTAAGTCGTTTTTTCATCTGGCTGCTTCAAACAATATGGGAAAATAAGAAGAGGTGACAGGATTTGGCGGACCATCCCATTGAAACTCTGATGAAAACTGCTATGGAGAGCATTAAGGACATGATTGATGTGAACACCATTGTTGGCGATCCTGTCGAAACACCTGATGGCAGTGTCATTATGCCTGTTTCCCGGGTTTCCTGCGGCTTTGCTGCCGGTGGTGCCGACTACCATCCCAATGGAGAAGGGGGGCGCGGCCAGGGAGAACTGCCCTTTGGCGGAGGAAGCGGTGGAGGTGTATCAGTGCGACCAGTCGGTTTTCTTGTGGTAGGACAAAATCAGATTCGACTGCTGCCTGTTGATGGTAACCCAATAGCTGATCGTCTGGTTGACCTTGCACCTGAAATAATGGACAAGATCCAGTTAATGATGCAGCAGAAACAGCAGCAGGAACAACATCCTCCACAGCAGAACCCAGCAATATAACAGCAATCTATTTAAGTAAAACTCCTTCATCTTATTGAAGGGTTTTTTTTAGTGATCAAAGCTGGGAACTTATTTTTCTTGGCGAATTATTCATTTTTGGGAGTGAAACTGGAAGATGATATGTGGTAGGATTTCTATTACCAGATCTTGTCTGTTGTTTGTTGTAATCTTTCTGCTCGTTTTCCAACTATTCTGTTTACCTCAAGTTGAGGCTGGTACTGGGGAACCGGATATACAAGCAAAGGCTGCTGTCTTAATTGATGAAAGCTCTGGTCGGGTGCTTTTTGCAAAAAACCCCCATCAGAGATTGCCCCAGGCCAGCACCACCAAGATGATGACCTGCCTTTTGGTAATTGAAAATGGGGATTTAGACAAGGAAGTCAAGATCAGCAAACATGCCGCAGAAACAGGAGAATGCTCCATCTGGCTGGAGGAAGGGGAGGTTTTGACCAGAGAGGATCTGCTCTATGCTCTGATGCTGGCTTCTGCCAATGATGCGGCTGTGGCTCTAGCGGAAAGTGTAGCAGGAAGTGAAGAAAAATTCGTTGAACTGATGAACAAACGGGCCAGGGAGTTAAACTTAAATAACACTCATTTTGTTAATTCCCATGGTCTTGATGCTGATGGTCATTACAGCAGCGCCTACGATCTGGCTCTTTTAGCTCGGGAGGGTTTATCCAATGAACTTTTTAGCAATGTAGTAACAACTATGGAAAGGTCTGTACCCTGGCCAGGTCACCCCTGGGATCGGTATCTTTATAACAGAAATAAACTGCTTACAACATATAAGGGTGCTCGCGGTGTGAAAACAGGTTATACCAGTGGAGCAGGTTTGTGCCTGGTGGGAGCTGCCCAGCGTGGAAATTTAAAGCTGATCACTGCTGTTATGAACTCCCCCAATATTTATGATGATACTCAAAAGCTGTTGGATTATGGGTTCAATAATTTTGAAGCTGTAGTTGTTGAGGAAGCGAAACAGGTTCCCGATGTAAAAGTAAAAAGGGGAACCAAAACATCAGTCAGCATTATGCCGGAGCAGGAGGTTGTTGTAGCGCTACTTCCCGAGGAAAAGGAACAGCTTTCATTTAAATTGGAAATAGCTGATCAGCTGGTAGCGCCTGTGAAAAAGGGTGAAGTAGTTGGTAAAGGCAGGGTCCTTTTAAATGGTAAGGAATTAATAGAAATAGATTATTTGGCGCAAGAAGAAGTGCCTAAAAAACCTCCTATCTGGAAGAGATTCTTTAACTGGTTCAAGTCACTTTTTTCCTAGCATTCTAACAATATATGGTATTTATTAAAAAGCCGAGTTCAGGTCTATTTATTTGACCTCCTACATAAAGGTGAAAGAGGAAGCAACTGGAGGAGGGAAAATAAATGCTCAACCTGATTTGGCTTTTTTTAATATTGACCGGTCTTATTGCTGCTGCCTTTAACGGGAGGATCGATCTGGTTACCGAAACCTGTTTTTCAGCAGCTAATGAAGGTGTACAGGTTTGTTTGGATCTGATCGGCTTGATGACCCTTTGGTTGGGGATGCTGGAAATTGCCCGGCAGGCAGGGCTGGTCAAGCTGCTATCCCGTTTATTGCAGCCATTAACTCGCCTTCTTTTTCCCGAAGTGCCTCCAAACCATCCGGCTCTGGGTGCTATTTTAATGAACATCAGTGCTAATATCCTGGGGTTGGGCAATGCTGCCACACCCTTTGGACTTAAAGCAATGGAGGAACTGCAGAAACTTAACCCCCGCCCTGATACAGCAACCGATGCTATGTGTACTTTTTTGGCAGCCAATACCTCCTGTATTACGCTTGTTCCTGCTACTATTGTGGGAGCGCGTGTAGCAGCAGGTTCTGCCAGCCCCACAGAGATCGTTGGCCCCACTGTTCTTGCTACCGGTTTTTCAATGCTGCTGGTTCTTTCTGTTGATTACTGCTGGCGCAACTTCCTCAGAGCCAGGTGTGGGAGGAAGGGAAGATGATTGAACAAATATTAAATGAGGTCTCCCGTTGGGCAATACCATTTCTATTTTTTATTTTTCTCCTTGTTGGTTGCCTGCGCCGCATTCCGGTTTATGAGGCATTTATTCAAGGGGCTGCAGAGGGTTTTCAAATAGCGGTTCGGATTATCCCTTATTTGGTAGCAATGTTTGTGGCTATCAAGATCTTTAGAGCATCTGGAGCGATGGATCTTTTTGTTCAGCTTTTTTCACCTGTTCTGGGTGTGATCGGCTTTCCCTCTGAGGTGCTTCCCCTTGCTATAATGAGGCCCCTGTCAGGCAGCAGTGCTCTGGGGTTGGCTATTGAGTTGATCCAAAATCATGGCCCTGACTCATTTATCGGAAGGCTGGCATCTGTTATGCAAGGTACCACCGATACTACTTTTTTTGTATTAACGGTCTACTTTGGCTCTGTGGGTATTAGACGTTACCGTCATGCAGTGCATTTAGGGCTGTTAGCTGATCTCACAGGGCTATTTGCCTCTTTGTTTATCTGTCATCTGATGTTTTCCTGAGTTTCCCCTTAGGTTATAATAGTTAACGATGGTTTTAATGTGAAATATAGATAGTATTTGGCAGGGTAAACTAAGATAAAGTCGAAAAAAGTGTTGGTACTACAACACTATCTTGAGGTGGTGAGGCAGAAATCGCTTTACAGCGTTTGCAGAAAGTATTAGCTCAGGCAGGAATAGGATCACGCCGCTACTGTGAGGAACTGATCCGTGCCCAAAGGGTCCTGGTCAATGATCGGTTTGCTACACTGGGAATGAAGGTTGACCCAGAGCATGATAAAATATTGGTTGATGGTAAAGAGATACAATTTCCGGAAAAGCACACTTATGTGTTGCTCTACAAACCAAAAGGTTATGTATCCACAGTTAAGGACCCTCAGGGCAGGCCAAAGGTAACAGATTTGGTGCCTCTTTCAGGGGTCCGCCTTTATCCTGTGGGGAGATTGGATTCTCAAACCAGCGGGCTGTTGCTGCTGACCGATGACGGGGAATTGGCCTATCTTTTGACCCATCCCCGTTTTGGTGTTTGGAAAACCTATCATGCGCTTGTGGAGGGGAGGCCATCTCCTGATGCTCTTAACCTGCTGAGAAGGGGGGTGCCTCTCCCCGAAGGGAAAACATTGCCAGCCAAAGTGAGTTTGCTTGGGATGAGGCCCAACAACAGGTGTCTGTTGGAGATCAGCCTGCGGGAGGGGAGAAAGCGTCAGGTTCGCAGAATGTGTGAGTTCATAGGCCATCCTGTGGTTGAATTGGAGCGCAAGAGTCTTGCTTTTTTAAATCTTGATGGGCTGCAGGTGGGTGAATACCGCTTTCTTACCAGTGATGAGGTGCAAAAACTAAAAACAATGGCAGTCAGGCAGGAAACCCATAACCGGCGGAGAAATTAGGATAAATAAGCCGTTTGGAAAGGAGAAATTTGATCTTGTATAATAGAAAAACCGTTTTTTACCTTTTAGTCATCATGTGTTTTCTTTTCTTTATGGTAGGTTGTGGGACAGCAGATGAGCAAAAACAGTCTAAAACTGATGAGCAGACTGTTGATATTGTGGTCACAGATGATTTTGGGAACCAAGTGAAACTCGATCATTATCCTGAACGAATAGTTTCGCTTACTCCCAGCAACACTGAAATTCTTTTTGCTCTTGGCCTGGGTGAAAAAGTTGTGGGTGTTACTAGCTATTGTGATTACCCTGAGGAGGCCAAGGATAAGCCTAAGATCGGTGATCTGAAAGGGAATGTAGAGGCTATTGTTGCTTCAGAGCCAGATCTGGTATTGGCCAAGGGAATACTCAATGATGATGCTGTTGAAAAACTGCGCAAATTAGATATACCGGTTCTCTGTCTGGATCCGGAAAGCATTGAAGGGGTCTACAGGGCTATCGAACTGATAGCTAAGGCTACAGGAACCAATGAAAAAGGTGAGGAAATAATCGGGGAAATGAAAGAAAAGATTGACAGTGTTGAAAAAAAGGTGGCCAAGATCCCACAAGAAGAGAGGCTGAGGGTTTTTATTGAGGTAGGCAGTGATCCCCTTTATACAGCTGGTAAAGAGACCTTTGTCGATGAATTGGTTGTTTTGGCTGGTGGTATCAACATCGCTGATGATATCAAGGGCTATCAGATGTACAGCTCTGAAGCTGTAGTAAAAAATAATCCTGATGTGATATTGTCTGCAGATAGCTATTATGTGGATATAAAACAGGAGATCAAAAAACGAGCAGGCTGGGAGGAGATCAAGGCTGTTCAGGAGGGGAAGGTAATCGATGAATTGGATACCAATCTCCTGAATAGACCTGGGCCCCGTTCTGCTTTGGCTGTAGAACTGATCGCCAAAGCTTTATACCCTGAAATATTCCAAGACTGAAAATAAGGATGAATATAATGCATGGCAGTAAGCGGTCCCGTTTAGGTAGACTTATTGTTGTACTATTAGTTCTCTTAGTGGTTTCAGTAATATTTGGGGTTAGCCTTGGCAGTACCACTACCCCTCCTTCAGTGGTTGTCAAGGTGCTGCTTTCCCATATCCCAGGGCTGTCTTCCTGGTTCAGCGCACCGGAAACCGCTGCTGACGCGATTATTTATAAGATCCGCTTGCCGCGGGTGATATTAGCTTTATTTGTTGGTGCTGCTCTGGCTACAGCAGGAGCAGCACTGCAGGGGCTGCTGCGCAATCCTTTAGCTGAGCCCTATACCATCGGTGTTGCCTCTGGAGCATCGGTAGGGGCGGCTCTGGTGATTGTTTTTATTGGAGGGGAATTGTTTGGATTTGCTTTGCTTCCCTTTGCAGCCTTTTTGGGTGCCTTTCTGACCGCCCTGTTGGTCTATCGTTTGGCTTTAATCGACGGCCATATGGCTGTGGAGACCCTGATCCTTGCCGGGGTAGTGATGAGTTCCTTTATGTCAGCTATTCTCTCTTATATGCTTACTCTGGCTGGCGAGAGTTTGCATCAGATTGTATACTGGTTGATGGGAAGCCTAGGCTTAAGGGGGAGTGAGTATTTTATTTATACCCTACCTCTGTTGGTGGCCGGTGTTTTTCTGCTCTGTCTCTATGGTCGCGATTTAAACATCCTGACCTTTGGTGAAGAAACAGCAGGGCAGTTGGGTATATCTGTGGAAAGGACAAAAAGGATTATACTGCTGCTGGCAGCACTTTTAACCGGTATCGCGGTTTCCCTGGCGGGTACCATCGGTTTTGTAGGATTAATTATTCCTCACCTAATTCGTCTTATATTAGGGCCTGACCACAGGGTGCTGCTGCCAGTCAGTGCACTGGGTGGCGGTATTTTTTTAATTTGGGCTGATCTGGTAGCCAGAGTTGCTACAGCACCTGTTGAACTTCCGGTGGGTGTTGTTACTGCGTTTTTGGGTGCCCCCTTTTTTCTATACTTGCTTCGCAATAGAAAACGCAGCGGTTATTAGGCAGTGTTGTTTGACTATCGCTTAAATAGAGGTGACAGCTGTTTTGCAAGAACTGGCTATAAAGATACATGGTGTTGAATTCAGTTATGGCGCACATAATGTCCTGTTCGGCGTAAACCTTGAGGTTGCTCCTGGTAGTTTTTTTGGTATTATTGGACCCAATGCTGCAGGCAAGTCAACCCTTCTCAAAACAATTGATGCGACTTTAAAACCTACAAAGGGGGTTGTCTATTTTAAAGGGGAGGATCTTACCAGGCTTTCCCGACGAGATCTGGCCCGGCAGATGGCGGTTGTGCCACAGGAAACTGAGGTCAACTTTCCCTTTTCCGTTATGGAAGTGGTGATGATGGGGAGACACCCTCATTTAGGACGCTTTGAACAGGAGAGTGAACATGATTATGAAATTGTTCGTTCAGCTATGGAGAAAGCCAACTGCTGGCACCTGAAGGACCGCAGTATTTTGGAATTGAGTGGAGGGGAACGGCAGAGGGTAATATTAGCCAGGGCACTGGCTCAGGAACCCAGTATCATTCTGCTGGATGAGCCTGTTGCTCACCTTGATCTCAGTGCTCAACTGGAAGTGCTTACTCTGCTCCAAGAAATGAACAGGAAACATGGTATTACTGTAATTGCCATTCTCCATGATCTGAACCTGGCAGCACAGTTTTGTGAACAGTTGATTATGCTCCATCAGGGAAAAATCTTTGCTGCCGGCCTCCCGGAAAAAGTATTGACCGCTGAAAACATAAAAGCGGTTTATCAAACAGAGGTTTTGGTGATCAGGCATCCGATAACAGGAGCCCCTCAAATTGTGGTGCTGCCCTCAACAGATGAGCGAAAGGAAGACACAGATGCCCTTCATATACACCTGATCTGTGGGGGTGGTGTTGGTGGTGGCTTGATGGGGCATCTAAACAGACAGGGATATAAGATAACAGTTGGGGTGGTGAATATCCAAGATACCGATTGGGAGGTGGCACGATCGCTGGGGCTGAGGGTTGTGGAAGAAAAACCCTTTTCATCCATCAGCCAGGAGAAGTATGAGGAGAATCTCCAGTTGGCCATGAAAGCTGATGTTGTTTTTCTTTTGGAAATACCCTTCGGACGGGGTAATCTACCTAATGTCCAGATATTAGAGCCCCTTCTTGCTTTCGGGAAACTTTGTTATCTGATCGATCCTGATCACTTAACTGAACGCGATTACACCGGAGGAGAGGCCAGCAGGCTGGTGGGGCAACTGCAGGAAAAAGGCCTTCTTTTCCTGCCTGATCAACTGGATGTTTTACGAACTGTGCAGAATTTAAGGAAGGTGAAAAATGGTGACAAGGCCGCGCTTGGTTAAGGGGTTAGTACAGTTGTATACCGGAGACAGCAAGGGAAAGACCACTGCTGCTCTAGGATTGGCCTTGCGTGCTGTGGGGCACGGTTTTAAGGTTTGCATTATTCAGTTTTTAAAAGGAGGAGCCTATACCGGAGAATTATTTGCTGCACAAAGACTTTATCCCAACATCACTTTCCGCCAGTACGGGGTCACCTGCGAGTATAGCGCTTTGCTCAGGCAAGGGGAAGAACAATGCAGGGCCTGTGGCAAGTGTTTTCCTAGGGAGGGTGGTGACAACAGCGAGCATCAGAGATTGGTGCGGATAGGGTTTAAGGCAGCTGAGGAGGCGATCCTTTCCGATGATTACGATATAGTTGTTTTGGATGAAATAAATCAAGCTGTTCACCTGGGTATCATCCATGTGGATGAGGTGCTGGAGTTATTGGATCGGAAGCCACCTTTAGTAGAAGTTGTCCTCACCGGGCGCAATGCCCATCAGGCCTTGATCCAGCGAGCGGACCTGGTTACTGAAATGAAAATAATAAAACACCCTTTTGAGAAGGGAATTCCCAGCAGAAGAGGAATTGAGTATTAAATCCTTGGAGGAATAGCATAATTCACAACAAGGGAGGCGGAGATGGTATAATGGACTTTACAGATGAAACAAAACTGCGATTGAAGGTTCGCTTCGATTACCGGGGTGAAGGTAAACAAGGCAGGCTGTTTTCAAGGTGGAAGGAAGGCGAGGAGGTAGCTGAGGAGATCCGGGAACAGAAAGCTATTTTACTGCGCAATATCCCAATTCAGGGGGTAAAGATAGAAGACGTCAACACCAATGGGGAAGTCTATGTTGTGTATGATGAAACCAGCGACCGTGAGATCGCTTACGCGCCGGTGGAATTTGTACTAGAAGCAGATACCATCGAAGATGTTATTCCCTTTCTTTTGCGGGATGAATTTCGTAAGGTGGAAGTTTTGTCCCCAGCCCAAATCTCATTGGACAAGCACCAGGTAGAGCGGATTATTTATAAGATGAATGAGGAACTGCGCACTTATCGTTTGTATTTGGAAAAGCGTATGAACAGCAGATAAAAATTCCTGATTTTGCATAAAAATGCCCCTTTCTGCGTAATAGATGGATAGTTAATTTTTTTGGAGGGGCATTGGAAATGAGAAGATTTTTCCAACGATTAGAGCACTGGGAAAAAAGGCTGCAGTTGCTGCTTGTTATTCTTTTTTCTTTGTTGGTTATTTTGCAAGTTGTTATGGCCAGAGAACCCTTTCGTTTCTATTTAAGTTTTGCTGAGAGAATGGAAGGGATCCCCTGGCCCCAGGGAAGCAGTATGGTGACCAAATTTGCGGGACAAGCGGTGGGAGAGGTCAAGATTGAACTCTGCAATTACATTATACACACTAAAGCAGCTGTTTATATCAATGATAAAAAGGCAGCCAGTTTTGAGGACAGGGAAGTGCTGCTAACGGTCAGGCCCGGTGATGAGATCATAGTTGATGGTACTGCTTACCCGTATCCATTAACTTTTCAGGTGAGTGCTGTATCCGAAAATGTGAGCTGGCCGCCTTTGAATCAGCAGGTGACAACTAAAGGGTCCCAGGTCAGTTTGGGAAAGGTGAAGATCGATAGGTAAGAATACGGGGGGATGAATGTGTATGGTTACGGAAGTAGGCAGATATCCTCTGTAGCAATTGAGATGGCTATCACCAAAACCAGGGAAGAGGAGATAGAAAAAAAGGCTGTATTTGCTGAGCAGGGCATTAAAACAGCTGCAGTTGACTGTGGTGGTGAGTTTATCAGTTCAGTAAAAAAATTTATTGAACGGGCGGTTGTTGCAGCAAAAAGAGAAGGAGTTATCAAAGAAATTCACAGTGAAGAGGGGGCTGTAGCGGGTGCCACCCGTGAGGCTTTGAACCAGATCAGTTTAAAAGCTGTGGGTTTTAATGTGGGGGGTAAAATCGGTATTGCCCGCTATCATGATCACATCAGTGTGGCGGTTTTCTTTGGAATCGGGCTGCTGCACCTTGATGAGGTAGCCATTGGGTTGGGACACCGGGCTATCTCATAAGAGAAGAGGAGGTTTCCTATTGGAGGAAAAATTATGGGTGCGTGCTATCAGGGGTGCGGTCACTGTACAGGAGAACAGCCCTGAGGCGATACTGGCAGCTGTTAGGGAATTGCTGGAGACTATTGCCAGCTATAATAATTTGCAACCGGAAAAGATGATCAGTATTATCTTTTCGGTTACACAGGACCTAAATGCGGTTTTTCCAGCCCAAGCTGCCCGGGAGTTGGGATGGGTAAATGTACCCCTCTTCTGTACATTAGAGATAGCTGTGCCTGGATCACTTAAAAGATGTATCCGGGTGCTGATACATGCCTATCTGCCCTGTTCACAGGAGGAAGTAAAACATGTTTATCTTGGTGATGCGGCACAGCTGAGGCCTGATCTGGATGAAAAAAACGGTTGACATTTCTCACTAGGGAATTGTATGATGTCAAATAGTTATATTATAACTTTAATTATAAAGGGAGAGGATAAAATATGCCGCCAAAAGTAGATCATGATAAGTGTACCGGTTGTGGTACCTGTGCTGATGTTTGCCCCAGCGAAGTTTTTGATATTGAAGATGATAAAGCCGTAGTAGCACGTCCTGATGACTGCACAGATTGTGAAACCTGTGTTGAGGAGTGCCCTGAAGAAGCTATTACTTTGGAGGAGTAAAGAAAGTTTTAATTTACTAAAAACACAGCACCTGGAGGTGCTGTGTTTTTATCTTTGTGCCTGCTTCTGCTCTTTAGTAAAATATATGGAACCGGCGAATGAAGGATGGTTTTTATTTGGCAGGCCCGGTTAATACTATTATAAAAGTGAGTGCAGGGCGGTAGTACGGCAGGAAGGGTTACTTAAAACGGTACTCCTGCAAGGAGTGCTTTTTTGTCTTTAGCCTGCTGTTTTTCTGTTACTTAAAGGGTCAGGCGAAGTGATAATTATTATGAACGATAGGATAAGTGGGAAGGATTTAGAAGCGATTCGGTCGAAACTGATTCAATAAAGGTTTATTGTATGTTTTCAAGGGAGTTGCCCGCACTATGATCGGTGTAGTCGGTGACATCAGAGGGTGTAATTTGTCATGATGCAATGTGTGGTGTCGAAAAGGTGGTACAGGAATTGAGCCCTTTTAAATTGACAAGTAGGGAGTATAAGCAGGATAACACGATTATTCAAGTGGGTAACCGATTGATTGGTGGTAAGGAAGTGCACCTGTTTGCGGGTCCCTGTGCTGTAGAAAGCAGATCGCAGCTTATGGAAATCGCCGTTGCTGTGAAGGAAGGGGGAGCAAGCTTTCTCCGTGGTGGAGCTTATAAGCCCCGTACTTCACCTTATTCCTTTCGCGGACTTGCGGAAGAAGGTTTGGAGTTGTTAGCTGAAGCCAGTGCTGCTACAGGCCTTCCTATTGTGACCGAGGTGATGGATACACGGTTGGTGCCGCTGGTTGCCCGTTATGCCGATATTCTGCAGATCGGTGCCCGCAATATGCAGAACTTCCCTCTTTTAGAGGAGGTGGCTACAAGCGGGAAACCGATCCTGCTTAAAAGGGGGCCTGGTGCTACAATTGAAGAATGGCTTATGGCTGCCGAATATATTATGCTGCAGGGAAATGGTCAGGTTATACTTTGTGAACGGGGGATTAAGACCTTTGAAACCCAGACCAGGAATACCCTGGATTTGAGCTCTGTACCCATTGTTAAACACCATTCCCATCTGCCAGTTATTGTTGATCCCAGCCATGGTACAGGTAAGTGGTGGTTAGTTCCTCCTATGTCCCGTGCTGCTGTAGCGGTAGGAGCAGATGGTTTGTTGATAGAGGTTCATCATTCCCCGGCTGAGGCCTTATCTGATGGAGAACAGTCTCTTACACCGGAGAACTATTATAAACTGGTCAAAGAGGTACAGGAAGTGGCTTTGTCTGTAGGCAGGTCCCTGCCCAGTCCTACTGAGAAAAAGATCTCCATCTAAAGGGGCTGCTGAGTCTGTAAAAAGGTGTTTCGGTACAAGAATAAGGTGATATCATTTGATACTGTCTGTTACACCAGATAAAAAATTAAATGGTTCCTGCTGTGTACCGGGAGATAAATCTATATCCCACCGGGCTGCACTGATCGGTTCCATGGCCGAAGGGAAGACAGTGATACACAATTTTTCAAAAGGGGCTGATTGTTACAGAACACTGCAATGCCTGAAGGCACTCGGTGTAGAAATCCAGCAGGAAGATGGGAAGATCTGTATTTTCGGCAGGGGCCTTAATGGTTTTTGCGAGCCTGATGATCTATTAGATGCCGGCAATTCGGGGACCACCATGCGCCTGCTCCTAGGTCTATTGGCAGGACAGGACTTTTTTTCGGTAATCACTGGAGATCCTTCTCTGCGCAGACGCCCTATGGGCAGGGTTATTGACCCGCTGGTGAAAATGGGGGCAGAGATCAGCGCACGCTGTGATAACACACTGCCTCCGATTTGTATCAGAGGAACAAACACTGTTCATCCTATAGAGTACATACTCCCCATACCCAGCGCCCAGGTTAAATCAGCTATTTTGCTGGCAGGAATGAACGCCAAAGGGCAAACCACGGTGATCCAACGACTACCGAGCAGGGATCACACTGAGCGCATGCTGCAGTATTTTGGTGCTGCTTTGACTATCAAGGATAATGTAATCTGTCTCCAGGGAAAAAGACCAATCAAGGGACAACAGCTTCAGATACCAGGTGATATCTCCTCTGCTGCCTTTATTATGGCAGCAGCTGTATTAGTGCCCGGCAGTGAGGTTCTCATCAGAGATGTAGGAATAAATCCTACCAGAACCGGAATCCTTGATGTTTTGAAGATGATGGGTGCCCAGATCGATGTCCTTGAACAAAGATCCTGGAATGGAGAACCGGTGGCTGATCTGCTGATCAGATCTTCGAAACTAAAAGGTACTGAGATCAAGAACCCGCTCTTGCCCAGGGTGCTGGATGAAATACCTGTACTGGCAGTTGCAGCAGCCGCTGCAGAGGGAGAAACTGTGATCAGCGATGCAGCTGAATTGAGGGTGAAGGAAACGGACCGCCTGAAGGCAGTAGCATCAGAACTGTGCAAAATGAATGTGGAGATCAAAGAAAAAGCAGATGGTTTAATCATCAGAGGTGGTAAGCTGCGAGCTGCCCGGGTTAATTCCTGGGGGGACCATAGAATGGCTATGGCTCTGGCTGTTGCAGGCCTAATAGCTGATGGTGAAACTATTGTTGAAGATGCTGGTTGTATTGATATATCATTTCCTGCTTTTCTTGATGTGATGAAGGCTTTGGGAGCAGCTATCAGAGCTGAAAACTAGTCAGATGGTGAAAGTTGTGATAAAATAGTGCGGGAGTGAAGAGGAGTGCCCCGCAAACCGAATGTTGCTATTGATGGACCAGCTGGATCCGGCAAAAGTACGGTTGCCAGGATGTTGGCTCAAAGGATCGGTTATCTGTATATCGATACCGGTGCTATGTACCGGGCAGTTACCTATTTTGCTTTGAAAAAAGGAATTAATTTAGATGATGATCAGGAGCTGACCTCCTTAGCGAAAAAAATGAAATTTTCTTTAGTTCGCAATCTCCATGATGGCATTGTGACCCTTTGGTGTGATGGGGAGGATGTGTCACCATATCTGCGCGCAAGGGATGTTTCAGAGGCGGTATCTAGAGTTGCTGAGGTAGCTGGAGTGCGTGAGCATCTTGTCAAGTGCCAGCGCAATCTTGCCCGTATTGGTGGAGTGATTATGGAGGGCAGAGATATCGGTTCAGTTGTTCTGCCTGATGCTGAATATAAATTCTTTTTAACCGCCTCCATAGATGTGCGAGTGGAGCGGAGAAGAAAGGAATTAGAGGCGGCAAATAAAACCATTAGTAGGGAAGAACTCTATCGGGAAATGACCTACCGGGATGAGATGGACAGTAAGCGAAAGATTGGCCCTTTAGTAATACCAGCTGATGCGGTAGTCATAGACAGCACCACTTTGACTATTGAGCAAGTGATAGAAAAGATGATCGAGATATGCGGAGGAGGTTTGCGCAGTGTTTTATAAATTTTGCCGCAGCCTGTTCCGTTTTTTCTTTAGTGTGTTTTGCAATTGGAAAGTGAAGGGTGTGGAGAACATCCCGCAAGAGGGCCCTTTATTGGTTATCGCCAACCATATCAGCTACTGGGATCCGGTGGTTATAGGCAGTGTCATAAGCAGGAAGGTTTATTTTATGGCTAAAGCAGAGCTTTTTAATTACCCGGTATTTGGGGCTTTAATCAGAAGTTTAGGGGCCTTCCCTGTTTCGAGAAAGCAGATAGACCGGTCTTCTCTCAAGAGGGCCTTAGCACTGCTTAGTGAAGGAAAGGTTGTATGCATTTTCCCGGAAGGAACTCGCAACAAAAAAGGTGACCTGCTTCCTTTTTTGCCAGGGGCTGCTTTTATAGCACGGAAGGCTTCTGTACCTATTATCCCAATAGCTCTACAGAAAAAAAGACGACCTTTTGGAAACAGGTTTTTTCCGCATTTTTTTGTTAATATAGGCAGATCCTTTATTATTGAAAAGGAAAAACAGAGGGATTTGAAGGATGATGCCGATAAAATGAGGGCGAAGGTCCGTGCTTTAATTGATTTTTCGATAAACTAGCAGGAATCTTAATATTATCTGACGAAAAAGGTATGTGAAAGGGGTAAAATTATTAAGAGGCAAATACGCTGTGCCAAGACAGCAGGTTTTTGTTTCGGTGTTCGCAGGGCACTGGAACTTGCAGAAAAGGCATTGGAGGATAAGGAACAAATATATTCACTGGGGCCCTTGATCCACAACCCCCATGTGGTTAATTCACTGGAGGAACGGGGAATCAAGGTAATAGATGAATTACAATCAGTTCCAGGAGAAACGGTTTTAATCAGGTCCCATGGTGCTGCACCAGATGTTTTTGAACAGGCCGCTGATAATAAGATTACAGTTATTGATGCCACATGCCCATTTGTTAAACGGATTCAGAAACAGGCAGCGGATTTGGTTTGTGAAGGCTATCAGGTTGTGATTGTGGGACAGGAAGATCACCCTGAGGTGAAGGGCATTTTAGGTTGGGCAAGGGGTGGCGCAGTTGTTATTCAAGAGATTGATGACTTGGACAAGATCGAGCTGAATAAGAAAAAGGTTGGTGTTCTTGCCCAAACTACCCAAAACAGGGTACATTATTTCGCTGTTGCCAGAGAGATGTTAGGAAAATCACAGGAAATGCGTATCTTTGATACAGTCTGTCATGCCAGTCAGGCTCGGCAGGAAGAAGCAGCGGAAATCGCTAAAGATGCTGATGTAATGGTGGTTATCGGCGGTAAGAACAGTGCAAACACAAAACAGCTTGTGGAGATTTGTCAAAATTATACGAAAACTTATCATATCGAAGACAAAAAAGAGTTGACTCCTGAAATGCTGCAGGGAGCAGTTGTTGTGGGGGTAACTGCTGGGGCATCAACCCCAGATTGGATAATTGAGGAGGTTATTGAAAGAATGACGATGTTTGATGAAATGGAAAAAATTAATGAGGCCCAGGTTGATGAGCCCATTACAACCACTACGGAGGAAAAGCCGGAAGAAGTGGTTGATGAAGCTCCTGCAGCCAGCCAGGGTACAGCAGAACCTGCTCAGGAGGAAATGATGAATCTGGAGTTGGAAACTATCCGCCAAATCAAGCAGGGTGATCTGATCAGCGGAGTTGTTGTTCAGGTTCGTGATGATGAAGTTCTGCTTGATATTGGAGGCAAATCGGAGGGAGTTATTCCGCGCCGTGAATTATCCCTGAAAGATGCTGATAATATTTCAGAGAAAATCAAAGTTGGGGATGAATTTGATGTCTATGTTCTGCGCGTCGACAATGATGAGGGGCATTTAATTCTCTCCAAGAAACGAGCAGACCGGATCAAAGCGCTGGATTATCTAGAGCAGGCCATGAAGGATAAGACTGAACTTGCAGGGGAAGTTGTCCGGGTAGTAAAGGGTGGACTGCTGGTTGATGTATGCGGGATCCGGGGTTTTGTTCCCGCTTCACTGATCGAGCGGGGATATGCAGGAGAATTGGAAAAATACCTGGGAACCACTCTCCGGCTGCGGGTAATTGAGTTTGACCGCAGTAAAGCCAAGGTCGTGCTTTCCCAGAAGGCAATTCTTCAGGATGAATTTATCGAGGCCCAGAAAAGGCTTTGGGAAACTATAGAGGCCGGACAGATAAGGAAGGGCACAGTAAGACACCTGACCAATTTTGGTGCTTTTGTGGACCTAGGTGGTGTTGATGGACTGTTGCATATCTCTGAGCTGTCCTGGGGCCGGGTTAAACACCCATCTGATGTGGTTCAGGAAGGGGATGAAATTGAGGTTTATGTGCTTTCAGTAGATAAAGAAAATAAGCGCATTTCTCTGAGCCTCAAACAGGTAAAAGGCAATCCCTGGGATACTGTTGATGAACGCTTTCAGGTGGGAGAGATTGTTACCGGTAAAGTAATGCGTACAGTATCTTTCGGTGCTTTCGTGGAGCTGGAACCTGGTGTAGAGGGCCTTGTTCATATATCCCGAATGGCAAACTATCATGTTGCCAAACCGGAGGATGTTGTAACTGCCGGTGATGAGATTAAGGTTAAGATTTTGGATATTAAAAAGGAAGACCAAAGGATCAGCCTGAGCATTAAAGATGCTGTAGAAAATAATGCTAGCGAGGCAAATGAACCAGAAATAATTGAAAATGATGAAAAAAGTAATTCCGGTGTAGGGGTCAATATTGGTGAGGTTTTTGGTGATTTATTGACCAGAGCCGAACAAAAGTAACACTTTTGGGGAGGCGAAACAAATGCCGGTTTATAGTTTTACCTGCAATAAGTGCGGTAAAGAATTCACAAAACTGGTAGCCATCAAAGACAAGGATCAGTTGACCTGCCCTGATTGTGGGTGTGGTGATTTAAAGCAGATCTTTGGCAGGTTTAATTTTGTGAAAATAACCAAAAAATATAACCCGGGGTGTAATGTAGCCAGCAACTGTGTACAGGCGAAACGTTACGGCTGTGGCAAGTATGCTAAAGATCCGGTGCCGCCCATATCTTAAAAGGACTTTTTCAATATCAATACATTAATTCCGCCCGGCTGATTGCAGTCGGGTTTTTTTATTTTCTGATGGCTAATCTTAACAGGTATCTTTTTACCTGTGATGAGAGATTTTATAACAGAAGAGGTGATGGAAAGGAGCTGTTAATAATATGCCCCGTGTACCGATTGGTACGATTCTATTATTAATTGTTTCTCTACTTATCTATTTCGGTGTAGCTCAGCGGGTGCTGGATAGATTGCGGCTCTCTGATAAAGCCGCTTTGGCTGCCATCGCCGCTATAATAATTGGAGGATTTATCAATATTCCCCTGCCTGGAGGCCCCTCCATTGAAGCATCCCTTAATGTAGGCGGGGGGCTCGTTCCTCTGTTTTTATCCGGATATCTGCTTACAAAGACAAGCAATATTGAGAGGCTGCGTGCTGCCGCAGGGATCATTGCAACAGCTACAGCAATCTATCTGGCAGGTTTGTTCCTGGAAGCTGAGCCTGAGGCAATGGCCATCGACCCTCTTTATCTCTATCCTTTGGTTGGCGGTGTAATCGCTTACTTGATCGGCAGGTCCCGGCGCAGTGCTTTTATTGCAGCCACTATGGGTATTCTGCTCTTTGATATTGTCAGCTACCTGCGTATTATCCTGCTGGGTATTCCCGGATCAGCCTTGATCGGAGGGGGAGGGGCATTTGATGCCATAATTGTTGCCGGTATTCTGGCAGTTGTTCTGGCTGAGTTCATTGGTGAAACCAGGGAGCGCTTGCAAGGTGGACCCACTGAGCGAGGCAAAGCTCCAGCCCTGTTAAAGCGTCTGCGTCCCCTATCTCCTAAGCAGCAAAAAGAAGGTGATCAAAATGAGTAAAGATAGAAAAGTTTGTTTTTTGTCACTAATAATAGCATATATCCTAATGCTCACAGCCTTTACTGCTGATGCTCTGGCATCTCCTTCTGAGGTGAAAACACCCCATGAGCGCACTGATAAAGGTTATTATACCATCGTGGATGAAAAACAGAATATACTTCACCAAACTGCTCATATGCTCACCAAGGGTGATGAATTGATCACTGCAGATAATATGCGCTACCGAATCATTGAGGTGAAAGGCGACTATGCCTATTCCCGTCTGATAGGAAAAGAAGAGATGGGGAATTTAAGCCCTTCTTCTGAAAAATCCTTTTTGTCCCGTTTATTAGCCCAGGGGGAAGAAAAAAATATCGGTATTTACCACACCCATAGTGATGAATCCTATGTCCCTTCAGATGGAACTGAAAGTATTTACGGCAATGGCGGAATTTTAAAAGTGGGTAAGGTTTTTGCTGAAAAACTAAAGGAAATGGGCTATCAGGTACACCACAGTACCAGGTCTCATGATCCCCATGATGTCAATGCTTATTATCGTTCCCGGCGTACAGCCGCCCAATTGTTGCAGAAAAACCTGTCAGCTCTCTTTGATATACACAGGGATGCTGTGCCACCCCAGGTCTATGCAGCAAATATAAAGGGCCAGGAAATAACAAAGGTTAAATTTGTAGTTGGCCGCACAAACCCCCGTTATCAGAGCAACCTAGAATTCGCTAAACAGGTGAAGGCTGCAGTTGATAAAACTCATCCAGGTCTAGTCCAGGGTATTCTGATCGCTAAAAGTGACTTTAATCAGGATCTGGCCCCAAGAACTTTGTTGGTGGAGGTGGGCGCTCATACCAATTCCCGTGAAGCTGCAGAACGGGGGGTCGCTATGTTTGCGGAAGCACTGCCCAAGGTTTTGGGGTCACCGGGTACACCGCCATCAACAGAGCTGCCTGATGCTGAAAACCGCGGCAGCGGCTGGACAATATTTTGGCTTGTTTTGCTGGTGACCGCTGCTGCTTTTGCTTACCTTTATGTGAACACGGGAAGCCTGGAAGGTGCACTTGATCAACTGCGTAACTTGTATGGCAGATTACTCAAAAGAAAAGGATAGAAAAAAATGGTTTACCATACAAGTATTATAGGCGGCCTGATTGCCGGGGTGCTAGCCAGGATCATTATGCTGCGCCTAGATTACAGACAATACCCAACCTATCCCCATGATGTGATAACCCATATGGCCTTGGGGGCTATCGCTTCAGTAATCGGTGCGGTCTTTGTCCCGGCTTTGATGCTCAAAGAGTATACAGCGGTAACATTTCTGGCTGTAGCGGCAGAGCAGTTTAGAAATGTGAGAAATATGGAAAGAGAGACCCTAACCAAATTGGAGGAAAATGAAATTGTGCCAAGGGGTATTGATTATGTAGAAGGAATTGCCAGAACATTTGAAGCCAGAAATTATTTAACTATTTTTACCGCACTGCTTGTGAGTGGTTGTATTCTTTGGTTGGGTTGGCTTTATGCGATAGCTGTTTTTGTTCTTATTTTGATCATAGTCTGTTACCTAAAAACCGGTATGGTAGTTGGTGATATAGCTGAAGTGGTTTTAGAACCGCTCTATTTTGAAGGCCCCTTTTTGAAAATCAGTGATATTTATCTGATGAATGTTGGTTATCCCCCTGACCGGGAAAAGATACTGGCAGAGGGTATGGGTGTTCTGATCAAACCAAAGGATGACAACGGCCGGGCTATACTCCATAATTTTGGGCAGCGCCAGGCAATTGTGCATACTGCGGCAGCATTGCTGGGAACAAAAAGGGAGGTCGGTGAACCTGAATTCACTCCCCTGGCTAGAAAAAATATCGACACAGGGGAGATCGGCTTGTTTATCTTACCGCTGGAAAAGGATTTTGAATCTCTGCGTAAAGTTATTGAGAGAACACCTGTCTTAGAGAGTGCATCAAGAAAACCTCTTGATTCTAAGGCAGGGCGTATTGCCGCAGATTAATCGGGGTGCTGTAACATCAAGATATTTATTAAGGTGAGGTAGATCTGTTGGATATAGAAACCAAAAAAACTATCCTTGCTGTGATTACTCTGAAACCTGGGCTTGTAGCAGGGGGAGGAGCACCAATCTTTATTGCTTCCAGCCGGGAAGAACAGGAAAAAATAGCTTTTTATCTAAGCAGAATAATGGATGCTATGGTCCACGATTTGGATAATGGGGTCATGATTGTTGTTGGGCATTAGGGGTTAGCTGGATGGCTAAAATAATATATCATTGTTACGGTGGTTCACACTCCTCGGTAATCACAGCAGGTATTTATCTGGGCCTTCTCCCTAAAGACAGGGTTGCCAGTAAAGCAGAACTCTTGGAAGTCCCACATTTTGATCAAAAGGAGGCAGTGATACACGGCCGCCTGCGGTTTATTGGACGTGATATAAAAGGTAATGAGGTATTGGTACTGGGAAAGCGGATGGCTGGCCCTGAGATTACTGTTTTTCTGCATAATGTCAGTGAGCTGTTCCCCTGTAGAGAAGAAATCGAAGCCATCGATACTACCTTTCCGGTTAATCCTTTGATGGTGATCGGGGGGTTCCTTTCTAGGGGATTAAATCAAGTGGCCTTGGGTCGCCCCCTTGTTATACTCGGAACACAAATAGCTTATCCCTACTTTGTTCAGCTCGCAGAGGGTGCAGAAAATAGGATAAGGCAAAAGCCTGCCCCAAAACGCACTAGTTTACCTTATCAAGAGAGACACATACTATTGTATATCTGTCCGGAAAATGATCCCTTACCTTTGCTGTTGGCCGGGCTTCATTTAGCACCAGATATAAATGAGCAGCAGTTGCTGGACTGGGCAGTAAGCTCAGGGTTCACAGGAAAATTAGGAACATTCAAATATTTGGGCAAAGCAGAGGGCTATGATCTTTATCTTGCCGGAACAGGCAGGGAGCCGGAGATCATGGCCAGGATTTTGCGGGAAATTCGTACAATACTGGAAATACCCCGCATAAATTTGGGTATTGTGCATGCACCGCTCAAAACACCCTTCTTGTTGAAAGGCATCTATGCAGCAAGAAGGTTTTTCAGCTGGTCAAAGCTTTTATTAATGTTGGAAAAAAGAGCGATGGCGACCCTGATTAAAGATTGTCGCAAAATAGTTTACAGCACCAGAATTGCTTTACGGGAAGGAATTCTTGACTAAACAACTCCACTCAATGATAATTGATCAAAAAAGATGGAGCAAGAAAATGAAGCTGTGTAAGCAAAATGGTATTTTGATCGATGGGGTTATTCCTGGCTCACCTGCTGCAGAGCTTGGCCTGCGGAGAGGTGATCTACTGCTATCTGTCAATGGGATCAGACCTAAAGACCTGATCGCCTACCGTTATCTGACCGCTGATGAACAGGTAACCTTAAAGGTTTGTGAAAAGGGTGGTAGGGTTATATCCCATAAAATCATCAAAGGCTGTGATACAGATCTAGGGATAGTTTTTCAAAATGACTGTTTTGACGGTATCAGATACTGCCGGAATAAGTGTGTTTTTTGTTTTGTGGACCAGCTGCCAACCGGCCTGCGCTCTACCCTCTACGAAAAGGATGATGACTACAGGCTTTCTTTTTTGCACGGCAATTTTATAACATTAACCAATCTCAGAGAATCTGATATCGCAAGAATTGTAAATATGAAACTGAGCCCCCTTTATATTTCAGTACATACAACATCCCCTCTCTTGCGGGGAAGGATGCTGGGGTTGAAAAAGGCTGCAGCTGTACTTGATCTGATTTCTTTATTTGCATCTAGAGGAATAACCATGCATATTCAGGTGGTGCTCTGCCCTGATTGGAATGACCGGGATGTTTTAGAACAAACCATTTCCCAGTTGGCCACTTTTTGGCCCCAGGTGGCTTCAGTAGGAGTTGTGCCAGTGGGACTGACTAAATACCGGCAGCATCTTCCCAAACTGCGTTCTATTACCCGGCTGGAATGCAGGAATCTGATTGCTCGAGTATCCGGCTGGCAAAAATATTATCGCAAAGTAAATGGGGTTTCTTTTGTTTATTTGGCTGATGAATTTTACCTAAAGGCAGGACTACCTTTCCCCTTTTTTGATGAATATGATGGTTTTCCCCAATTGGAGAACGGCATCGGATTGGCGAGGCTTTTTTATGAAGATTTCCGCCGGATAAGAGCCAGGCTTCCCGAAAGGTTAAGGTGCAAGCGGTACTTATTTTTAGCAACATCTTATGCTGGTGCTCAAGTGCTTTCTCCAGTTGTTCATCGTCTAAATTTCATAAAAAATCTCAAATTAAAAATGCTCAGTATTCCCAATACCTTTTTCGGGCACCGGATCACTGTAACCGGGCTGTTAACAGGGCGGGATCTCTTGCGCCGCCTGAAAGGGATAAGGGGTGGGGAAGTATTGATACCCCGTATTATGCTGCGCCAAGACACCCCCATTTTCTTAGATGGGCTCTCTGTTGAAGAGCTTGAAGCAAGGTCTGGCTGCTGCCTCCATCTGGTGGATCCTAACAGCACTGCTCTGGTGGAAACTATTTGTAGGTTAGGGGGGATCAGCTTTGAAAAAGCCTGTTGTAGCTCTAGTGGGAAGGCCTAATGTGGGTAAGTCCACTTTATTTAATCGCCTTTCCGGTGGGAGAACAGCGATTGTGGCAGACCGGCCTGGTGTTACTCGTGATCGCCTATACAGAGATGTGGAGTGGGATGGGAGGTCCTTTACCCTTGTTGATACAGGAGGGCTTTTTCTGGAAGATGAACAATTCCATGAACATGTGGCAGAACAGGTAGCTTTTGCCATAGAGGATGCTGATGTTGTTGTATTTGTTGTGGATGCTAAAGTTGGTGTAACTGTAGAAGACAAACAGGTAGCACAACTGTTGTTAAAAAGCAAAAAGAAGGTTATTTTAGCTGCCAATAAGGTGGACAATTTTAAGAATCAGGATGTTTACGATTTATATCAATTGGGCCTTGGTGAACCCCTTCCCATTTCCAGCCTTCACGGTTTGAATATTGACGAACTACTGGATCAAATCATATCTTTGCTTCCTGAGATGGAGACCCAAGAAGAGGAAACAGGGATCAGGGTTGCGGTTGTAGGGAGGCCAAATGTAGGAAAATCATCATTGGTCAATGCACTGCTTAAGGAAAAGCGGGTGATTGTTAGCGATGTTCCGGGAACGACCAGGGATGCCATTGATACAAAATTCAGTGTTGAAGACCGCAGCTATACACTTGTGGATACAGCTGGTATCAGAAGGCGCAGCCGTGTGGAACGGGGGGTAGAGTATTATGGTGTGCGCAGAGCTCTTAAGGCTATCGACCGGGCTGATGTTGTCCTTTTGGTATTAAATGCTGCTGAGGGAATTGTAGAACAAGATAAGAAAATCGCAGGATATATTGAAGAGAGTGGAAAAGGAGTTATAATAATATTAAATAAATGGGATTTAGTTGCTGATATTAGTAACAGGCGACACTTCTTTGAAAATTTAGTGAGGGAACAGTTGCCCTTTCTTTCCTACGCTCCTATTCTTTATATTTCTGCGCTGACCGGTGAAGGGTTAAAGAAAATTTTGCCTCTGGTAGATGCTGTTCATGCTGAGCAGAATAAAATGATCAGCACAGGGAATTTAAATTCATGGTTAAGTGAAGCTCTCTTTTTAAACCCGCCACCATCAACTAAGGGAGGTCTTAAAGTTTTCTATGTAACCCAGGTTGCAGCAAAGCCACCGGTGTTCGTTTTCTTTGTGAATAACACCAAACTGGTTCATTTTTCTTATAAACGATATTTGGAAAACCAGCTCAGAGAGGCGTATGGATTTGAAGGCACACCTGTGAGACTTAAATTTAAGGCAAGACGGCGCAGAGACCAATAATAGGGAGGGAAACTATGAAATTTGTTTTGGTGTTATTGATCAGCTATCTAATAGGATCTATTCCTTGTGGATATCTGATCGGCAGGAAGCATAAGGTTGACCTACGCCGCCATGGAAGTGGAAACATCGGGGCTACTAACGCTTTTCGCATCCTGGGACCCGAAGTAGGCTTGTTGGTGCTGTTGTGCGATGTTGCCAAAGGATTATTACCTGTTTTAATAGCTAATAACCTGTTTGGGCCTTTCTATGGTGTAGGGGCAGGACTGGCGGTTATGGCCGGCCATAGCTGGTCAGTTTTTCTCCGCTTTCAGGGAGGCAGGGGTGTAGCTACAGGTGCAGGGGTTTTAATCGCCTTAATGCCAGGGGTTGTACTGATAGCATTTGTGATTTGGATAGTTGTAGTGCTGTTTACAGGTTATGTCTCACTGGGATCAATTTTAGCTTCAGTTGCTGTCCCATTTATTGCCCTTATTCTGCATATACCATGGGAATATTATATTTTTGCTGTTCCCGCTCCTATTATTATTGTTATCAGACATCTGCCCAATATCAGGCGCCTGCAGGCAGGCACGGAAAACCGTATTCGTTTTTGGTGATAGCTGAAATGTCATATGAAAAATATATTTATGCAGCGGCTCTTATTACGAGCCGCTTTTTTAATATCATCTGGTTATACCAATAATTAGTTGGCATATAAATAATTAAATGGGAGAGTGCGGAAATATACTTCTTTTCAACTTCTGGAATGAATAAGGATTGTCTTGCATAAGAAAGAATTAGGGAGGGGGTTGCCCATGGAAAATCTCGATATCTTTCGGGATATTGCTGAGCGAACAGGTGGAGATATTTACGTGGGTGTTGTCGGGCCTGTGCGGACAGGAAAATCAACGTTTATCAAACGTTTGATGGAGCTGCTGGTTCTGCCTAATATCGAGGATCCCAATGAAAAAGAAAGGGCAGTGGATGAATTGCCCCAAAGTGGGGCCGGCCGGATGATTATGACCGTAGAACCCAAGTTCATACCTCAGGAAGCAGTGGAGATCACTATCCGTGATGGGCTCAAGATGAAAGTGAGAATGGTAGATTGTGTTGGTTGTACTGTAGAAGGCGCTCTGGGTTATGAAGAGGAAGAAGGCGGGCCGCGCATGGTGATGACACCGTGGTTTGAAGAGGCGGTCCCCTTTCAGGAAGCAGCAGAACTAGGAACCCGTAAAGTTATAGCGGATCATTCCACAATCGGTATAGTACTAACCACAGATGGTTCTATAACTGAAATACCCCGGGAAAATTATTTAGATGCAGAGGAACGGGTAATTGAGGAGTTAAAAGAACTGGGCAAGCCATTTATCGTGGTTCTTAATACTCTCTATCCTGAGTCTTATGAGAGCATCGAGCTTGTTCGGAGTTTGGAAGAAAAATATGATATTCCGGTTCTGGCCATTAACTGTGCCGAGATGTCTTCTGATGACCTCTTAAATATCCTTCAGGAGACTCTCTATGAGTTCCCGGTCCAGGAGGTCAATGTCAAATTGCCCCTTTGGGTGGAGGAATTGGATGACACCCACTGGCTGCGTTCAGAATTTGAGCAGCTGATCAAAGATGCTGTAGCTGTTGTCAACAGGCTGCGGGATATTGATCAAGCTGTGGAGATGATCCGGGAAAGTCAGTTTGTGGCTTCCTCAGTTTTGAAAGAAATGAACCTGGGGACCGGGATTGCTGAGATTGAGGTACAGTCACATAATGAACTTTACTACAAGGTACTGGAGGAAGTGAGCGGTCTTACTGTAACAGGTGAGCATGATATTTTGCGCCTGCTGCGGGATCTCAGCAAAGCACAGTCATCATGGAAAAAAATTGCTCCAGCACTGGAAGAGGTACAGGAGTTGGGGTATGGTGTAGTGGCACCAAGTCTGGATGAGATGATTTTGGAGGAACCGGAATTGATCCGCCAGGGGAATCGCTTTGGTATTAAACTAAAAGCCAGTGCCCCTTCACTGCATATTATCAGAGCTGATATTACCACAGAGATCACCCCGATCATCGGCACAGAAAAGCAGTGTGAGGAATTGGTTCGCTATATGCTGGAGGAGTTTGAGGATGATCCTATCAAAATCTGGAATAAGGATATATTTGGTAAATCACTGCATGATTTAGTTAGGGAGGGCATTCAGAACAAACTCCATCGGATGCCTGACAATGCTCAGGAAAAACTGCAGGAAACAGTGCAACGGATTGTTAACGAAGGGAGTGGCGGTTTAATCTGTATCATTATCTAATTCATTAAACGGTCAGCTGACCGTTTTTATTTTTTTAAAATAACCTTGGCCTGGCATCGACCAAATTTTAGGTGGAACAGAAGTTAATATTTGCAGAAGCGAAAGTTTCCGTTATTATATTAAAGTAAGCTAAAATAATAGGAGGATTTTTATGAACGGTGCTTCTATCGGTATCGGACTGCTGGGCCTTGGTACAATAGGTTCAGGTGTTGTAAAACTTCTCCGGGAAAATAATCCTCAGATTGAACAGCGTTTGGGGAGAAGGATCGAAATCAAAAAAATCTTGGAGCGGGAGCCGGAGAAGCTTGCTGCATTGGGGTTACCATCTGAGATGCTGGCAGAGAACTTTGATGAGATCTTGAATGACCCAGCAATTCAGATTGTTATTGAGCTGCTGGGAGGTATAGAACCCAGTCGAAGCTATATCAGAGAGGCTCTGCTTAAGGGTAAACATGTGGTTACAGCTAATAAAGATGTAATAGCTGCTCACGGGAAAGAACTGTTTGAGGCTGCAACAGAGGGAAAAGCTGATCTTTATTTTGAGGCCAGTGTAGGTGGCGGCATACCTGTGCTCCATGCCTTGAAAGAGAATTTGACAGCCAATAAAATACAGGAAGTTATTGGTATTGTTAACGGTACAACCAATTATATACTCACCCGGATGCATGATGAGCATGTTGAGTTTGAGCAGGTATTACAGGAGGCCCAAAGGGCGGGATATGCTGAGGCTGATCCCAGCTCTGATATTGAAGGATATGATGCTGCCAGAAAAATTGCCATTCTGGCTTCTATCGCCTTCAATACCCGGGTGACGGCTGATGATGTTTTTGTGGAGGGGATTACCAGGATCGCTCCTGAGGATATCAATTATGCCCGGGAATTGGGGTATGTGATCAAATTGCTGGCTATTGCCAAAGATTTTAATGGGGAGATTGAGGTGCGGGTTCACCCGGCTTTCCTACCGACAGAACACCCCTTATCTGCTGTTAAGGGTGTTTTTAATGCTGTTTATATTTATGGAAATGCGGTGGGTGAAACCATGTTCTATGGCCAGGGCGCAGGCCAGATGCCCACAGCCAGTGCTGTTGTGGGGGATGTGATGGAGATTGTCCGCAATCTGGAAACCAACAGTACAGGCAGGTTCCCATGTACCTGTTATTTGGAAAAAAAGATACTGCCTATAGGTCAGATTCAGACCAAGTATTATTTGCGCCTGATTGTTAAGGACAAGCCCGGAGTTTTAGCCAGTATAGCCGGAGTAATGGGCAATCACCAGGTGGGAATCGCCTCAGTTATTCAAAAGAGGACTCTGGTAGTCGATGATGAGAGAATGGCAGAGATCGTTCTAATCACCCATGAAGTTCTGGAACAGGATATTAGGGATGCCTTAGCTGTGCTCGGAGGACTATCTATTGTAGGTTCAATTGAAAATGTGATTCGCGTTGAGGAAGGAGCTAAATCATGAAGTGGCGAGGACTGATATCTGCCTATCGTTCATTTTTACCAGTGTCTGATAAAACACCGGTGATCACCCTTTATGAGGGGCAGACTATTTTGCTGCCTGCACACTCCCTTTCAGAAGAGCTTAATATAGAGCTCTACTTGAAGTTCGAGGGGCAGAATCCCACCGGTTCTTTTAAGGACCGGGGTATGACCGTTGCTGTCAGCAAAGCTGTTGAAAATGGTAGCAGAGCAGTTATCTGCGCTTCCACAGGAAATACATCAGCTTCTGCTGCAGCCTATGCTGCCAGAGCAGGAATTAGATGTGTTGTTCTCGTACCAGATGGTTATATTGCTTTGGGTAAGCTTGCCCAGGCCTTGATCTATGGTGCAGAGGTTGTTGCCATTAAGGGGAATTTTGATGCTGCTCTCAGGCTTGTACGCAAGATATCCCAGGAATATCCGATCGCTTTGGTCAATTCCCTTAACCCTCACCGGATTGAGGGACAGAAAACAGCTGCCTTTGAGATCTGTGATCAGTTGGGAAGTGCACCTGACTATTTGGCTCTTCCTGTTGGCAACGCTGGCAATATTACCGCATACTGGAAGGGGTTTAAGGAGTATAAGGCTGCCGGCCGCATCGAGCATACACCAAAGATGCTGGGCTTCCAGGCTGCTGGGGCTGCTCCTATTGTGCGGGGCGAGGTTGTGCCTGAACCCCAGACCGTAGCCACAGCTATCAGGATCGGTAACCCAGCCAGCTGGGAAAAAGCTGTTAATGCTCTGGAGGAATCAGAAGGGCATATTGATGTGGTAACAGATGAAGAGATCCTGTCAGCTTACCAAAAGGTAGCCCGCAGTGAGGGGCTTTTTGTGGAACCGGCTTCAGCTGCTGCTATAGCCGGAGTGATAAAATTAGCAGAAAATAAGTTTTTCCCTCCGGCCGCTAGGGTGGTCAGCATCATGACCGGACATGGCTTAAAGGATCCAGATACAACACTGAAAACCTGTAAACTGCAACCTACGGTTGTTGCAGCGCAGGAATCTGCTGTATTGGAAGTTTTAAAAGAACTGAATGTTTTATAAGGATTGGTGATCTTAATGGCTAAGATTACAGTTAAAATTCCTGCCACAACAGCCAATATGGGTCCAGGGTTTGATGTTTTAGGAATGGCTTTGAACCTCTATAATACAGTGACCTTAGAAGAGTGTGACCAGACAGGTTGGTTTATCGATATAAAGGGGGAGGGAGAGAACCTTATCCCTCGGGACAGCAGCAACCTTATTGCCAGGACAATTCTTTATCTGCTAGAAAAAACAGATTATCAGATAACAGGCTTTAAGCTTTCCCTGGATAACAAGATTCCCTTTCAAAGGGGTTTAGGGAGCAGTGCAGGGGCAATTGTCGGTGGTTTGGTGGCAGCCAATGCATTGGTGGGACAACCCTTTTCTCCTGATGAACTGCTGCAAATGGCTGTGGAAATAGAGGGACATCCTGATAATGTAGCTGCTGCACTTTTCGGCGGGGTGGTTATTGTAGCACAGAATGATAATTCCTTAATTTATTCCCGCTTTGTCCCGCAAAAGGGTCTGAAAGTAACTGCGGTAATTCCCGATTTCCAGCTTTCCACCAAGCGAGCCCGCAGTGTACTGCCCGAAAAGGTGCCTTTGAGTGATGCAGTTTATAACATGGGACACCTGGCCCTGCTGATCACAGCTTTAAGGGATGGAGATTGGGAACTGCTGGGCGCTGCATTACATGATCGTCTCCATCAGCCCTACCGTTGTCCCCTTGTGCCTGGCTTGGTTGATATTATGGAGCTCGCTCGTGAGGCAGGGGCTTACGGGGTTTTTTTAAGCGGAGCCGGGCCTACTGTGATTGCTTTTACTCCACCAAGATCTGATATCGGGGGAGTTTTGGCTGGTTGTTTTCAATCTCAAGGAATTAAAGCACAAGTGCTCGAGCTGGAACCCTCAATAGAAGGGGCCAGTATAGTATTAGAGGAACATTGATCACACAAGTTGGGGAGGTTTAAACTTGGGAATCAGAGTACAAAAATTTGGAGGCAGTTCCATCGCTAACATTTCAATGATAAAAAATGTTGCCCGGCGAATTGTCAAGGCCAAGGAAGAGGGCGACCAGCTTGTTGTTGTTTTATCTGCTATGGGGGATACAACAGATGAATTGTTGGAAAAGGTGCGGGAAATTACATTACATCCTCCGGAGCGAGAGATCGATATGCTGCTTTCCACAGGAGAACAGGTATCAATAGCTCTGATGGCCATGGCTATTGCTGAACTTGGTTATCCTGCTGTTTCCATGACCGGTTATCAAGCCGGTATCCAAACAGATAAGGCTTATACAAAAGCGCGTATTCTCAATATTGAACCAGAGCGCATATCTCGTGAGCTGGAGCAGGATAAGATTGTGATTGTCGCTGGATTTCAAGGCATGAGCCAGAATAATGATATTACCACTCTGGGGCGGGGGGGGTCTGATACCACCGCTGTCGCCTTGGCAGCAGCCTTGAAAGCTGATATCTGCGAGATATACACTGATGTTGATGGTGTTTATACTGCTGACCCCCGGATCGAGCCCAGGGCAAAAAAGCTGGATTTTATTTCTTATGATGAGATGTTGGAACTGGCTAGCTTGGGCGCTCTTGTACTGCAGCCGCGAGCAGTGGAATTTGCTAAAAACTACTCAGTTCCACTGATTATCAGGTCAAGCTTTAATAATAATACAGGAACACTTGTTGGGGAGGTTGAATCATTGGAAAACTGTCGACCTGTTAGTGGGGTTGCACATGATTTAAATGTGGCGAAGATTGGTATATTCGATGTTCCTGACCGGCCGGGAATTGCCAAAAAAATATTTAGTGCCCTTGCAGAGGAACAGATCAATGTGGACATGATTATCCAGGGATGGGTACGGGATGGACGCAATGACATCGTTTTTACTACAGCCCGGGGTGATCTGGAGAAGGCGATACCGGTTGTGGAGAAAACCGTTGAGGAGATCGGAGCATCGGGTTTTGTTTATAATGACCGGGTTGCCAAAATATCTATTGTCGGCGCTGGAATGATTACCAATCCCGGTGTTGCAGCCAATATGTTTAAAGCCCTAGCCAAAGAGGGAATAAACATAGAAATGATCAGCACATCTGAGATCAAGGTATCCTGTATAATCGCTGAGGAAGATGCTTTGAAAGCAGTTAATGCCCTACATGAAGAGTTCATTAAATAAAATTCACATAGGATGTTGGTTATTCTGTTATGCTCTACTGGGATTTTACCGGTGCTGGCTTGACATTGAGTAAGATAGAGGCTACAATAAAGAAGCTACATTAATAAAGTACTCGACGTCAGGGTGTAGCTCAGTTTGGTAGAGCGCTAGCTTGGGGTGCTAGAGGCCGCGGGTTCAAGTCCCGCCACTCTGACCATCTTCTTGGGTGGGGAGAAACTCCCCATTTTTATTTTTCTGGAGGTATTATTCCTGACAGAGAAGATACTTCATGTTGTTCGACCTGCCCAGGGAGGTATGCTCAAACATCTAGAAACACTTTTTCAGGGGATGGGAAAGGAATACCATCTCTATCTTGCTGCTCCCCCATCTTGTGATTCATATCTGCTCAGAGCTGCTGCTCAGAAGAGATACCTGCTGCCCCTTGATGAAAGTCTACATCCCTTAGAAAATTGGCGGCTTGCTTGTTCCCTTGCACAGTTTATCAGCCAGGAGAAGATCGATCTGGTTCACACCCATGGGATCAGAGCTGGTATAGTAGGACAGGCTGCGGCCCTGATTGCGGGATGCGGGAAAGTGGTGGCGACCATGCATAATATGATCAATTACGGGATGATGCCTTTTTCCAAAGTTTTTCAGACCATGCATGGGATATTGATGAGAAGGACGGTTCATACCTTGATCACCGTATCTGAGGCCATCAAAAAAGAAGTTATAAAATACCGGCTTTTTCCTCCGGAAATGGTAACAGTAATCTATAATGGTGTTGATGTTAATCTATTTTCTAAACAGAGTTGTTTAGACCGGAAAATATCTTTTAATGGCCCTGTTATCGGCACAGTGGCCCGTTTAGAGCCAGCAAAAGGTATTAAATATTTACTTGATGCAGCAGCAATTATTGACAAAGAGTACCCTTGGGTTTATTTTGTAATAGTGGGGGATGGACCGCAGAGGAACTTTTTACAGCAGTATGCTGCTGGATTAGGGATTGATAAAAGAGTATTCTTTCTGGGTTTCAGGGATGATGTTCCTAACATCCTGCCCCTCTTCGATATTGCGGTAATCCCATCAGTACAGGAGGGCCTTTCCATTTTTTGTTTAGAAGCTTTGGCTGCAGGATGTCCTGTGGTTGCCAGTGATGTGGGTGGTCTGACCGAGATTATTATTCCCTGTAAAAACGGCCTGCTGGTACCACCAAAAGATCCTAGGGCTTTAGCTGATGCATTAGTTACACTGTTGAAAAACAGGACATTCGCTGTGGCCCTGGCGCGTCAAGGCAGGAAAATGGTAGAACAAAAATTTACATATGAAAAAATGCTGGAAAGGACTATGAAAATCTATGCACAGCTTTTACAGCCTGAGTAAAGGAAAAATAAAAACTGCGGTGTTGCTGCTGGTTATTTTTTTGTTTTGTTCGCTAGTGCCTGCAGAAGTTCAGGCTGAGGCTGACAGTGATCAAGAACACCGTCAGGTTATTGTTGTTATCTGCGATTATCTAACGATTGATGATATAAATCGAACCGAATTATCAAACATCCATGGTTTTTTTGGCAAAGGGAGCATTGCTTTGCTCAACACCAATACAGCAGGAGGGCGTAATAGGCAAAACATTGCGGCAACCATCAGCGCTGGACAGGTGGCATTGAGCCCTACTGCTGAACCCCTTGTTTTTGGCCCTCGGGAAACCATCAAGGGGGAGGACCCCATGGTGTTATTTACTGCCCGCACAGGGGTCGTTCCTGAGAAGGGTAACCTCATCGTTTTGGATATACCTGCTATTCTCCTGGCAAATAAGAGTGCTGAAGGTGGGGCAAAGCCGGGGGCTTTAGCAGATGCTTTGCATAAAAAAGGGCTGAAAACAGCGGCTATCGGCAACTCCGATATCCCTTCTGAGTTTATAACTAATAGGTCCATGGCTATGATAGCTATGGATAGCAAGGGAATTATTGATCAAGGAAATGTTTCTGAAGAGGTTCTTTATTATGACCCCAATGAACCTATCGGCTATCGTACAGACTACTCCAAGCTTGAAGAGATCTTTCTAGAACTGCAGCCGCAAACAGCTATGGTGGTTATCGATCCTGGTGATCTGGTGCGTCTTGAGAAAAAAAGAAACCAGTTTTCCGAAAAAGTGTATGAGCAGGAAAGAGAAAATATCCTGCGTGAATATGACGATTTTTTTGGTTTTTTAATGGAGAATACTGACTTATCCAGCAGCATTATACTTGCAGTTACAACAACACCTGCTGATGGTAATTTTACAAATAACAGATTTTTCAGTTTGATCTGTGCCCGGGGGGATGGTATAGAGGAGGGATTATTGACATCTCCTACCACCAGGCAGACAGGAATTATCACTTTAACAGATATTGCACCGAGTATAGCCTCCTACCTGCAGGCACCGTTTTTTTCAACAAGCGGTAGGGTCTGGGAAGTTGTATCAGAAGAAAATAATTTGACTGTGATGCAGAATATCCAAGAGCGAACTATTTTTACTTCTTTTCTCCGCCCTTTAATGGTAAAAGGTTATGTATTCATTCATTTGCTGGTCATCGCGGGTATTTTGTTTTTTATGTTCTTTGATCCGCAAAAGGCACGCTATCTGTTATCATTACCATTGGCTCTTTTAGCTGTGCCCTTGGCTTGGCTTTTGCTCAGTTTATTACCGATCACCAATATGTGGTTGTATTCGGTTCTTTTTGTAGTTGTTGCAATTGCTCTGGTTCTGTTTAGTCTTCTGCTGGCTCGCAACCGCAATATCGACCCGTTGATTATTTTATGTATGGCAAATGTTTTTGGCATTCTGTTAGACACAGTCACAGGAGGGTATCTGCAAAAATATGCTGTATTGAGTTATGACCCTATGGGCGGAGCTCGTTATTATGGAATCGGCAACGAGTACATGGGGGTTCTTTTAGGGGCTACTATTGTCGGTGTATCATTATTTGTTCAGCGATTACAGAACCATACCGTTTTTAAATATTTGCTTGCCAGCGTAACATTCATTTCCGTACTGGTAGTTTTAGGTTCCCCCTGGTGGGGAAGCAATTTTGGTGGTTTTACAGCCAGCCTTATCGCTTTTGTTTTCACTTTTCTCCGATTGTTACGCATACGCATAAGGCCGCGCAATATTCTCATTTTGCTGGGTGTTGTTGGAATATTATGTATGGGTGTTTTTCTGCTCGACTATATGAGGCCAGCTGAGCTTCGCTCTCATTTTGGCCAATTTGCAGCATCAGTACATCAATCAGGTTTTTCAGCAATCAAAGAGGTAGTGGTCAGAAAAATATCTATGAACTATAAACTGATCAGGTCCACTATTTGGACCAGGGTGTTGTTGAGCAGCTTGCTGGCTCTTGGTATTCTTTTTTACCGCCCGGTAGGGATTTTTAAATGTCTCCTGACCAAGAATCCGGCTATAGCAGCAGGCTTTTCCGGCAGTTTATTGGGCGCATTTATGGCTCTGATTTTTAATGATTCAGGGATTGTGGCAGCAGCTACAGCTATTATTTTCCCTTCAGCCACATTATTTTACCTGGTGCTGAGAGAACAGAGCAATGTCACCATATCAAAATGTTAAAAATTAATTGACAAATGGAGGAGAGATGCTAAAATTTAATAGGATTATCGATAGAAACCGTTAAATTTGGTTTTATCGATATTATGT
This sequence comes from Syntrophomonadaceae bacterium, assembly GCA_012516535.1. Taxonomy (GTDB): domain Bacteria; phylum Bacillota; class DSM-12270; order Thermacetogeniales; family Thermacetogeniaceae; genus DTU068. The sequence goes on along the minus strand of JAAYWP010000080.1, from coordinate 7,670 downwards.
GCTTTTTTTGTTTATATCATCTTATTTTGTAAGGGAGGTCGAGAAATGGCCGTAGTTAACTCTTTGGGGCGCCATATTCTAGCTGAATTTTATGGATGCAGTTTCGATGTCTTGAACGATTTGGAAGTGGTAAAAAAGCATATGATTGATGCAGCTTTGGTGGCAGGGGCAGAAGTACGGGAAAGTGTGTTCCATAAATTCAGCCCTCAAGGGGTGAGTGGAGTAGTTGTGATTTCCGAGTCCCATCTGGCAATTCATACATGGCCTGAATTGGGTTATGCCGCGGTTGATGTTTTTACATGCGGGGATAGGGTTGATCCATGGGACGCCTGCAGATACCTATCTGAAAAATTGCAAGCAGAAAACATTACAGCATCGGAGATGCGACGGGGTATTATGAACGCAGGACATAGCCAGAGGGCGGTTGTTAATCAATAGGAGGGAGATATTTATTTTAATAGCTTATTTTATAAGCAAAGGGTAAGAAATAAGCCTTACAGAGAAGTGTGAGGCTTATTTCTTTTATGTCCTGATTGCTTCTAAAAAGCTGAATAAGGGATGAAAAACCTAATTTACCCTCTCAAGAGTTTACATATATGTGGATTTTAAAGTATTGTTAAAAAATCTTTTGTTCTTAAGGAGGAATTATTAAGAAAAAGGAGAATACAGATCATGTGAGATTATGCTTTTTTAAGAGGGGGTCGCGATGGGCGAGGTAAACTTGTCTCAGGTAATGGATCGAAATCAGTCGTTTGTTGACAGGGTAATTGAGGAGAGCGGCCAGGATATTCGCCAGTGCTACCAGTGTGCCAAGTGTTCAGGCGGATGCCCGGGCAGCAGTGAAATGGATTACCCGCCAAACCAGATCATCAGAATGCTGATGTTGGGTATGAAAGAAGAGGTGTTAAACTCCCGTACTATTTGGGTCTGTATGGGATGCAATACCTGCACAACGCGCTGCATAAGAGATATACAAGTAGCAGCGGTTATGGATACCCTGCGTCAAGAAGCTGTCAGAGCGGGATATGTTGACAAAGCACAAACTGTTCTCAACTTTAATGATTCCTTTTTGTGGACTGTCCGCACTTTTGGGCGGCTTTTTGAACCTGGCATGGCAATGTTAAACAACTTGAAGACGGGTAATTACATGAAGGACATGCAGTTTGGTCTTCCACTTATGTTGAAAGGAAAGGCGTCAATGTTTCCCCACCGGATCAAGGGACGCAGAGAGATGAAAAAAATATTTGATAATGTTCAGGGGGGAAAATAATGACGAAATATGCTTATTATCCGGGTTGCTCACTGGAAACAGGTGGAATTGAGTACGGGATGTCCAGCCAAGCTGTTGCAAAAGCTCTTGGTATTGAATTGTTAGAGGTGCCTGATTGGAACTGTTGTGGTGCATCATCTGCTCATATGACTGACCATCTATTATCTTTGGCTCTCCCAGCACGAATATTGGCATTAGCTGAAACACTGCCTGTAACAGAAATCGTCGCTCCCTGTGCAGCCTGTCATGCAAGATTTGCCGCTGTTGAATATGAACTGGGTCGAGATGAAGAACTAAAACAAAAGGTAAACTCCTTGCTGGAGCGGCCCTATACAGGAAAGGTGAAACTCAGATATTATATCGATATATTTTCAAATCCAGAGACCTTATCAGAGATCGAAAAGAAAGTTAAGAAAAGCCTTAAAGGGCTAAAAGTGGCCTGTTATTATGGTTGTTTGTTTGTCAAACCGCCAAAAATCGTGAATTTTGTTGATGATCCCGAGGATCCTCAAGCAATGGACAACATTATGAGGGCTCTCGGTGCAGAACCTATTCAGTGGCCTTATAAGACTGAGTGTTGTGGTGCCTCTCTGGGTGTTACCCTTGAGGATCATTGTACCAAATTATGCAATGACATTTTGAGATTTGCTAGAGATTCTGGAGCAGACTGTATTGTTGCCGCCTGTCCGCTCTGCCAGGCTAACCTTGATATGCGTCAGGTGACAGTAGAGAAGAAATATGGTGTTAGCTATAGAATGCCTATACCCTTCTTTACACAATTAATCGGCTTGGCTTTAGGGTTAGATCCAAAGACTTTAGGATTCCCCAAGCTGTTCGTAGATCCTGTAAGTATGCTTAAGAAAGTGGGAGTGGCTTAATAAACTGTGAAATCTGATCACTATACTTTAGATAATGATTTTTTACATGAGAGGGGTTCTTGTCCTGAAAAGAACCCCTTATTAATAGGGGATTTAATAGGGGAACAAATGTGGAAGCCGGTGGCAGGGGATCTCCGGTTTGTTATGGAGTGCTTGGAAAAAGAGTTACGCCCTGTAGGTAGGCTATTGTTAAAACAGCTGTATAGACCTGCTGATCATGAGTTCTTGATTCCACCGGCACTGGTAATCTTCAGTGGGTATTTGTTTTCCCGTGAGATCAAACATTATTCTCCTGCTGTTTACATGGCACTGGTTTATCTGGGAACTATGTTTCACAACAGGGCGAGTGTAAAAGATAAAAATCAGCAGTTGTATATACTCACCGGTGATTTTTTGTTCAGCCATCTTCTTAAGCTGCTCAACGATTCTCAACATCTTTTTTTGTTGGAAAGGTTTGCTGATCTGATCACAACAATGAATGAAGGTTTTTCAATTATGGAAGAACTCCGCATGGAAGGGGAGCATCCCGGCAGGGAGGAGTTAATTGAAATAATGCGCAAGCAGTACGGGGTGTTTTACGGGGAGTGCTGTGCGCTTGGCGGGCTTTTTGCAGGAGGTACAGAAAAAGAGCAGTCACTGCTTATGGAGTTCGGCAAATATCTCGGAACTGCTTATGGGTTAAAAAAGATGGGTATATATTTCCAGCCGCAGCAGATAATGAAAGATGGTTGGCTGACTTTGTCCCAACTGCCTGCATCTGAGGCAAGGAATGAATTGGAGAATTTCGCCAGGGGTATCATATAAAAGTGGATTTATGTTATGGGGTGATCAATAGATGGCATTTAAAGACCTGCATGAATTTATTGCAGTATTAGAAAAAAACGGTTTGCTGCATCGTGTTACTGCATTGGTGGATCCAGTATTGGAAATAACGGAGATTACAGACCGGATCAGCAAAAAAGGGGGACCGGCACTGCTTTTTGAAAGAGTAAAGGGTTCACAATATCCGGTGCTGATCAATGCCTTCGGAAGTTTTGAAAGGATGTCCCTGGCTCTGGGGGTGCAGCAGCTTGATGAAATAGGGGCTAGAATCTCAAAAATGCTTGAGATTCAGGAACTGACAGGTAGTTTATTGGATAAGATGAAGTTCCTTCCCAGGTTAGCTGAAATGGGATCTTGGGTGCCTAAAACAGTGCGGAGAGCACCCTGCCAGGAAGTTATTCACCGTGATGAAGATGCCACATTGGATATGTTCCCTATACTCAAATGCTGGCCGGGAGATGGAGGACGCTATATCACCCTGCCTTTAGTTATTACAAAAGATCCGGAAACAGGTGGGCGCAATCTGGGAATGTACCGCCTCCAGGTTTTTGATGGTAAAACAACTGGAATGCATTGGCATATACATAAAAATGGAGCGGAGAATTATCGCAAACATCAAAAGAGGGGCCAAAGGATGGAGGTTGCAGTGGCTCTGGGAGGAGACCCTGCTACAATTTATGCTGCTACAGCTCCTTTACCCCATGGTATTGATGAGATGCTGTTTGCTGGTTTTCTCCGCAATGAGCCGGTGGAAATGGTCAAATGCATTACAGTGGATCTGGAAGTTCCGGCCCATGCGGAGATTATCCTGGAAGGATATGTGGATCTTGAGGAAAGAAGGCTGGAGGGCCCCTTTGGGGATCACACAGGCTATTATTCCCTTGCTGAATATTATCCTGTTTTCCATATCCAATGCATCACCCATCGGAAGGATGCCATCTACCCTGCTACTATAGTTGGTAAACCGCCTATGGAGGATTGTTATCTTGCTAAAGCGACTGAAAGGATCTTTCTCCCATTATTAAAGATGTTTATACCGGAAATTGTGGATATCAATCTTCCCCTGGAGGGTGTGTTTCACAATTGTGCAGTGGTATCCATAAAGAAAAGCTATCCAGGGCAGGCTAAGAAGGTGATGTGTGCAATTTGGGGCATGGGCCAAATGATGTTTACCAAGATGATCATTGTTGTGGATGAACATGTCAACGTTCAGGATATGTCAGAGGTTTGGTGGAGAGTTTATAATAACACTGATCCTAAAAGGGATTTTATGATGGTAGATGGGCCCTTGGAGGTTTTGGACCACTCAGCCCCACTGCCTGCTTATGGTTCTAAAGTAGGGATAGATGCTACTAAAAAATGGCCCGGGGAAGGACATAATAGGGATTGGCCTGAGGAAATTGAAATGACCCAGGAGATCAAGAAATTGGTTACTTCCAGATGGCAGGAATACGGCTTTGTTCAGGAGGATGAGTAGATGGCACCCTGGGTTGTAGCTATTACAGGAGCTTCAGGGGTGATTTACGGGATCAAAGTGTTAAAAGCTTTATACTCTGCAGGAGAAAGGATCTGTCTTGTAATATCAGATCCTGGGAAAAGAGTGCTGAAAGAGGAACTAGGACTGGTCCTTACAGGTGATCAGCAGGAGATATCTCTGCAAATTAATAACTATCTCGGGTTACCCCATGATGAGACTGCACTCTCTTATTATGAATGGACCGATATTGGCTGCTGCCTGGCCAGCGGTTCCTTTAATACAAAAGGAATGATTGTTGTGCCCTGCACAATGGCAACTCTAGCAGGAATTGCCGGAGGGATGTCCCGTAACCTGATTGAACGTGCTGCTGATGTAACCCTCAAAGAAAGGAGACCACTGGTTCTAGTGCCCAGGGAGACTCCCTTAAATGCTATTCACCTAAAAAATATGCTGGAACTTGCACAGCTTGGGGTTCACATCGTCCCGCCGGTACCAGCCTTCTATTTTGGTCCAAAAAATATAGATGACCTGCTGGATTTTTTTGTAACTAGGCTTATGAGTTTGATCGGTATCAGATATTAAAATATTAAATAGGAAAATATTATTTTCATAAAGAGAAAAGGTTTTTAATCATTTATAAAGAATTTATTTTAACCATCGATATGTGCAAGGTGATTGTTGATGTATTATCAGCAGTTATTTGAGGAAATACAGCATGATTTAGAATATGTGGAGTCAGAACTCTACAAATACACAAGATCTTCAGTTAAACTATTAAATAAATCATCAAAATGGCTGGTGGAGGCCGGTGGTAAAAGGCTGCGTCCTGCTATTGTGCTTTTATCTGGAAAGCTATTCAAATATGATTTGGAGCGAATCGGTCAACTGGCGGCAGCAATTGAGCTGATACATATGGCTACACTGGTACATGATGATGTTATCGATAATGCGGCAATCCGTCGGGGAGTCCCTACAGTGAGTGCAGAGTGGGGAGACTCTTTAGCGATGCAGACAGGAGATTATATCTTTGGTCAGGCGCTTAAAATTCTTGCCCGCTATGGTACTCCTGAGATTATCAGCTTTCTTGCATCGGTAAGCCTGGAAATGTGTGAGGGGGAGATTGAACAGATCAATAGCATAGGAAGAACAGATTTGAATTTGCGGACTTACTTGCGCAGAATACAGCGAAAAACAGCATATTTGATATCTGCATGTTGTTTTATCGGTGCTGTGGCAAGTGAAGCACCACCTCATCATGCCCGTCATCTGAAAAAATATGGTTATTATCTGGGAATGGCTTATCAAATAAGCGATGATCTCCTTGATTTTATTAGCTCTGAGCAGGTTTGTGGCAAACCGGTAGGAAGTGATCTGAGACAGGGGATCATAACTATACCAGTTGTATATGCCCTCAATAATGAGCATACAGGTCAGCGGCTGTTGAGTCTGCTGAAAAAGGAGAGCAAAGATGAATCTGATTGGGATGAGGCTTTTTCTTTAATTGAGGATGCAGGTGCTCTAACAACCGCTCAGAATTTATGCAACAGATATCTCCAGAAGGCTAAAAAGGAATTAGTATATTTACCTGACCAACCATCACGTTCTACTTTAGATGGAATCGCAGATTTCATAGGAAATCGGGACTTCTAATATTACCTTCAGGAGGATATTATGGCTAAAAAAGGTACTACAGATGACCAGCAAACAATGTCCATATTGAATCATTTAGAGGAACTGAGAAAAGTTATTATTGTTTCAGTAGTAGCTGTTTTAGTTGCCGGCATTATTTCATTTGTCTTCATAGAACAAATTTTGGCTGTGATCACCAGGCCGCTGGAAACGCAGGGTATAAATCTGGTTATAACAGCTATAACAGAAGGTATTTTCATAAAGTTTAAGATTGCTATCTTAGCAGGAACAATTTTGGCTGCACCCATTATTATCTGGCAGATATGGCGTTTTATTGTACCAGCACTTTATCCACATGAAAAACGATATTTAACAATACTGATACCGGTTTCAATTTTCCTTTTTATTACTGGAGTTGTCTTTGCTTATTATACGGTTTTTCCGCTGGCGGTGTTTATTCTTATTCAGCTGGCAAGCGAATTTGAGCCAATGCTCACTGTTTCAAAATACTTATCTTTTACCTTGGCTTTTCTGATCCCATTTGGTTTAGTATTTGAACTCCCTCTGGTGGTTTACTTCCTTTCCAGTATTGGTGTGATTACACCGGAATGGCTGCAGCGCAATAGAAAATATGCCATTGTCATTACAGTTATCCTTGCTGCGGTATTGACTCCTGGCCCAGATCCTCTATCGCAAATAATTATGGCTGCACCGATGGTGGTCCTTTATGAAGCGGGAATTCTGGTAGCGAAAGTGGTTGCTAAAAAGAGAAGAAAAAGAGAGGAAATGGCTGGTGAAGAGTGTTGATTTATGTAAGGCCTCCCATTGGGAGGCCTTAGCATGCTAGTTTTATTAGATTTTTTCGTTGAGCAAGTAGGCATTTGTTTTTTGGATACCAAACTGAAGAGCCTGCTTATGATCCTGCATAAAGATGTCGATTCTATTTCCTTTAATTGCACCCCCCGTGTCTTCAGCGACAAATGTGCCCAGCCCTTCCAGGTAAACCTCACTCCCTAAAGGGATTACATCAGGGTCAACAGCAATGGTATGTTGTTCTTTGGCAATAGTGCCGCTTTTTGTTATACCATCACTTTTACCACAGCATATAGAGCATGGGCAATAGGCGGTCACTATGACTGTCATTGCTTCTTCTGTAAAGTGTTGCTGTTTCCAGGCGAAAGCAGCTTCCTTTTCCAAAGGCAGTGAGTAGGACCATGCCGCCGCTGGAAAAGCTCAAAATATCAGCATTGTCAGTATAGCTGCTTTAATTAAATTTTTCATATCAGTTAGGTGATACCTCCTTACTGACAACTTATTTTGTTAATACAGTGTGCGCGATTGCTGAAAAAATATCATGGTAAATTTAAACATTTTTTTGGTATTTAAAATAAGCAATTTTAATGTAATGCATTCATTGCTATTGTATCAAAAATACTATCATAGTGTAAAGTTTTTATAGGAGAAAGTCTGTGTCAAGATTTTGTAGGTGAACTCCCCCAAAATTTTTTATAACAGTTCAGGTACTATCTTAATAATCTTCCTGAGCATGTAACCCGTTAAGTAAGGTGTATCTATAGCAGGTACATGTGCCTGA
>JAAYWP010000079.1 GCA_012516535.1 Syntrophomonadaceae bacterium | reverse complement strand
AATGATGAGGCAGGGTAAAGACCTGTATGTTGTTGACCATCAGCTTTGCATCAAATGCTGGGCATGTTATGAGACCTGTCCGTTCGGCTGTATTAAAGTGACCACTGGGAGTTAAAGCATATAAAAGACTGCGTAGAAATCACTCTGGATGCTTACAATCCCATTTTAAAACTGAAAATCTCGAAATGACAAAAATTATTGTTTTTATGATATTCTATATCTATCAAGAACTTGCACGAAAACCCTTGACTCCGGCCTTCTTCACTTTTTGTTGGGTGGAGGAAGCATCCTGGCATGAATTTTGCAATTTGACTTATACAAACAAGATGTATGGTATTGAAAACTGAATAATTCTACGAGCCCGCTTACTCTAAGGTGTATTACTATGAGAGCGTGGCCTGGGGCTGAGACCCCACAGGGTTGTTGGAGAAATCCTGCAGCCTCCCTGTTATGGAAAGTAGAGAAATAAGAATGTGCTCCTATATTAGTCTACATCCGAACAGGGGCACATTTTTTATTGCTTGAGGATAGAACAATGTCTGATGATTCAGCCGGTATATGACCTGGGAGGGGTTTTGATCAAATGAAAGCAAGTGGGATAATTTTGGCTGGTGGGCGCAGTTCGCGTATGGGCAAGGACAAATCTCTTATGATGTACGAACAGCAAACATTGATAGAGCGAACTGTAAATGAGCTGAAAAAGGTTGTGGATGAGATTATTATAGCCAGCAACAGCACTTCAAAATACGGTATTCCCGGGGTTATTGAGGTGCCGGACATATATCCCGGAATGGGGCCGCTGGCTGGGATACATGCTGGACTGAAGCGGGTTAAACACCAATATGCTTTCGTTATTGGCTGTGATATGCCCCTGTTTAAGGCAGAACTGGCAAAATTTCTTTTAGAATTATGCCCCGGTTATGATGTGGTTGTTCCTCAAATAGATGGTTCCGGTGAACCTCTTTGCGCGGTTTATTCGAAAAGCTGTATTGAACCTATTGAAAACTGCCTGAAGGATGGATTGAGATCAGTGACCCTCTTCCACCATCTGGTTCGCGTTCTACCGGTGGGGAGGGAGCAGATAGAAAAAATTGGTAGCCCTAAAGAGCTATTTTGCAATTTGAATACACCTGAGGATTACAAGCTTCTGCTGGAGCGCAGGTCAAACACAGATAAGAGTGAAGGAGATCATTGCGATGAGGGGGTAAAAAGTGAAAAACAGTAAGCCTGTGATATCTTTTGTTGGTAAGTCAGGTTCAGGTAAGACAACACTGTTGGAAAAGGTTATCAAAAGGTTGAAGCAAGAGGGATTTAGGGTGGCTGCCATCAAGCATGATGCACATCGATTTGATATAGATAAGCCCGGAAAGGACAGCTGGAGGATGACTCAGGCAGGTGCTGACGTGGTAGCGATATCCTCCTCTGAAAAGATGGCCATGGTCGAAATAGTTTCAAAGGAAAAGAGCCTGGATGAAATTATTGCAATGCTGCCTGATGAGGTGGATATTGTGCTTACTGAGGGATATAAGAGCGGCGACAAGCCGAAGATCGAGATCTGCAGATCGGAAGTGTATAGAGAGCGGCTCTGCTCCCCTGAGGAACTGCTGGCGATTGTCAGCGATGTGGTTTGGGATGACCTCGATGTCCCACAATATCAATTGGATGATATCGACGGGGTTGTCAATGAAATAAAACGGTATATCGCAGCTCACTGCAGCAATCAGTGAGCCTTTACCTAAAAGGAGGTTTCAGTGAATGAAAACGGTCAGAGTTGAAGAAGCGGTAGGGATGGTATTGTGTCATGACATTACAAAGATCGTTCCTGGGGAATTCAAGGGCAGGGCATTCAAAAAAGGGCACATAATTCGGCCTGAAGATGTTCCTGTGCTTTTGAGTTTGGGAAAGGATCGAATCTATGTGTGGGATACGAAGAGCGGTGATCAAGTGCACGAAGATGAAGCGGGAATGCGGTTAGCCCAGGCTGTGAAAGGGGAAGGATTATCTTTAACTGAACCTGCCGAGGGTAAGGTTCAGTTGTTGGCTGAACATGATGGCATGTGCAGTATTGATGAAGATCTACTGTATCAGATTAATTTGATCGACGATATGGTGGTTGCAACAAGAAACAACTACAGGCCTGTCAAAAAAGGGGATGTAGTGGCAGGAGTTCGTGTCGTCCCTTTAATGATAGAAAATGAAAAATTAAGCCAGGCAGAGGAAATAGCAAGAGGGAAAAAGGTTATTTCCGTGCTGCCGTTCAGGAAGTATCGGGCAGGTATAGTTGTAACCGGTAATGAAGTATACTACGGACGCATTGAAGATCGCTTTTCCCCGGTGATAAAAAAGAAGGTTGAAGATTATGGTAGTGAAGTGATTAGTCAAGTAATAGTGCCGGACGATGCGGAACGAATAGCTGCTGCTATCAGAGAAATGATTTCCCAGGGAGCAAACCTGATTTTGACATCTGGCGGCATGTCGGTCGATCCTGATGATGTTACTCCAAAAGGCATCAGAATGACGCAAGCAGATATTGTATCTTATGGAGCTCCTGTTTTACCTGGTGCCATGATGCTTGTGGCTTATTTAGATGAGGTACCGATTATGGGATTGCCGGGATGTGTGATGTATCATAAAACAACCATTTTTGATCTGCTTCTGCCACTGGTTATGAGCGGACAGAGGATTACCCGCTCGATGATAGCCAAACTTGGTTTAGGAGGGCTCTGTTTGAACTGTGAAAACTGTCGGTTTCCGCTATGTTCTTTTGGGACTGGCTTTTAGGAGGGAAAGGCGATGAGGTTGAATGTTTCGTTAGAAGAAGCTCAGGAAATGGTGCTCGGCATGCTTAAACCCATAGGGAGAGAAGTAGTTGTTCATCTGCCTGATTTATTAGGTTGGGTGCTTAGCCGGGATATTAAAGCCCCTTTTAGTGTTCCTGCTTTTGACAAATCCCCTCTTGATGGATACGCTCTCCGTGCTGAAGACACAAAGGCAGCGGTGCCTGACAAGCCGGTAATTTTGCGTGTTATTGAAGAGGTGCCGGCAGGCAGCGTTCCGACGAAAAAGGTGGAGCAGGGGAAAGCGATAAGAATTATGACCGGGGCTCCGATTCCCGAAGGGGCAGATGTTGTTGTCAGATTTGAAGATGTGGAGGAAGCTGCAGACACGATCAAGCTGAGCCAACCTTTGGCTTCAGGGGCCAACATCATTCCGGCAGGTGATGATGTTGTGGAGGGAGAGGTTGTTGCAAGCGCTGGTACCCGGATCAATGCCCCTCTTATCGGCATGTTGGCTTCTCTAGGTATTTCCAGTGTACCGGTTTATCAAAGGGTGAAGGTAGCAATCATCAGTACTGGTGATGAGCTGCTGGATCCAGGTGAAAAACGGCTGCCAGGCAAGATCTATAACAGTAACCGTTATCTCCTTGAGGCAAGATGCAAGGAATTAGGAGCAGAACCCGTTTATCTCGATTGCGTTCCCGATCAAGAGACAGTTGTTGCCGAATCTCTCCAAAAAGCACTGGAAGTTGCAGATCTTGTGATCACCACAGGGGGCGCCTCAGTTGGCCAGTATGATGTTGTTAAGAACGCTATAAATGCAGTGGGGGCTGAAACCTTATTTTGGAAGATGGGGCTAAAACCCGGTATGCCTACTGTTGTTGCCAGAAAAGATGAGAAAGTTATTTTTTCCCTGTCAGGGAACCCGGCTGCGGCGATGATAACTTTCGAATTGCTTGCTGTACCGGCTTTGAAGAAGTTAGCGGGAATGAAAGATGTTCTCCCGCCGAAAATAAGCGGTATTCTGGTTAATGATTTTAAAAAAGCTAGTCCGCAGCGGCGCATGATAAGGGCAAAGTGGAAACAGCAGGATGGGAAGGACCTGTTCGAGCTTACAGGCAAGCAGAGCAATGACGTTTTGAAGTCTCTGATAGAATACAATGTTTTGATTGATGTCCCTGCGGGAACACCCTCGTTGGCTGTCGGACAGCAGGTTTCCGCCTTTGTGGTTGGCAATTTGACCGATTCCCTTGTTGGGGGAATTTAGCTGCTGGATTAATTGAATAAACTCCGAGCCCGCTCTCCTAAGGCAGATGCTAAGGGGGCCGGCCTGGGGCAGAGACCCCACAGGGTTGTAGGAGAAATTCTACAGCCTCCCTGTATGGAAAGGAGGAGATGCTCAGGCATGTTCCTGTGGCCACTTTCCATAAGGAACATGCTTTTTTTTCAGTTTCGCGATTACCACAAACGCCGCCTGTATTAGAGGCTATAAAGTTTTGAAAATCTCCGTATGAATGCTTGTTTTAAAGTAGAGGAGGGGAAGAGATGGAGGATCTTTACGGCAGAAAAATCGATTATCTGCGTATCTCGGTAACTGACCGCTGTAACCTGAGATGTATCTACTGCATGCCGCCGGAAGGTATAAAGCCCAAGGCTCATGACGATATCATCCGTTTCGAAGATATTTTATTAGTAGCTGAGGTAGCTCTGGAAATGGGTATTAAACGTTTTCGGCTGACAGGTGGCGAGCCCTTAGTCAGAAAAGGGGTTATCCCATTCATTGGTGCTTTGTCAAGGTTGCCTGGAGCAGAGGATGTATCCCTTACCACTAACGGGATTTTACTTTCCCAAACGGCTGCCCGGTTAAAGGAGTCAGGGATCCGGAGAATCAACATTAGCCTTGATACTATGAACCCTAAGACCTACCGGGAACTTACCAGAGGGGGGGACTTGAGGGCTGTCTGGGAAGGGATAGAGAAAGCGCTGGAAATTGGATTTGATCCTGTAAAGATCAACATAGTAGCCCTCAGGGGTATAAACGATAAAGAGTGGGTGGACTTTGCCCGGCTCACTTTGGACAAGCCTTTGCATGTTCGTTTTATCGAGCTGATGCCCATCGGCTCAAGCAGGCAAATGGCGGAGGAAAATTTCGTCTCCTGCTGGGAAGTTAAGGAAGTGATAGAAAGAGAGCTGGGCGAGCTTACCCCTGTCATTGGTGTTAACGGAAACGGGCCTGCCGAGTATCAGCGATTGCAGGGAGCAGTTGGAACGATTGGTTTTATCCATGCCATCAGCGAGCACTTCTGCGACAGTTGCAATAGGCTGCGCCTTACGGCGGACGGTAAACTGCGGCCCTGCCTTTTTGACCGAAGGGAGATCGACCTAAAAAAGGCCATTCAGGAAGGAGCGAGCAGAAAAGAATTGCAGCTGCTGTTTAGAAAAGCCGTACAGCTTAAGTCGGCTAACTACCGGGAGGCTGAGCGGGCGGGCAATGAGGGTCGGACGATGGTCCAAATAGGAGGATGAGGAATGGTTGGTGATTTTACACACTTTAATGCTGAGGGACGGGCGCGGATGGTTGATGTTCATGAGAAGCCGGAAACGATGAGAGAGGCGATAGCGCGCGGAGCAGTATATATGAAGCCTGAGACTTTGGAGCTCATCAAAAGCGGGGGGATAGCAAAAGGGGATGTTTTGGGGGTTGCTCAAGTGGCCGGCATCATGGGAGCAAAACGCACAGCAATGCTGATCCCTATGTGCCATCCGCTGTTTATAACCGGCATCGATCTCAAGTTTTGTATATGCCAAGAGCGCAGTGCCGTATTGATCGAAGCCAGGGTCAGGTGCCAGGGGAAAACCGGGGTTGAAATGGAAGCACTGACTGCAGTGAGCATAGCTGCGCTTACCATCTATGACATGTGCAAAGCAGTAGACAAAGACATGATCATTGGAGATATTCGTTTAATAGAAAAAACCGGGGGAAAAAGTGGAGTTTATAAAAGGAAAGGAGAGGTAGAATGGGTGTCTCTGGAGCAGGGGAACATTTAACAAAGGATTTTTTCGAAGATATTAAGGAGCGATTTATTGCACATCTGAGGAACGAGGGTATATCACTTAATGAAGTTGCCGAAGTGATCAGCTCGCGGCCTTTAACTCCTGAGGAAGCGATAGGCAGACCAGAGCGAACCGATTTTCCACTTTTTAAAGGGAAAGAAGTTATGATTGAGGCGAGGTTCAGGGGCTGCAGAGGGCAGGCTTTCACTGATATGCCGTGTAGCTTCAGTGCAACACTTGAAGAAATACTATTACTGCCTTTGGACCGGAATGACAATAGAGCTATTTTTGTAGCATCTTTAAATGCAGTAATGAGGCACTTAAACCTGATAGAAAAAACAATCCACTGCCGGGATGAAGAACCGCGTTTGTGTGCCGGACAATTAGTTGAGTATGTACACAAACGGTTTGGGAACCCGCGTATAGCTTTTATCGGTCTGCAACCAGCTATGGTTTCTGCTTTAGCAGAACATTTCCCAATAAGGGTGACTGATTTAGACCAGGACAATGTGGGTCGAGTAAAGTGTGGGGTGAAGATAGAAGATGTCAATGCCACTAGGGAGATAATTGACTGGAGTGACATTGTGTTGGCAACAGGAACAACAGCTGTAAATGGCACATTGCCCTCAATAGTATGTGACGAGAAGCCGGTTATTTTTTACGGTGTTACCATTAGCGGCATAGCGAAAATTGCAGGTATGGAACAATTTTGCGCCTGTGGGCATTGAAGCATTGATTTTATAGGGAATTGATCAGAAGGAAAAAGGTGTTAGCTGTGCGAAGAACACGAAAATTAAGCTCATTGTTTGTATTGATACTGATTGGATTGCTCATTGTTTCTGGATGCAGTGAAAAGACACCAACAGAAGAGAAAGAGAATAGGGCCTCCCAGTCTCCCAAGTCTCTCATGGTATATTGCAGTGCTGGATTAAAGAAGCCGGTGGAAGAGATATGCCAGATCTATACAAAGGAAAAGAAGATCAATATCAACACCAGCTATGCTGGCACATCTCAACTGAACAGCCAGATCCTGTTGACTGGGAAAGGCGATGTTTATGTGGTCAGTGACGAAGAAGAACTAAAGCCGTTGCAGGACAAAGGATTGACAGCATGGGAGGAAAGTCTAGTCTACCATACTCCGGTTTTGGCAGTACCTAAGGGAAACCCTTCTGGTATTGAGAAATTAACAGATCTTGCACAGCAGGGTGTACGCGTAGGTCTGGGAGATACCGATGCGGTACCAATCGGTAAGATAGCAGACAAAATGCTGGAGGAAAACGGGCTTTTGGAAGCAGTAAACAAAAATGTAGTTGTAAGAACAGCAACAGTAAACGAGTTGCTGGTTTACTTAAATTCGCGACAGGTTGATGCAGCTGTTGTTTGGGAAGAAAACTGCACTGCTGCTGAAGATACAATTGAAGTAGTCAAAATACCTGAATTGGAAAAGCATGTTAAAACAACAAAGGTTGTTCTGCTCAACTGCACTCAAGAAGAAGGACTGGCAAAACAGTTCGCTGAGTTTGTGGCATCACCTCAAGCAATGGAGATCTGGGAGAAGCATGGATATAGACCGATTGATGGCTAGGAGGCAATCCTATGGGGGGGAAGATAACTAAAATCTTTAATATACTGATTACTGGTGCTTTGATGTGTTTGATAATGGTATCTGTGGGAACGGTTTTAGTCAGGGGTTTGCCGCTGGTTGTCGCTCAGATGAGAGAACCTGAACTGATTTTTTCTCTAAAACTTAGCCTTTTCACATCACTGGTCTCTACTGCAATGTGTTTATTGGTAGCTGTACCAGTGGCCTATACCCTGAGTCGTTACCGCTTGCCAGGTCAGGGAATAATAGCCAGTATTATCAGAATTCCTCTAACCATGCCTCCTATTGTTAGCGGAGTTTGCCTTCTGCTTTTTTTCGGTACAACGGTTTTCGGAGAAGCTTTATCTCGAATAGGGATGAACTTTATTTTCACTGTTCCTGGTATAATCATTGCCCAGTTTTTCGTGAATGTGCCTTCTTTAATTACTGTACTTAAAGCAGCAATGGAAAACATAGATGTGAGATTAGAATATGTGGCAAGAACATTAGGATGCAATTCACTAGAGGCCTTCTTGAGGGTTGATCTGCCGCTCATGCGCAAAAACATAGTTGCGGGGCTGATTCTGACCTGGGGTAAGGCTATAGGTGAGTTTGGAGCAGTACTTATGGTGGCAGGAGCTACAAGGTTCCGCACCGAGATACTCCCTACCTCAATTTATCTCAACATGGCTACAGGGGATATGAACGCTGTAATGGCGTCTACCAGTATCCTGATTATGATCGGCATAATTTCTTTGGTAGCGTTTGAACTTCTAGCGGGAGAAAATTGGGAGAGGACGCGAGCACTATGAGATACAGATCAGGCGAAGGTTTTTTAAGACTATGTTCTCTCAACAAAAAGTTGGGAAATTTTGAGCTTCGTAACATATCACTGAACCTAGAAAGGGCAGAATACTTTGTTGTTCTTGGACCTTCGGGTGCAGGGAAGACACTATTGTTGGAAATCATCGCTGGTTTGCAGCGGGTGGATAGTGGAGAAACATGGCTGGGTGAAAATAACATAACCCTTTGGCCCCCCGAGAAAAGGCTGTTTGGTTTTATGTATCAGGATTGTGCCCTTTTTCCCCACCTTAATGTAAAAGACAACATAACATTTAGCTTAAAAGTTAGGAGAACTCATCCTCGAATAATAAAGAAAGAACTAGATGAAGTGGTAGATTTACTTGGCATTTCTCATTTGCTCGAACGCTATCCTGCCACTCTGAGCGGTGGCGAAAAACAGCGAGTAGCTTTAGCCCGTGCATTGGTGATGAAACCCCAAGTGCTTTTGCTTGATGAGCCGCTTTCTGCTCTGGATGTGCCGGCTAGGGAGGCATTACGCAAGGAACTGAAACATCTGCATAAATTGACAGGAATGCTTATGATTCATGTAACTCACGATTTCACCGAGGCTATGTCATTAGCAGACCGAGTTGCAGTGATCGTTGATGGAGCATTAGTTCAAGTAGGTTATCCGGATGAGATCTTCAACAGACCTCAGTCAAGAGCAGTAGCTGATTTTGTAGGGGCGCAGAATATTTTTCAGAGTAAAGTAATAATTCGTAACGGAAAAAAGTTTGTGCTGTTTAGGGGAAGCCAATTGGCTGTAGAAACAGACTTAGAGGGAACAGTTAACTTCTCATTTAGGCCAGAAGATGTTGTGTTATCTTCCAGCCGGCAGCCTGTTAATTGCTTGCAAGGGGTAGTTGATTCTGTAGCTAGGCATGGATTATTTACCAGGGTAGTTGTAGAGGTGGAGGGAACCGAAATAGTGGCTTTATTCGCGCTGAACGGGGGCAGTGAGTATCCTTTTTGCCCAGGAAAACCTATATTTTGTGTTATCCCCCCGAAGGTAATAAATGTTTTCCCATGTGAAACTGATTGCAGTGAGCATAGCAGTGCTTACCATCTATGACATGTGCAAAGCAGTAGACAAAGACATGATCATTGGAGATATTCGTTTAATAGAAAAAACCGGGGGAAAAAGTGGAGTTTATAAAAGGAAAGGAGAGGTAGATATTGGGTAGAATTGTAGCTGTGTGCACAAGCAGCAAAAAAGGTGAACGCAAGAAAAACATCAGCAAAGGGATGCTCATTACCGAAAAAGGGCTTGAGGGGGATGCTCATGCAGGTCCCTGGCACCGGCAGGTCAGCCTTCTGGCGATAGAGAGCATCCGGAAAATGCAAGACAAAGGCCTTAGTGTAGGGCCCGGTGACTTTGCCGAAAATATCACAACAGAAGGGATTGACCTTATTGCTCTTCCTATAGGAACAAAGTTGAGATTGGGAAAAGAAGCCCTGGGAGAGGTGACGCAGATCGGTAAAAAATGCCACAGCAGATGCGCAATTTACGAAATGGTTGGAGATTGCGTTATGCCTAGGGAAGGAATCTTCATCAGGGTACTCCAGGGGGGCCCCATCGAAGTTGGAGATGAGATCGAGATAATTGAAATACCCCAAAAGGAAGTGACGAAATAATGAAGGTAGCCATTCTTACAGCCAGTGACAAAGGCTCCCGGGGAGAACGGGAAGACCGCAGTGCCAAGGTTATCAAAGAGATGCTGGCTCCTCTCGGTGCGGAAATCATTGCCCACGACATTGTACCGGATGAAAAAGAACAGCTGATAGCAAAACTGCTCGAATATACAGATCAAAAGAAGGCTGACTTAATCCTCACTACAGGAGGCACCGGACTAGCACCCCGTGACGTCACTCCTGAAGCCACCATGGCCGTGATCGAGCGGGAAATCCGCGGCATAGCAGAAGCCATGCGGGCAGAGGGGCTCAAGCACACTCCTCACGCCATGCTCTCTCGGGCGGTGGCCGGTAGCCGGGGGAAAACCCTGATCATCAACCTGCCGGGTAGCCCCCGCGCTGTGAGGGAGAATCTCGGAGTTGTTATTCCAGCATTACACCATGCCTTGGAAACCATTCAGGGAAAAGGGAGCGAGTGTGCTAAGCTGCGCAGTATTGAAAGCGAATATTAAAGTTGGAAAGGGTTTGCTGATGAGTGAAATCAAAAGGGTAGCATGCAACTTGTGCCACAAAAGTTGCGGAATGATTGCCCATATCAAGAACGGCACAATCATCGAGATCGCCAGCGATCGGGATTACCTTTTTAATAAAGGAGCGCAGTGTGTAAAAGGGGCTTCAGCTGTGGGTGATTTAGACCACCCGAAGCGTATCAACTACCCGCTAAAAAGGGTAGGGGAGAGGGGTTCAGGTGAATTCACAAGGGTGAGCTGGGAAGAGGCCCTTGACGATATTGCCGGGAAGCTGGAACTGCTCAAGAAAGAGTATGGTGCTGAAACGATCTCATCCATCAACGGTGCCAATCTGGTTGATGATTTGGCGCGCCGGCGCTTCTTCAACCTGCTGGGCAGTCCTAATGTAACCCATACGGTTCCAGCTTGCTGGATCCCCAATTTTTTGATCGAAGCGGCAACGTATGGTTGGGGCGCCTGTGACCATAATGTGGCGGGAGGGGCCAAGTGCGTTGTCCTCTGGGGTTATAACCCGGGAGTTACCTATATAAATGAGATGGAAAAAATTCTCCAGGCCAGGGAGCTTTTCGGCACCAAGATCATCGTCATAGATCCTCGCTTTAGCGAGACTGCGGCCAAAGCCGATTTATGGTTACCGATCAAGCCGAACAGCGACAACGCCTTAGCCTTGGCTTGG
Organism: Syntrophomonadaceae bacterium; assembly: GCA_012516535.1. Taxonomy (GTDB): domain Bacteria; phylum Bacillota; class DSM-12270; order Thermacetogeniales; family Thermacetogeniaceae; genus DTU068. Next base: position 66 of record JAAYWP010000079.1, on the reverse strand, counting down.
CTTAATGTGATCATCAACGAAGGTCTGTTCGATGCGGAATTCGTAAGTGAATGGACAGTAGGTTTT
>JAAYWP010000078.1 GCA_012516535.1 Syntrophomonadaceae bacterium | reverse complement strand
CCCACCAGAAGCAAAAAACTGAAAGATTATCTGGAGTAAATAAAAGCCCCAACGATACAATGAGGGGCTTTTTTGTTTTATTATAAACCATTTGCCAGACTATTATTCTTTAACAAAATCGTTTTTGGTTCGATCATGCCGAGTTTTTCTCTGGCAATGTATTCTATTCTATCCGGCGATTTCAGCTTGAGTATTTGGAGTTCATATGCTTTGTTTTCCCGTTTTAGCTCTTCAATAAATGCAGCTGTTTGCTCCACTTGGTAGCTAAGGGAGATTACTGTGTTTTGAAGGTGGATAAAATATAGTAATAAAAGTCCCAATAATACTATGGAAGATACTAGTATGATGCGAGCCTTTCCAATTCGGGGCTTATGCTGCAACTTGGACTGCTGCTGGGGAAACTGTTGAGGTAGCGGATAACCGATCAGGGGTTCCAGTGTTTTCTACCCTCCTTTCCTATAAGCTCCGTTTTCTGCCTGGTTTTTTCCTGCCCTGTGTTCTTATTTTTTCCTCATCGATCACTTTTTTAGGGTAGTACCACCTACCGCTTATTTTCTGTCCATGCAAAGATGCAGCTCTGCGGGTTACACTGCTGGGATGGACTCCTAAAACTTTTGCTGCTTCAATGGTGGTGTAGTAGTTTTGCAGATCATTCTCTGCATCGTGTAATGCATCTTTTTGCTCATCAAGTACACTAAGCAGTTCCTCCAACTCTTTCTGCACTGCCCGCAGCTTAATGGCCGATAAATAATCATTACGGTCCAGGGCTTGCAGGAGTTCCTCCTTATAATGCTCGATTTTTTCTATAATATAGCTGCGCATAAAAGGTATAACTCCTCTGCTTTAAGAATGCAGTGCTCAGCGGTAATACCCTACCGAATGCAATACCAATTTTCATTATGACATACAATGCAATATATTGCAAGAAGGAATGCATTATATGTGTGCTTTTTTCGGGGTTCCACTTCAGAATAAAGGGATCAAAAATAAGGGTATGGCGGTTGCCAGGGCAGAATATGCTGGAACAGAAGGGTACAAGGGGTTAAAAAGTAAAGGTGTGCCTTAAAGAGGTGTGCTGCATGCTTGTATACTGGTAATGCACTATAATTCGTAATACCGGTACTTCCTTTCAGCTATCGACTGGATACGAAAATAGAGACCGGCTGAGATGGATGCGACCAGCAAAAGCAGGAGAGAATAACCCAACCACCAGGGAACTATCAAGTACAGCCCCACACAAATACCGGCCATGATGGCTAAGAAGATCATAGAGATGAGCATAATGAACAAAACGTTCAGATTGTTTTTGACAGCACGCTGGGGATCCTCCCAGTCAAAATATGGGCGTTCACTATCGATCAGGATTCCAAGGGATGTAATTACACCCACCGCGGACAGGCTCAGTAAGCCCAGCATTAAAGCATCTAGCCAGGTTAAATGCAATAAGATAATTGACAGAACAAAAATGGGAAGTGTACAGACAAAATTTACGATCAGGGTATACCAGAACTTGGCCCTTATCTGTTCACGGGGACTGACAGGGATCAGCTGAGACAGGGTGAACAATTTTCCCTCCCGGGAAAGTGCCGATGGTGAGAGGGGTATGGTTCCTGCGATAAAGGTCATAAATCCTACTATACCCAGTTTTAGATAGGGGTATTTGCTCAGAAAAGGATAAAAGCTGACGACCTCATGCAGCGAACCCTGAGTAAGCAGGGGGATTAACATAAAAATCGGAACGATAACTGCTATCGGGAGGACATTCATCAGGAAAACAGGGGTGCGGAGGAAAAGCCGGTGCTCCCGAAGCAGCAGGGCTTTGAATGGTGATGATCTACTCCAGGTCTTAGTGCTGTTTGTGACACGGTGCTTTTTAGCTACCTCTTCACCTGCAAACAATCCCCGGTAAAAATACTTGTTTCCCAGGACCAGCATCAAAGCCACCAAGGCTGCAGTCAATGACAGAAAAAGACCGAGGTTGAGCAGACCTTCGATACTGCCGGCCATAGCCAGTGATTTGGCTGCCCAAATTGCGGGAGGAAAGCTGCTCCCTATTTTAGATAACAATGCTCCATGGGTTTGGAGCATCGCTTCCAGAGATGAGAGCTCTTCACCCTGGGGAAGTGACTGCATAAAAAACTGGATACCTATGGCAAGGGCCAGTGAGATCACATAGGTCAGGATGGTGAAGGTGTCTTTTATGCGTTTACTGCGTGCCTTACTCATTATAAGAATGGATAATACAGCTGCCGGTACCAGGGGCAGTACAGGGAAAACCAGGAATATAACAGATGCCAGGAAGATATACGCTGCTCCCAGCCCTTCCCCCTGGAAGAAGATGAACAGCGGGGGTAGGAGCAAAACGAGCTGGACCAGGTACTGGCTGACCATAACCAGTGAAAACCTGGCACCCAGTACATGCAGGGGCTTGAGGGGCAGTGCTGCCAGCAGTTCATTATCCCGTCCGAAATAAAAAACGCTGATGATGGTCCCGATATCAAATATAAAAATAAAAAAGGCGATGGCAATGAAACTAATAACCAGCACCAGTGCAGGCTCACCCAGCATTTGGCCTACATAGTAGAGCCCTTTAGAAAACATCATAGACATAGAAAAGAAAAAGACCAGGATAAAACCTATCCCCACAACCGCTGCAATGGGCTGCCATAAGTCTTTCTTCTCCACCAGATATTTTTGTTTCATAACTGAAATGCCGAAATAATTACGAAAGGTGACCTTCAGCAGAGCAAGAAAAGGCTTCATTCTGTCAACTCCAAGAAAATATTTTCTAATGTTTCTTTTTCATGATCTTTGTTGATATCATCCAGTGTGCCACAGGCGATTATTTTTCCCTTATTGATAATAGCCACCCGGTCACAAAGCCGCTCCGCTACCTCTAGAATGTGGGTGGAGAAAAATACTGTATATCCCTGGCGGCAGTGTTCTGCCATCAGATCTTTAAGCAAAAAGGATGAACGGGGATCAAGCCCCACCATCGGTTCATCCAAGATCCAGACCGGCGGGTTGTGCAAAAGCGCACCGGTCAAAGCAAGCTTCTGCTTCATACCGTGGGAATAACTTTGTACAAGATCACCGATGGCATCTTTTATATTGAAAATATCCAGGAGATGCTCTATGCGTTTTTTTCTTAGCTTTTCCGGCACCTGATACACATCTGCCAGGAAATTTAAGTATTCAATTCCGGTCAACCGGTCATATACATGAGGTTGATCAGGAACATAACCGATCCGGAATTTGGCTGCCAATGGTTCTTTCTGTACATCTATACCCGCAACACTGATGCTTCCTGCATCAGGCTGCAACAGGCCAACGATCATCTTGATGGTTGTGGTTTTACCGGCACCATTTGGCCCGAGAAAACCGAAGATCTCCCCTGCTTTTACTGACTGGCTGACATCATCAACAGCTTTCACTTTTCCTTTGGCATAAGACTTAGAAACACCAACAAGTTCTATCATCGCTTTGTCCTTTCTCAATATTGGTTCCCTTGACTGCATAGGGCAAAAGTCAAAATCAGCTTTCAATAAACAATCCTTTAAGGATTCTATTTCAGCTTATTATTTCCTGCTCTTCAATGAGCTTTTATCAGGCAGATAAAACAATACCTGTCTGCACTGGGTACAGACCCACATTTCCAGTTTCATGATGCGCTCCTGTAATTCTGCAAAATCCCCTAATGATAGATGCCATCCTCCGGTCTTACCGCCTGTCCGAAACTCTTTAACACCCAGGTATTCCATGTATGTACGGCACTGCGGGCATTTTTTCTCTTCCATAGCTGGTACCTCCTCGACGATGATTATTCCTTCTCCTTTTTATTCTCTATTAGGGCTGGGATAACCTCTGTGCATTTGAGCAAACAAAATCAAGAGATAATTTCTTTTGACAAAAATAAAATGCAGCCAACTAACCATCCAATACAACAGTTAGGTGGTTGATGCGCACCCTCAGCTATTTGGTGCTTAGTGCAGTGATAGTATGTTGCAATCACATGTAAAGAAGCAGGGGAAAGCTCTTGGAGTTTAGTTTCATAAAATAAATAACGCGGAATGTTGACTGCAGCTATCGTTTGGCTTATAATTAATCATGTCACAGCGATCCCCGGTAGCTCAACGGTAGAGCATCCGGCTGTTAACCGGAGAGTTGCAGGTTCGAATCCTGCCCGGGGAGCCAAGGGCCCATAGCTCAACGGCAGAGCACTCGGCTCATAACCGATTGGTTCCAGGTTCGAATCCTGGTGGGCCCACCATTTTGGATGTCAGAAGTCGGAGGTCGGAAAATGGCCGATGTCTGATGCCGGAAAAAAGAATATTTTTGGGCGCGTAGCTCAGTGGCGAGAGCGCTTGACTCACATTCAAGAGGTCGCAGGTTCGATCCCTGCCGCGCCCACCAGTAATATCAAGGCCTCCAGAGAATGGAGGTCTTTTCTAATGCCAGAAAGACAGTTATTTGACAGTTACCAGTTTTTTTATTTTCATTTGACAGCTAAAATATTGCCCAGTTTTTCAATTGCTTTCTTTTTTCGTTTCTCCAGGACATGACTATAAATATCCGCTGTGGTGCTTATCCGGGAATGCCCTACAAGCTCCTGAACATTCTTTAAGTCCTCTCCAGCTTCAAGCAGCAGGGTGCAGAAGGTATGACGTAAAGCATGAAGTTTCTTATGTGGAATTCCTGCATTTTTTAAATGCCTTGCGTAACTTCTGTTAAAGTTTCTAGGCCATAGACGCTGCCCATTTTCACTGCAAAAAATTAAGTCCTCATCGTGGTACTCTTTGCCGAAGACTAATTTTTCCTCCAACTGGCGTTTTCGATGAGATTTTAGAATGGCTACCATTTCAGGCAAAAGAGGGAAAACCCTGTTGCTCTTTTTGGTTTTTGGCGGCTGAAACTCTCTTTTTAGTTTCCCTGTTTCTTTATCCTGAACTTCACAAAGTGATCGCTGTATGTGCATCTTTCCACCTTTTAGATCGTTATCGCTCCAGGTTTTACCCCCGTCAAGCTCAATATCACTCCACTTCAGTCCTAAAATCTCTCCACGCCTTGCGCCAGTCATCGCTAGGAGATAATATGCTGCATACAGCCGGTCACTCTTAATGGAATTTAGAAACTTGGTTACTTCTTCCTTGGTGAACGGCTCAACTTCTTTTGATTCTTCTTCCTCTTCCTTGGG
>JAAYWP010000077.1 GCA_012516535.1 Syntrophomonadaceae bacterium | reverse complement strand
TCACATTTTTGTAGTACAATGTTGTTCACAAGAGATCCTCTCCTTTTGGTTGGTTTGTTTTGGTGCATTCAATTTTACCAAAAGTGATGATCTCTTGTCTTTTTCTTCTTGTTTTCTCCTATAAAAACTTTACACTATGTCTATAAAAAGCAGAAAAAAGGTATAAAAAAAAGAGTAGTCGCAAATTGCGACAAAATGATTTTATAATAACCCTATTTTCCCTATTTATTAATTCCTTTATCAGGTTTTTCTTTATCTCTACCATTACTAGACATCTGCACAATTTCAGCGCCACAATGAGGACACTTTTTACTTCCTTCGGTAACTAAAAAATTACACTTATGACATCTAAATCTTTTTTTAATCTGTGGTGGACGAAAGCACATGACGATACTCTCTCCTATCCCATCCCTATAATCGTTTGCAATAACCGCACTACACTTTAAGTTTTTTTAGAACTCCCGGTTTGTCAACTATATAATTATCAGCTCAGAGCAGGGCTATGCGCGGTTCCAATATTTAACCTTCTTAATCATCTAGCTGCTTCAGTTCTCATTCTCATTAACAAAGCAGCCACCACTGCCACAGCACATCCTATCACTACCGGATAAGTTCCTAACACCCATACTCCGCCAGCTGCGGCTTTGGCAACTGCTGGCGGCCCCACTAACATGCCAAAGTTCTGACCTATGCTTACCACTCCTAAAGCTACCCCAACCAGTTCAGGGCGCGGCGCTGTTTCGGGTGCCAATGTAAAGGTGCTGCTGGGTATGAAGCTCGAAATGATGCCAATAGCAATCATGTAGGGAACAACAATAGAGGTATTTAACTTAAAGCACCAAATGAGCACAACAGTGGCCGCAGCCAAAGCTATTGTCAAAACTGCCTTACGGTTTCTCGTCCGGTCCAGCACCCAACCGGCAAATATCCCTCCAGGTATAAGCACAAGGGAAGGCAAACTAGCATAAAAGTTAGCAGCTGCAGTCCCTACTCCTGGGAATTCACTCAGGTAAGACGGCGCCCAGGTGCTATATCCGATTAAAGCGAAATTAAAACCGCAGAAGGCAAGGGCCAACAGCCAAGTATTAAGACTTGACAGCCCTTCACCCATTGAAACAGGCGCCTCTTTTTGTTTCTCTTCTTCTGCACCTTTTGCTGGCACACCAACTACCAATGCATACGCTATAAATGCAATTAAGGCTACAGCGGTCCCCAGCCACCAGATCCCCTGCCAGCCAAAAGAGTTTAATATTACACTGGCCACGTTAAACATGACAAAAGTGGCTACCGGCACCCAAGTTGACCAGATGCCCATCGGCAGCCCTCTTTCTTGAGGCTCAAACCACATACTGATCACTGCCGGGGCCACAACTGCAATCAGGGCTAATCCTATACCCTCAATAATTCTTCCGAACAACAATATACCTGCCCCCTGAGCAAAAGCACCGATAATTGAGCCTATGATGGTGCAGCCCAGAGCTACAAGCCCACTCGCTTTGGGCCCCACTCGACCTAAAAGGAAAGCAGCAGGCAGCGCAAATATTACACCGGCTACAGAAAAGACGGACATCAGCCAGCCGCCTGTTGCCATGTCCACTTGTAAGCTATCAAGCAATGCCTGCATAACCGGGGGAACTTTAAACTGGTTCAAAGCTATGGCCACCCCGGCCAGGTAAACAACCCACATTACCGCCCAGGCCTTTCTTTTCACAATAACACCCCCTGTCACATGTAAAATCGCAAATTCCTTCCGATTTAAATAATGCTGTTGGTAGCAGCAGCCTAGCTGCTGCCACCAACACATGTAGCATAAACTGCCTTTACTTATGCGCCATACCTGTTTAAACTACTCTCGCTCAAGGGATAGACTGCCCACATTAACGCTTTTGTCCACAGCGATATCGCTGAGTTGGACGGGTTTGTATCCTTTCACCTTAATGTCCAGTGAATACTGGCCGGATTTTAGGCGCTTGAACCAGAAGTCACCAAAGTCATCAGATTTCGTCGTCCAACTCTCCCCAGTTTGTTTGTTTTTCAGTGTTATCTCTGCGCCTTCAATTATTTCATCACTAATTGGGTCATACACATCACCCGCTACAAAGAAACCCGGCAGGTTGAGATAGTACACCCTCGGTCTCAGTCCCAGCTCAGGCTGCACAACTTCAGCTTCGGCAATTAGATCGGCTAGTTCCTCTTCCTCTCCAAACTTTATCGCCTCATGCACACATGCATCTACACAGCGCGGCACTTCCCCTTCATCCACCAAATGCGCACAACCGGTGCACTTCTGGGGAATGTTCAATTCCTCGTTCCAATATATTGCACCATAGGGGCAGGCCTCCACCAGTTGCTTTTGCCCTTTTGCCTTCTCGGGATCGATAATTACTAAGCCATCATCCCTTCTATATACAGCTCCATCCTTAGCAGCTTTTATACAGTTGGCATCGTCACAATGCATGCAGAGCATCGGGCGATATTCCACTTTTACTTTCGGTATACTGCCGTGCTCAGTTTCATTTATTTTCATCCAAAAGTGTCCTGTTTTCGGCTGAGGTTTAGCATATGGAGTCCAATCTTTACCTACATGTTCATTTTTACACGCCAGCTGGCAAGAATAACAACCAGTACACTTAGCAACATCAATGACAAAAACCTTCATTACTCATCACCCCCAATAATCCATGCAGCTTGATCTACACCATATCTAGCATCATACGGGCGATTGAATACCTCCGGATACTCTTTCTTAAGTTCTTCCACATCAACTTTTTCCACACCTACAAGATAGCCACTTGTAACTTCTCCGGCACAGTTTTTGGAGGTCGTATTTGTAGGGCAAATCAGGTTATTCGAACCGCTGCGGTCGCTTTCTCCGGGTTCAATCAAATCCAATCTTGCGCCGTGATCCTGATAAACCACTCCAGGCATGATGCGCTCCGTAACGTATGCCCCACCGAGTACCCAACCACGATCATTGAATATTTTCACTACATCTCCGGTTTTAACCCCTAAATTCTTTGCATCCACAGAGTTGATCCAAACCGGCTCATATAAATAACCGTCAGGTCCCTTTACTTTGCAGGTGGGTATTTCCCTCAGCCATGGAACGTCATCTAACTGGGCATGCACACGCCAACGGGGGTGATTGGAAACAATAAGGAACGGATATTTCTCAGATCGTGGATGCTGCAGACTCTCTTGATGGCTTTCCCCATAAGGTATCCAGTGCGGTACCGGCGGACGCTCTTCATCATCTGGAAAGTGTTTTGCCAACCCCGTTGCATAAAACTCAATCTTACCAGTTGGCGTGTCGAGCGGATTATTTTCCGGATCCTTGTAGAACGGACTAAAGCCTGGCTCGTCATTTTCCCAATCTTCTGCAGGGGGGACGATATAGTACCCTTTTTCAAGCCACTCCTCGTAACTTATCCTATCGCTAATGCCAGATTTTTCAAACCCGTTCTTAATCCACTCTTTTACGGTCTTACTTTGAGTATACTGCTCATACAGCCCCAGTTTCTTGGCGACTTCTGCTACGGCTTCATAATCGCTCTTAGATTCGCCAAGCGGCTCAATGCACTGGCCTTCATACAGTACCAGGTTATAGTTGCCATTGAATATATCAACACTGATGTCCTCTTCCTCAAACTTGGTGTTAATAGGCAGTATAATATCGGCAAACAGACAGTCATTCTCAAGCCATGGATGCTGCATTACCACACACTCAATTTTCGGGCTGCGCAGGGCTTCTATCCACTTATTGCCACCGTTCCAGCAAACGGACCAGCAGGGGGTGTCACTCCAAATCATATGGATTTCGGAACAGCCGACCTCAGGATATCTGTATTCATTAAACTGGTCTTCCTTAGGCAACCCTGCCAGTGTTACGCCATACCAACTAATCGGTTCATCACTCAGAATAGCTTTGGGTATGAGGGTCTTAGGTATAAACTGCCCCTTCTCGGGAGGCTGTAAAATGGCACCGCGATATGCACCTTCAACACTAGGCAGAACTTCGCTGCGAGGTAATGGGTTCTGCTCGTGCAAGCCAAACAGCTGCCACTCGAAGAACTTGAGCTGCCCGGTGCCTGGTTTGCCCAGCCCCTGCATAGCAAGAAGCAGAACCTCAAGGCGCCCTGGCTCTGTAGCATAACAGGATCTAATATATGAGCCGCCGTTGCAGTGGCCGATAGCTACGGTTTCCTTTGCCCATTTTCTTGCCAAAGCCTTTATGATCCTCGCCGGTACCCCGCAAATCTTTTCTGCCCACTTCGGCGTCTTTGCGATGCCGTCCTCCTCACCGAGGACATACTTCTTAAACTCCTCAAAGCCGTAGGTATGGGTAGCAACATACTCCTTGTCATAAAGATCTTCGGTTATCCAAGTATAGGCAATTGCTAATTGCAATGCCGCATCAGTGTTAGGCAGAACGGGAATCCACTTATCAGCATGCACTGCTGCCGCATAGTTGAGATCAGGGCAGATAGATACTATTTTGATGCCTAATTCCCTGAACCAGAAGCACAACCGGCTTGCTGACATCCCTCCCCATCCCAAAGGAGTTGTTTCTGGATCGCAACCCCAAAAAAGCATCATTGTTGTGTTCTCGGAAATATCCTTAACTAAATTTGCCTGTCTCCCTTGGCCTACCGGATCCTGTCCCCACACGTGCTTAGCTCCCCAATACCATCCCTCCCAGCTGTCTGGCTGGCGAGCCTGTACAGTGCAGCCACCAAGCAGATCCATCAAAGCCAATTGACAGCCATGAGGCCCGTGTACTGCTTTAGTCTCTCCGTGCCCGTCTCCCTGCACCAAAACCGCAGTCGGGCCATATTTTTCACACACTCGCTTTATCTCTTTAGCTATCAGTTCAGCAGCCTCATCCCAACTGATCCGCACAAACTTGCTCTTCCCACGGTTTTGTGGGTTACGCTCACCCTCCGGATCCCAGTCCACCCTCTTCAAAGGATAGAGAATGCGATTGGGGGAATATACTCTGTTCTCATAGACATAAGAAAAAGGACCTAATGGAGTCTTGTTGTATGGCTCAAATGTTTTTCCCCGAGCCGTAATCTTCCATTTTCTTATTTTACTAGTATCGTATTTGCTATCATAACGCAACGGACGAATACGGAGTATCTTTCCATCCTTTACGTCGATTTGTGCCGCTTCAGAGCCAATTCCAAAGGAACAAAAACCTGTGCTTTTGTAATAAGTTTTTATCCCTTTTGAATTTTTTTCAGACATCGTACCCCCTCCTTATGTTTTAGCAAGTCTGCACAATTTTCTGCCTTGCCCAACAAAAGGATAATCTTTCTTACCCCTTAAATGTGCAACTCACCTCCATATTCTTTTCTTGCCTCACCGCTTGATTATGCAAAAACTATGCCAATCCATCTGCTAAGTTCTCTTGACTCAACAATTATCAAATAAAAACATTGATAATGAAGAATAAAATCCCTCATTTACCAATAAAATAAACAACTTGCAACAATTTTTATCCCAAAATGGGCTAAAAAATCCCAAAATAAACTCATCAGGCATAAGATAGGGCCTTCCTACCACTCCGCATGCCATTAACTGTTGATCAAGAAATAAAAACTATTTTTCCTCGGCTACCTATGAAGAAAAAAGGTAAAAAAAATAAGCTTATAGCTCAAAAACTATAAGCTATTTTGCCATTAAACTACTCAGGGGAGTCCCATCAGTGAACAGTGCTGGATGATTTGCTTAACCGGAAAACTCAGGAGGTTTTATATCATACTCTTTTATTTTTCTGTAAATTGTAGATTTACTTATACCGAGCAAACCTGCTGCTTCTGGTACATTGCCGCCTGTTTTGGTTATAGCTTTAATGATCGCAATTTTTTCTAACTCGTCTAATTTTAATATTGTATCTAAATCATCATATCTTTTTCTATTTTTTGTTACATTATCAGATTCATATAAACAGGTCTCATATATTTCAACTGGCAAATCCTTTGGTTCAATGACATCGCTCCGACTAGTATTAATTGCATAAAGCACAGCATTTTCTAATTGACGAACATTTCCAGGCCAGTTATATTCATTAAAAATCTTCACTACAGCTGGGCTAACCTGTGGAACCTTTCTGCCCACTTTATTACAATATCTTTCTATAAAATATTGAGCTAGTATTTCCGCATCCCTTCCTCTTTCACGCAGCGGAGGAATGATAATTTTTAGCACCGATAATCGGTAATAGAGATCTTCTCGAAATATCTTCTCTTTCACAAGTTTGTGAGGATCTTTATTTGTAGCAGCGATCACTCTAAAGTCAACTTTTTTATAGCGGCGTCCACCTATGCGCATAACCTTTTTATCTTCCAAAACTCTCAACAACACAGCCTGGAGTTCAATAGGCATATCACCGATCTCATCTAAAAATAGTGTGCCTCCTTCGGCCAACTCGATTTTACCAGGTCTACCGTATCGGTCAGCACCGGTAAAACTTCCCCCTTCATAACCAAATAATTCACTCTCGACCAATTCTCTTGGTAAAGCTGCACAGTTTACCGCCACAAAAGGCCCTTCAGGGCAATAGCTATTATGGATGGCCTGAGCAAAAATCTCTTTGCCAGTTCCACTTTCACCAATTAATAATATGTTTTCTTGAGAATTAGCAAAGCGTTTGGCCTTATCTTTTGCATGTAAAATTGCTTCGCTTTCTCCAATGATATCTTCAAACGTAAAGTTGGCGGTAGCTCCAGAACGACTGGTCACCAGAGCATTGATCTTTTTTGTACGACTGAGCCTTAATACCGCTACTTTCAGTTTCTTAGTCCTGTGATCAATCACCGGGCGTATATTAATAATAAAAGTCTGCTCTTCATTGCCGTTGCAAATTGTTTCTTCAACTTCTGTGTTCTTACATTTTTTGATTATGTCCATTAAACGAGATTGAGCATCTAAAAATTCGGCAATATTTCTTTTTCCAATTTCATCCTGACTCAGATTTAAGATCCTGGTGCCTTCCCGATTGGCGCAGGTTATTGTGCCTGTTTTATCGACAGTTATAATACCCTCATCAATCAAAGAAAGGGTGGCTTCAAAAGTTTTGTTAGCCGTTATGAGGTTATCATTTACATCTTTCAAGTTATTATAACTTTTTCTAAGTTTTAATTGTGCTTCAACAGCAGCAGCTAAGGCTGTTATCAGGCCTAGTGTTTGTAAACAAAAGCCTTGAAAAACTTCATCCCATGAAGTATTTGTTATTAGCTGGCCTAAAACTAAACACGCAATAACATCCCCACTTTCATTAAGAATAGGTGCTGCTGAAACAATAAGGTTTTCTAAAGAAATGCAATAATGTTCAGGCCCTACTAACTGTACAGGATGTTTATAAAGTGCGCACAGCGAATGAGCATTAGTGCCTACAGTTTCTTCATTCCACATCATACCAGAGAACGGGTCCTTATCTAAAGGCAATTCCAACATCTCACCTTCGTGTAACAAGAACGTTCCCTTTTTATCAAATAAATAGATTCCATAGCGAGAAGAAGTTGCCAAATTTTTGAACTTAACAAATAACGGTTTTGCGATTTCTATAAGCATTCTGTTTTTCTCTCGAATACTTTCTAATTCACTACAATTCAGATGTTGGCCAATAACCTGGGCGTATGGATTCACTCCCATACTACGGGATCTGATCCAGGAAGCAGCTATTTTCCGGTCTAAATAAGGGCAAGAAAGCAACTCTTCATCTTTTAATCCATTCTGCAAAAAATCTATCTTAAGTTTTCTTATTCGATCCAAGCGTTCCTTATATTCCACGCCATTATACATCCGACTATTGCAAGATGTTACAATCCCGTCATGGATATCTATCGCGGTCATTCTAGTTTTCCTCCTTAGTACTATTAGTTTGCTCTAAGCCAACAGACTTGATCCTTGACAACCATATAGGAATCCCCGAGCAGCGTGGATAAATTTTCTCGTAGAGGTAGGGGACTTTGAAACTCTTCTTTAGAAAGCTCCGCTGTCCCCGAAAATTAGAGTGAAGCCTTCACCATACGAGATGACTGGAATGAACACATTTTGGGTATAGCTTGCTGTACACCACTATTTACGAGCAAGGTTGAGTCTAAGGGTTGTAGGAACCCTGGCTGAATTCATTTAAAGAAAATGTATTGTATGATTTATGGTGGAGTTGATGTAGCTCGTTGATTATACTGGGTATCTTGTTCTGTATATGTACATTGGCTGGATAACAAAGTGAAATGGATAACTTCTGCAGGTGTTAGAAAGGTTGTGCATCGAGTCTAACGGTGTTAAGTTTTGCCAGTTAGAGTTAAGTAAAAGTGTGAAGTTTTTTTCTTTCCTGATATAATACTGATTCCGTGCTTGGACTAGTTCGGCTGTGTCCTGTGAGAGGGCAACTTTCTGTGAACTATTGATGTCAACTGTATGTTATCAACCCCAACGATCCGATGCTTTGCATAATCTCTATGTGTCAAAACCAATACTGACAAGAAAGAATTTGCTGCGTCTGGGATGGGCCTCTGAAACTAAGCCCCTCTGAGGTGATTTTCAAGTTGTAGAGTCTTTCCCGGCTCCGTTTTGAGCTGGTTCGCTAGGCGCCGGGCTCAAGAACAGAGTACTCGGTATCTTGACCGCATCTTCCCAATACCCCTGCTGTTTGTTCTGATGTCTTTATTCGAACATCCAGAGTGCTGCTTAGATCTTACCTCGAATCGAAATATCTAGTAAAAGTGGATCTATCATTTCCGCGGCCCCTTCAGTTATAATCGTACCTATGGCATAGATTATCAATGGTCACCATTTGGCAGTGATATGTGGCTTGGATCCCTATGGGGTTGTCAAAGAACCCTTCGCCCCAGTCTAAACATTTTCAAGACAAAACATCAGGACCCCACCAACAAATCTCGCGTTTCCATGAAATTAGGTAGTTTTTACGCTTCTATGACCAGCTCTTATCAATATTATATCAGATCATGTACTCTGGACAAAGCTCAACAATTATCAACAATATTTCCTACTGAATAGGCCTTGCCGCAATATTTACCCAATCCGTGATAAGAAACACTTCCAGGCATCAAAACCAGGGGTTTCAGCTTTTCCACATCGGGGGTGCCGTCCTCTGTTAGTATCTCCTCATCCATCTTTAGGTCTAGGATCTCTCCTATGAAGGCTGTATGCGATCCTAAGTCGTTGTGGCCAATCAGCTTGCATTCGATGACACAGGGAAATTCTTTTATGTAAGGGGCATCTACTACACTGCCCTTTACAGGTGTGAGCCCTACTTTCGATAATTTGTCGTGCCTCCTACCTGATTTCATCCCAAAATAATCAGTTTCCTTTACGTAAACTTCTGATGGAATATTAACAGTAAAAGCCTTTTTATTTAAGATGTTGTCATGAGTATATCTCTCTTTTCTAAATGAAACGAAAAGAGCTGGTGGAGCAGAAGCACATATACCTGCCCAGGCAGCAGTCGCCATATTTGGTCTGCCCTCATTATCGTATGTACCAATAACCCACACAGGAGCGGGATATGCTATTGTTTGAGCACCAAGCGATTTTTTCAATAACTAACACCCTCCTTAAATTGTTTTTTTATTAACTACTTGTGATTATTTTCACTTATCTAGGTAAAACGCCATCTATTACATATACTGCGAAAAACCAATTGAACTATCCTCGCCATCAACAAAAGAGAACAATTCCTGTGTCATTAAATCAGATTATTTTAACAGATATCCAGGCTCATGCCATCAAGACCAATCATCACACCTGGATAGCCGGATATTTCTTTTTCGAGCTCTTCGCCAGTTATCGCCTGGCTGTAGTGGATTGAAAGGTGTGTTAAAACAATCCTCTTCGCTTCCAATTGTCTTCCTAACTGGATTGCTTCCTTTACCGACATGTGGGCATCAGGAAACCAGTTTTCGCCGTAAAAGGTGGCATCGCATATCAGCCAGTCAGCGCCGAGAACTCTTTTGGCTGTAATTTCAGGCAGCCCCGCGGTGTCGGAAAAATAGGCAAGTCTGCATCCACCCGACTCTATCAGAAAACCTGCAGTTTCGACACTGTGGTTGGCCGGAAGTGGGGTGATGATGACCCCATCAAAACAGTAATCCCTAAAGAACTGCCAGGGGATAATGCTGTACACCTCTGACAGATTGGGGAAGGCACTATTGAACTGCCGCACCGCGCTCGGAGGTAAATAAAGGGGCAGCTTCTCTCGGCGCTCTAGTTTGACATAATATTCGAGTTCTCCCAAGCCGGCAAAGTGATCATAATGCCAGTGGGTCAGGAACACACCATCAACAACCGATATTTTCTCTCTCAAGAGCTGTGCCCTTAGATCAGGGGAGGCATCGATCAGTAGTGTTCGTTTCCCTGTTCTTAAAGCGGCACCGCTACGTGTTCTGCTGTACCCATTTTTCCGCCAGGCTTCCTGACATCCCGGGCAACTACAGAAGAAAGAGGGGACGCCAGGGCCTGCACCCGTTCCCAGAAAGACAAGCTCTGCCATAGTTTACACCTACCATCCCTTTTCCAAAACCATTGGAAGAGGTTGACATGCTTCCCAATCCGGACAACCATCACATTGAGTGTTATAAGGAGGGGGGAGGGCATCAAAACTGAATGCCCGAAAACCGTGTTTTTCATAAAAGCTAGCTGCGTTACCCCTAGCCACTGTTGTCAACCTACTTGGTTTACAATATCCGTTCCCTTTTGTTTCACTGCAGTATTCCCACGGCTTCTTGATGATCTCCGACAGGAGATAGCTTCCTATTCCCTTCCCCCGCAGTTCATTTTTTACCCCAAAAACCTCCAGATGGAAGCAGTTTTTTCCGCTGAGCACTAATCTCCCCATAGCACACAGGCGTCCATCTATCTTCAGCAGAACGTAATCACTCATATTCCCAAGCATAGCAAGATCGTGCTCTGCCAGTAATTCCTTCAGATCAGCTTCATCTGCGATAGTGGATAATGCTACTACAGTCTTGCCTTTCATATTTTTCACCCATTTCCACCGTACAACCAGGTCTCTTTCTCCTTCCAGCGCTGTTCAAGGCGTAAGCCCAGTTGGGCTTCTTCCTCTACACTCATCCACTCGTTCTCTTCGCCGGGAAGGCTCCTTCTGACCCCAGCCTGCAAGAAGACGCACCTGAAGCATGCACAGCCGATAAGGATCAGGATGGCTTTAATCACCGTTAGAGCAGGGCTGTTGCCGAAGAGATAGAGGAGCAGCGGCACTGCCAATCCCGACACAACAACCCCCCACCAGAACTTCGCACTCAAGGAGCCCCGCAAAATAGCTTCAACCGCCCTTCTGCCCTCTTCAGCTCCTGAGCTGTGGACACCCATCAGGTATCCCGCCAGTAAAACCGCTTGAACAGCCAAACAACCGAATAAGACGCCGCCACCAAGTGCCAGGACCGCCGGACTCTGGGCCTGTCCAAGGATCGTCGAGATGAGGAGCACACCGGCAATGCCGCTCACAGCACCATTGACCAAAAACAACGGTACAAGCCCACTTCCGTTCCAGAACGCCCGTCCCCTAGCTTCGCCGAGTTCCAGCCCCGGATAGGCTGCCAGAACCACAGCCGCTATTATCCCCAGCACCGCAAGGACTCCTCTCAGTCCGTGCGCCGGGTACCAGGGGATGAAATCAAAGAATGTTGTGGAATAGACGAAAGCAATGGCAACAAAGGCGCTCATAGTGATTGATCCCAAGCCCATGAGGGACGAAGGCTTTGTCATTACAAGGTAAAACTTCATTTTTTTACTCAACTCTACTGTCAGCAGCAGCGCTCCAATACCTGTGACAACTGCAGCCGCTAGAGTTACCCATCCGTTGATCAGTTCTGCCACCGCATTGCCGGTCAGATCCAAACCGGCAGCAACGATAAACATCATGGCTCCCATAGCAGCCAGGAAGAAGTAACCGGCTGCAAGCGCCCCAAAATACTCTTGTCTTTTTTCCATCCATCTCACCTCTTACGGAAAAATATAGTATACAGCCGGTTTTGTACCCAATTCTTTGTGCAGCGGATTTGCATTCTTCTTTCTTATCAAGTGTACGATCTCGCTTTCGGGGTCATCTAGGTCACCGAAGAAGCGCGCGTTTACCGGGCATGTTTCGACACATCTCGGCACTTCCCCATTATCCAGCCTTTGGAAACAGAGTATGCATTTTTCAACGATACCTTTATCTTCGTTGTAATGACGAACCCCGTAAGGACAGGAAACCATGCAGAATTTGCAACCAACACATTTTTCTTCATCAATTACGACAATTCCATCCTCCCGCCTGAAACTAGCTCCCGTAGGGCATCCGTCGACACAAGGCGCATCCTCACAATGCATGCAGGGTACAGGTAAAAAGTAGGCAGTCAGATTAGGATATTTTCCGTAAGGCCCAACCCTGAGCACCCGATTCCACTTTTCCCCTAATTGCAGCCTGTGCTCCTGCTGACAGGCTACCGTGCAGGCATGACAACCGATACATTTACTGAGATCTATCAACATTCCCCAGCGCATTGGCTACCCTCCACTCTCGAAATCCTGCATCTGACACCCCTGGTACACCAACTGCCACAGGCCTCATCGCAGGTATCAGGGTCATCGTCCAGACAGACATTGATATTCGATTCAAACACTCCCATCAACTGGGGGTCTTTGAATTCCTTTTCCGGATACCACCATCCTCTCTCTGCTTGAATGGTGTCCGGAGCCACTGCTTCGGTCAGAACAGCCTTTTGTTTTACCTTCCCTACAGGTGTTTCAATCCAGACCCAGTCTCCATCCTTGATCCCGTACTTGTCAGCCAAGCGTGGATTAATGGCAACTCTCGGATAGGGACTGACAAGCCTCAGTTTAGTCATTTCACGGTGTTCCGAATGGAAAAAGGGATTAAAACCGCCCCCGGCAATCAGAGTAACCGGATAGTCTTCAGCCAGTTCTGGCTTCGCTTCGGGACTGAACGGCGGCTCCACATAATGTGGCAGCGGGTCATATCCCAGTTGCTCCAGGATGGAGTTCTTCAGCTCCACTTTCCCCGAGGGAGTCGCAAAACCCTGCGTCAGGTATTTCATGTATTCCCTGGGCGCAAAGTCATACCGGTAGTTGTGCACGAACTCTTCAAAGCTCTCTATTTCATAACCTAGATTCTCCAGCCGGTATTTGTAGACGTCCTCGTTCCTCTCCCAAGGCCAGTATTCCTCCTGGCCTAACCGCAGCCCTAGTTCCCTCCAGAACTCATAGTCCGTTTTCCGTTCGTATAAGGGTTCAATCGCCCGCTCTGAGGCTATCAGCCAGTCCGATACCCCGTAAGTCGTAGTCAGCACTGGCCTCTCCAGCCAGGAAGCCGCAGGCAATACATAGTCCGCCAACACCGCTGTCGGTGTCATCCAGTATTCCATAACTACCAGCAAGTCCAAACTCTTTAAGGCTTGATAGACTAGTTTCGTGTTGGCGTAGGAGACTAACGGGTTGTCCGCCAGCACTATCGATGCTTTGACCGGATACGGCTCCCCTGTCGCCATCGCCCGAAACAGTACCGGAGGACTGGCTTCGCAGAACCATTCCGCTGGTATACTCTTCCCCCAGACCCGTTCTAGGTTCTCGCTGATCAGCCGGTAGCCCGGCCAGCTGTTGAGTTTGAACCGGTCCGACCCCAACTGCTTCGCCCTCTGTTCTTCAGGCAGCTTTTCGTTGAGTTCCAATTCCCAGTCGGTGATAAAGGTGGGGTGCGGACCTGGCATAACGTCCCCTCCCGGTACGTCCAGGTTCCCGCAGATCGCCCGCAGCGCTACCCGCGCTTGCGCTCCAGCCGTGCTCCCCCTCCCCAGTTGGTCTGTTGCTACTCCCCACATGAGGCATGCCGGCTTGGAGGTGGCGTACATCCTCGCCGCTTCCACTATCAGCTCCGCCGGTAACCCGGTCTTTTCCGCAGCCCATTCCGGTGTGTACTCCTCCACCCGCTCCGCCAGCTCCCCAAAACCTACTGTCCATTCACTTACGAATTCCGCATCGAACAGACCTTCGTTGATGATCACATTAAGCCAAGCCAAGGCTAAGGCGTTGTCGCTGTTCGGCTTGATCGGTAACCATAAATCGGCTTTGGCCGCAGTCTCGCT
>JAAYWP010000076.1 GCA_012516535.1 Syntrophomonadaceae bacterium | reverse complement strand
GCAGGTGAAAAGGGATGGGTTTTCAAGTATAATACAGATATCAGCCTGAAGAGGAAGAGGAGGAAAAGAAATGATCCAGGTTATTACTGACAGTGCAGCAGATCTGCCAGCAGAAATTGTAAAAAAGTATAATATCACAGTAGTCCCGCTTACTGTACATATCGATGGAGAAGAATACACAGACGGTGTTGATATTTCATCACAGGAATTTTACAAAAAAATGGCCAAATCAAAAGAACTGCCAAAAACATCTCAACCATCTGTAGCAAGTTTCATAAAGGTTTTTCAGGAACTGGAGTCCAAAGGAGAACAGCTCTGCATCAATATATCCTCAAAACTGAGCGGCACTTATCAAACAGCATGTTTGGCACAGAAATTATCAGGTGTTAATGTGGCTGTTTTTGACAGCTGGTCGGCCACACTAGGCCAGGGGCTGCAGGTTATCAAGGCCGCTCTGCTGGCTGAGAAGGGGATGTCCCGGGAACACATAATTCAAATTCTGACAGAGTATAAAAAAGGAATGACCCATTATGTGCTTTTAGATACACTGGAGAACGTTGTCAAAGGAGGCAGGTTGAGTAAGTTTCAAGGAACCCTGGCCAAACTGCTTAATATCAAAGTTTTACTTACAGGGGTTGAAGGGGCATTAATCATCCTTGACAAAATACACGGCAGAAAAAAAGCATTACAAAGAATAATAGATAGGATGGGTGAAAAACTGCAGGGAGCAAAGGATATCCCTACAAAGTTGTTCAGTATTTCCCACTTCAACAATCTTAAAGATGCTGAAATGTTAAAAAGCCAGATCATGAAGAAATTCGATATAAAGGATGAACAGTTCATCATTAATGAGATGGGCGCAACCATAGCTACCTATGCGGGAGAAGGAGGTATGGTGATCTCTTTTTAGTTATTTTCCCGGGAAACTCACATGCTATGCTGAAAATATAATCTTCCTTCATCAAGAGTGTAGGCGATCAATCCCTTTTGATTGAGGTATGTAAGAAAAGCCGAAACTGTTGTCTGTATTACGTGATACTCCACCAGGTTTAAAGCGATATTATTGTTTAGGCTGATCTCTTTAACCAACTGCTCCTTGGTTAAAGGCTGCTGCAAAAGCGATAGGATCTGTTTCTGGAACTTCTCTATATTTGCTAAATTATAATTAACCAGGTCAGGCAGATCCTTGCTGGCAATTACTCCTTCCTCATGGCTGATCAGGAAGTGGTCAGCATCAATCTCCGGAAGAAAGTGAAGGGTTTTAATGCTCTCTTCCAAATCAAATAGGTAGGGCAGGGAATATTTCCTTATAACCTGCCTGCTGAAGAGAGAATCACCCAAAAAACACACCCTATCAGGGGTTACAATCCCGATGTGCCCTCTGGTGTGACCGGGTAGGGGGATCACCTTAAAGGGCTGGCCGCCTATTTTATGGATTCCTGGTTCCAGGTAATGATCTACAGGAAACGACAGGGGTGCCGGGTTCAAATGCTTTAAGGGGCTGGCTGAAAAAAAGATCGCACCGAGGAGATAAGGATTCTCCATAAAAGGCCTCTCCTTCTCAGAGGCATATACCTTACACTCCGGATATGCTTCCTGAAAATAAAGGTTGCCGCGGCAGTGGTCTAAATGGGTATGGGTATTTATTATATAACGGAGATTAAAGTCATTTTCCTTGAGGATCTTATCCATCTGAAGTGCCTGACTTTTGGTAAAACAGCTATCGATCAAGAGACAGTCCCCGTTGTTAAATAGATAGACCCCTGCGTTGGTAGGTGCTTTGATATAGTAGGTATTTCCATTAATTTTCATTAGTTCCATTTGACAACACCCTTTAATATCATACCAATTCATACAACAAAGAACAAGAATTAAAAGGAAGGGAAGAAATTGCTGAAATCTGTTCTTTTTGATCTCGATGGTACATTGATCGACTCCATACCTTTAATCAAATCGAGCTTTTTACATACCTTTAAGAAACTAGGAATTCCCTGGGGAAAAGGAGAGGTATTGGGCACTATCGGTTTGCCTCTGCGAGATGTAGCCAAACATTATGCCCCGGAAAATGAAGAACGTTTTCTCGATGTTTATGTTAAATACCAGCAGGAAGTACAGGAAGAGATGCTACACCCTTTTCCAGGAACAATCGATTCTCTGATCCAGATACGAAAAAAGGGTTATCTTACCGGTGTGGTCACTTCCAAACGCCGGAAAGCCACCAGAGAAAGCCTGAATATAACAGGGCTCAATGATTTTTTTGATGTCGTGGTAACAGTAGAAGATGTCAAACAGCCAAAACCCCACCCGGATAGTTTATTGAGTGCTCTGAAGCAACTGTCAGTACCTCCAACTGAAGCTGTTTACATCGGGGACAGCATCTATGATATTATGACCGGTAAAAACGCTGGCACAGCCACCATCGGAGTCACCTGGGGAATAGCAGCAAAAAAAGATTTAGCAAACCAGCACCCAGACTTCCTGGTAAACAGTTGGGAAGAATTACTCACAGCCCTCGACAAACTATGACCGATCACCACTCGGTGCCAGGCTTGCTTTTTTGCTTTATTTAGCAGCCTGTCCGTGGTTAACATCGGGGTGCATTGCCAACCTCCAAGGACCAACGACCAACCACTAACCACCAACGACCAAATTGTCCGATCACCGGGACTGTCCCCCCGCGCGAGCAGGGGGACAGGTTGCCTTATTTTGGTGTTATTTCAATGGCAGAGGTCAAAGCCATCAACAACTCCTGGCCGCTTTTGCGGCGGCGTAAAGAAAGTGGGCTCACAGTTACCGTATTAAGAGGCACTGGCTCGAGATCACCATCTACCATAGGGTTATATTTACTATAATAAGCAATGGCATGGATCACATAGTATTCACCCTTGTGCTTGCCTAGGTAAAGCATCACATGGCCGGGAAAATAGAGAATCGCTCCGGGAAGCAGCAGATCCAGTACACAACAGCGCTCGCTCCTGTTTGCCCCCTGCAGAGAAATAACCTTCCCAGGGATCGCCGCCTGCTCTCTGGAGTTGCGTGGGAACTGAAAACCAAAGCAGCTGTATATATCCCTGATAAAAGCGGAACAGTCCCGTAAATTAAACATTCCTCCCCATCCATAGCGTTCCCCCAGCATCTTAAACGCCTGCCTGATCACCGCTGACCTGGTATAAGACAGATACCCCTTGACCACATCACTACCCCGGGGTATTAGCGCCAGTTTAACAACAAGTTCCCCATTTTTGCCGCGCACAGGCATTTTGACCACATAACTGCCTTCTGGTGACTGATTATCAACAAGCTCTGGGATCTGTTCCTGTGCTGCCAGGGGAATTTTTGCACCCATGAAGAACTCCAATTTGGATATATGAGGGTTGTAGGGATTATAACCTAAATGCAACCTGCTCCCTGTTACCAGTAAAAACTCATCAGTTTGTACATAACTGAGCCATTTCTTTCGGTCTGCGGTAACAGCCAAGTCTGCAGCAAGCACCCAGCCTCTGCAAAAAGTTGTCTGCACAAAACACCACTTCTCACTGGCGCTTTTATGAAGCACAATAACTGGTTCTCCAGGACCTAGAGCTGTTTCCTGAAAAATATCGAACTCCCGGTCTGCAGGGTCTTCTGTAACCAGACAATCTGTCGGCAAGGATCTGACCACAGAACTCCTAACTGTGCAACCATAGATCACATTATTAGATTTTTTTATCCCCTCCAGATTCAACTCCTTCCGAAGATCAGTGAAAAATGACGGCTTTAACCGGCAGCCGTTATGATAGAGAGCATTTTGAGGCAAACGGTTTGCTAAAAGCATATTCTTGAGCTTTTTGGCACTGATTACCTGGGGATATGCAGTTAAGTCCTGAATAACACCGGGCAGACTATTTCTGATTTCACAGTTAAAGGCATCGATCTGAACATTATTCATGATGATGGTATCAGGATCAGGCGCTCTGCTCTGCCAAAACTGGGCGGTCAGAATTTCATCCAAAGATCGCTCACCTCCTAAGATAAAAATACGCTGTTGCTTAAAAATCCAAAATATAATAACCTTATATTTGTGCTTTAAAAGTGTCCAGATAATCAAAAACGTTGGGTATTTATTAACATTTATGATGCAGTTCCGGTGAACATTCTGTGATAGCCCAACACCTGAAGACCGCATAAAGTAAGCCATATCACAAGGGTTCTTATTACTAGTCTATTGGATTATAGAGGCATAAAGGAGCAGGAATTATGGAAAATGAAGTGACAACCCTTGATGCTGGCGAAACAACTGAAGCTGTAGAGCAAAAACAAAACAAAGGGAAAATCGATTTCAATAAACCTCTGTGGAAAAGCATATTCTTTTTTTTTCTCCCACTGATGCTCAGCAATACACTGAACTCCATCAGCGGTACTGTTAGCAGCATCATCCTAGGCCGTATGATAGGGGTATCTGCTCTAGCAGCTATTTCAGCTTTCTTCCCCATTCTGTTTTTTCTGATATCATTTGTTATCGGTATTGGCGCTGGAAGTTCTGTCTTAATTGGGCAGGCTTTCGGGGCTCAAGAGTGGAAAAAGGTAAAAGTTATTGTAGGAACAACACTGACCTCAACCTTTTTGATCGGTCTAATAGTTGCAATCCCGGGATACCTTTTCACCTATGATCTGCTGGAACTGACAGGAACACCCACAGATGTCATTGACATGTCAGCAGGATTTGCGCGCATCACTTTTATAGCAATGCCCGTTGTTTTTATGTTTAATGTCTACACCACATTTCTCAGAGGATCAGGGGATTCCAATACCCCCTTTTACTTTCTGGTGGTCAGCACAGTGTTAAACATTCTATTGACCCCTGCATTGGTCATCGGATGGGGGTTTTTGCCTGCAATGGGTGTCAATGGGGCCGCTCTGGCCAATATAATAGCTATACTGGTTTCATTAGCCGCTTTTCTTCTCTACCTAAAAAAAGTGAACCACCCACTGCAGTTTGATCGGGAAACAGTGCGCAATCTGCGCATCGACTGGCCGGTCTTCAAGCTTTTGGTGAGCATCGGCATTCCCACAAGTATTCAGATGATTTTAGTCTCCCTGTCGGCCATTGCAGTTATTTCCTTCATTAATAAATTCGGTTCAACTGCCACCGCAGCTTTTGGGGCAGTCAACCAGGTGATCAGCTATGTACAGATGCCGGCAGCCAGTTTAGGTATCACCATCTCCATTTTCGGCGCCCAGGCTATCGGTGCCGGATACAATAAACTATTGAAAAAAATAATCAGAACAGGTATCTGGATGAACTATTTGGTCGTAGGAATAATCGTAGTGCTGGCTTATTTATTCGGACGCAACCTTCTGTCCCTGTTCCTGACCGAAGCCCCTGCATTGGAACTGGCTTTCAGCCTGCTGGTCATCACACTGTGGAGCTACCCGATATTAGGCAACAACAACATCCTGGCGGGAATAATGAGGTCCAGCGGAACAGTCTTTTGGCCAACACTGATCACAGTTTCATCCATTTGGTTAGTACAAGTGCCTGTGGCCTACGTTCTCCACACCAGAATCGGTGTTCAAGGTGTTATGTTCGGTTTCCCTGCCGGCTTTATTGCAGGCTTAGCCTTCCAGTACCTTTACTACCACTTCTTCTGGAAACAGAGAGAACACACCCGTTTGGTGTAGGGACCCTTCGCCTGCGCCGCGTTAGCAGGGATAACAGACCACGCGACAAAAATTTAGTAAGCGGTCTAAAGGAGTTGTGGAAAGGGATGCAATCATCTTGCGGCACAAAACAGTTTGCAGCAGTTGTACTTGACCTGCTGCGCCAACAATACCCTGATGCAGGGCCGCGCCTGAACTTCTCCAATCCCTATCAGGCACTGGTAGCAACTATTCTTTCGGCCCAAACCACAGATGAACAGGTAAACAGAGTAACCCCTGCCCTGTTTGCAAAATACCCCGATGTCAAAGCTCTGGCTGAGGCTGACCCAGCTGATGTAGAAATAATAATCAGATCGGTCGGCCTTTACAAATCCAAGGCCGCCCATCTGGTTGCTACAGCACAAAAGATCCTCTCGGATTACCAGGGGAAGGTACCTGCTGACTTCGACTCTCTGTTAAGCCTTCCCGGGGTAGGCAGAAAAACAGCTAATGTGGTTTTATTCAACGCCTTTGGCAAACCGGGCCTGGGTGTAGACACCCATGTCCACCGGGTCGCCAACCGCATCGGGCTCTGTAAAACAAAAAACCCTGAGGGAACTGAAAAATACCTCAAGGAAGTTATACCAGAGGAAAAATGGGGAGAGGCCCATCACCTATTGATCTTTCACGGACGCCAGTGCTGCCGGGCGAGAAAACCGGAGTGCGCCTCCTGCCCTTTACTTAGTATCTGTAAAAGCCACGGGGATGCCGGATAACCCAGCACCCCAGCCTTATGCCTATGCTTAGATATTTACCAAAACTAATAACTCTCAACCTGCTCGATCAAAAACTTAACCACCAGTTCTCCCGCAAGAGCTATATCCTCTGTGTGCATATAGTGGTTGGCAGATGAATCAAGGAGAATATTCGCTGAGCCAGGCAGTTCTTCATCTTTCAGCCAGATCTTAACCGTTACCGGGAACCTGGGAAAAAGGCTGAAAACTGCGGTGATATCACTAGTGTCTTCACATACAGCTCCCAGATCAGCACATGCCCTTTTTATCTTTTCCGGCTCCTCCCCCGCTAATCTTTCTACCAGCGGTAAAATACAGGTTTTATAAAAGGCAGAATAAAACACCTGACCGTGTTCAGTTTCCCGGTAAGTAATCAAGTCCCCGCTGAGAGGAGTGTTATCTGCCCGTCCGAGGTAGTGGATAAGCAAATAGCGCCACCCCCAAACAGGCTGCAGACCACTACCATCCATAAAAAAGGCATCCCCCTGGGGATAGCTAACACCAATGTTCCGCCCCAGGCTAGCCAATGAGATGATGCCTTTGCCCGGGTCGTAAACAGAACCGCTGTTCTCCGCTATTTTATCAGGCTCCAAAGAGCCAAATCTCTTCAGATTATGGGCAAAACCTGTAGCCGCGCTGTTGGGCATTCCCTCTTTTTGTTCTATCATAAAAGGATAAATAGGCAGCACTGTAAACCCTCCCGGTAAGCCAATCTTGTACGCTTACGACAGCAAAATCAAGAGATATCTTTATTCTCATAGATCCGCAAAGAAACTGCAAGGGACACCAATAATACCGTAACTATCAGCACACCACATCCCACCGCCTGCAGCCAATCCGGGATGTTCAGTACCTTAGTCAGCAGATTAACGGCGGTCCCCTGGCTGTACTTTTCTACCAGCCACACCAACCCAGCCGGGATCAGGAAAATCGCCAAAATAACTATAAAATGCAGCCTTGTTTTAATAGTGCCAAACTTAAAATAAAGGGGATAATAGGCTGCTCCGATGATGACTGTTCCACACAATACCCCAAACAGATCTTTAACTGCAGGATATCTCACCGGTTCCCCTAACCCCAACACATTGTAAATTAAAGCAATCACAATTCCAGCAGTAAGACCAATTACCGCATAAACAAAAATAGACAAATACTTGGAAAAAACAATATCTATTCTTCTAATAGGCAGACTGTTAAAAAAACCTCACTTCTGTTCTGTTCATCATAAGAACAGGCCCCTGCAACCATTAGATAAACGATGAAACTGGTGCAGGTGACATAAAGAACAACTGCAGCTTGTCGATATGCTGATAATAAAACTGCGCTTTTTCTTTTAACCCTTCATCAGAGGAATCAATGACATCAGCTAACAGACTCTTGCAGCTTTCTGATGCCCGAACAACGATTTCCAGTTCCTTTTCATAGTTCTTTTGAATTGTTTCCATAGCTATTTTCGACATGTTCCGTTCTACTTCATAGTAGTGGCGGCGGCTGCCTTTGACCCATACTTTATAAACACAGCCAACACCCTCCAGAATGCGGATGTTATTGCTGACCGTTGACTTACTGACACCAAGCTCCTGTGCGGTATCATCAAGCCCCAAGGGCCTGTCCGTTAAATACAAGAGTCCATAGATATGCCCAATAGCATCAGGAAGCCCGTAGAGAGCAAAAATTCTGCCCAGTGCCTCGATAAAAATATTGCGCGCTTCTTCTAACTTTTTTTATTATCTGTTTTCATTACACCGCCTGGATCCTCAACAGCACTACATTCTTAGCTGAATAGCAGTGCAGACATAGAAATCCAGATCTACACCTCCCAATAGAAATAATAAGTTCTAAAAAATAACTAATCCAGCAAAAGCTCTATTACATGGTAATCAACTGCTTCAAAGTCAGTTTCGGTGATTTTCCTGGAAAGCCTCCCCTGAATTATCTGTGCCACATCACCAACGGGGACGGCCTGTAATCAGTTCCTATAATGAATAACAGCGTTTTAATAAGATCAGCATATTATTCTGTGCGTTTAGTATCTATTAAACAAATAATATAAACAATAACCCCTTTCATCAAGGGGTTAACAAGGCGAAAGCTCAAATTTTATGTCGTTAGCTATTGGTGGCAGCTAGCTATTTCCTGTTTTAACTGGCTTGTACATCCCACTTCCCACAGCGGCTTCCCCAGCGGGCGATTACCTCACCATTTTGGTAGAACTGCACCACCTCACAGTGGTTGGGACATGACTTGCATTCGAAACTGCGGGTCTGGAAACTGAAATCTGTCACCTCAAAACCCTTAAACCGGGTCCTCTTATTTGACGATTCAATTTCCTCCCTGGCAAGAATGGCTGCACCAAGGGCACCCATAACAGCAAAATGCTTGGGAATAATCACCTCATGGCCTAAAGCATCCTCAAATGCCTTTTTCATGCCGGCATTGGCAGCTACACCACCCTGAAAAGCTATAGGAGGCAGTATCTCTTTACCCTTGCCCACATTGTTTAAATAGTTGCGCACCAAAGCCTCACAAAGGCCAGCGATAATATCCTCTACACAGTGGCCTAACTGTTGTTTATGGATCATATCTGATTCAGCAAAAACTGCACACCTTCCAGCGATGCGCACCGGATTCTTTGATTTTAGAGCTAGTTCACCAAAACGCTCTATAGGAATGGTCAGACGAGCTGCCTGCTGGTCTAAAAATGAACCGGTTCCTGCAGCACAAACAGTATTCATCGCGAAATCAGTGACAATGCCATTCCGCAGTATAATGATCTTGGAATCCTGGCCGCCGATCTCTAAAATGGTCTGAACACCTGGAATAAAACGTGATGTTCCCACTGCATGAGCGGTGATTTCGTTCTTAACAATATCTGCGCCGACCATGACCCCTGCCAGATGTCTGGCACTGCCTGTGGTTCCCGCAGCACAAATCTCTACACCATCAGGGACAAGGTTGGACAGCTGGGCCATTCCTTCCTGAATAACCCGAATCGGTTGTCCCTGAGTTCTTAAATATAGGGAGGCAAGGACCTCATCTTCTGCATCTATGACAATTAAATTGGTACTCACAGATCCGACATCAATTCCTAGATACCCTTTTTTCATGAAATATCTCCTCTCTGATCCAAGTTAAGCATTACAGGCCTCCTGGGCTTTTTGTTCCCGCCTGCGCTTAAGCAGATCCAAAAAAGCCTCCAACCTGGTGATAACACCGGCAGCTGCAGTCTGTTCATCAATAAAAATGGTTAAAACAGGAATCCCTACTTCCCTGCTCACCCGAGGCATAATACCCTTGGCCATAATCTCAGGCAAACAAGAAAATGGTGCCAGTTGAATCATGCCATCATAACCTTGGTTGGCATAGATCACAGTTTCACCTATACTATTGATGCCATGGCCTCCGATCAGTTCATTGAGATAGGGATGAGCCATCTGATGAATATCATGCTCTCCGATCCTTCCTTCAACAATAACATTCTTCTGGGTATAGGAGGTCAACCAGATTGAGCGGTCGGTATAGACCCCCATTTCACCGAGGGTTCTCTGGATATAAAAGTTCACAGCAGGTTCTAGCACAACATAGATCTCACCAACAATACCGATCTTTAATGGATTCCGGGATCTGTCCTGGGGAATACGGGCAATGATTTTTCTGCCCTCCCAGAGAGCATCTTCGATCTCCTCTTTAGTACGAGCTTCATCAAGCATATTCAGTGCTTTCTTAAATGCTCTGTAAGTATCGCCTTTATTGATCTCATAGGGCATAATTCTATACATCAGGTATTCTATCTGATCTATAGCCTCCAATTTCCTATAATTCTTTTTGATCAACTGGATAAAAACACGCCAGGACATGCCCCGGGGTTTGACCCTGTTGAGTTTTTTAATAAAGTCCAAATAATTGGATTGGGGCGGTTCAAAGATAAGGATATCAAAATCATATCCCAGTTCATTAAGGATCTTCTTGTGCATGACACCATAGTAACCTGCCCGGCAGGGGCCAACCCCACCTGAGGAAATAGCCATCTCAGCCCCCATCTCGATAGTCTCCAAAAAGGTGCCCATCAGCACCTTAAAGGGTATACAAGCGAATTCAGGAGAATAGCGGACTCCCAGATCCATTGTGCGTTTGCTGGGTTCTGGCGGAACCACTGCCTCATAGCCCAATTCATTGATGAGCGCTTTAAATGCAACATAGGAATAACCCATATGAGGAAATGTTAGTTTCACCTCTGCACTCTTCTCCTTTTCAACATATCTATAAATGCTTCCAGACGAGTATCCACACCGCCCGAGCCAGTCTCTTCATCAATGGAAACAGTTAGAAATGGCATCTGGCCATACTGTCGTGCTTCAATTTCCATCAACCTGTCCAGCATGGCATCAGGGCCGCAGATAAAAGCGGTGACATGGATCAGACCATCCACTCTTTTCCTGTTCATGTAATAATAAGCAGCATGCATAGCACGGTTGGAATAATGCCAGAACATCTGTTTAGGCAAGCGTTTTGCCTCTCTTAGCAGACTTCTGGGTGACACCATTTCAGCTGTGACAACATCAGCTCCCATTTTTCTCAGCTTTTTAACAATATCCAAATTGATAAAGCTATCATAAATCAAATATGGGTAACCGAGCACAGCGATGGTCAAATCCCGCTTTTTATCTCGGTTGATGTCTCCCCCCTTTTCCATATGCTGCAAAGCCTCATCAGCAAGCATTCCGCCCTGCATTAATTTTTTATAGCGTCGCAAAGCCTTGCAAGCAAGGAGATAAGCCCTGCTTATCCTGGACAGTCCCACACCGAACCTTTCCCCCACTTCCCTGGAAATACGAAAGAGTTCTAAGGGACCCTGGGAAAGGTCAACCCTGGTATCCAATATCTCCGGCAGGCCATTAATTGAAGCTCGCAGCAGATCGGGAAGTGCTAGGAACTTCGGGCAAAAGGTCTCTGTGAAAAATTTTCGCACCTTAACCAGGCGGGGCACAAAGATAATATCTACCTTATCTTTGAGCTCTACAACATGCCCGTGGTACAGCTTAATGGGGATGCAAGCATCATTAACAGCTTCTTCTACTCCATCATCCAGAGTCTTTTTTGTGGTGGGTGATGATGTTATTACCTCAAAACCCAATTCCTCAAAAAATGTCTTCCACCAGGGGTAATAAGAAAAATAGGCCAGATACCGAGGAATTCCCACTCTAACCGGCATTAATACATAACCTCCTCAGCAGTCATGGGGATTTACTGCTACACCTTTTAACCATATATTCAGCAATTGTATTAAAGCCTCTTCTTCATCCAATATCTCCTGCTCCCGTGCTATCTGCTTCCAAACAACATATCCCCACAGGGAAGAGAGCAGAGATACGACCATCATATTCGTATCAAAACACCGGTACTCTCCCATGTCTTTTTGTTTCTCAATGGACTGACCAAGGAGATCAAGGATAGGCTTGACGATTTTGTCCACAATAATCTCTTGAATTTCTGTGTGAAACTGGGCCTCATAAAAAAGCATTTTTAACAAAGGGAGTTGCTGCTGAATGGCATTCAGCTGTCTCTTAATAAGGCTCACTAAAGAATAAGCATCGCCTTTTTCGAAAGACACAATCACAGAGTCTACCACCTGCGATTTTTGGAACCCGGCGACAACATTGTACAAAATACCCTGGAGGATCCCCTTTTTAGTGCCAAAATGACGAAAAATGGTTCCCTCTGCAACACCTGCCTCCCGGGCAATTTCACTGGTGGTAGCTCCGGCAAACCCTTTTTCTGAAAAGACCTTGACAGCAGCATCTAAGATCTTCTGCTGTGTACTGCTCAATTCTGATGCTATTTCCATAAGGCCTCCATCAGTGTACTAAATGATAGTGATTGCTCACTCTCACATTATAGTTAAATACAGGTTACAATGTCAACAATAATGTAATTTACTATACTGTTACAGTAATTGATACAGTTTTTTCGAGAAAATTAAACACCAAAACATAGCAATAATGAAAGGTCGGTTTCATAAAAATCTGGGCTGACTTTCCAGTTTAAAAAATGACATTTTACTTAAAATAAACGACTAGGAGGTATAGCATCCCAGGATTACTTGCGATCCCCTGAACTATAGTTTCAATCTGTCAAAAGTGATAGCTGACATTTATAATTGAAAAGAGGGCAGATATGACCGGTGCGGCACACCTGTTAGCAGGAGCATCAATTTACTTTATAACAGGGAGAAACAAAATAATGGCACCCCTGTTGGCAATAACCTCACACTACGCCCTGGATGCCATCCCTCATTATGACAGTCCTGCATGGAATATCCCTTTAGGTTTCCTGGCTGCCATCTTTCTTTATCTCACAGTTATAAAAAAGGAAGAACCCTTTATATTGGTCTGCGCACTGTGCGGCATACTCCCAGATATTAATACCCTCTTTTGTTTCAGTAGTGTACTGCTTGACCTCCACCAGCGGTTCCACTTTGATAAAAGCTCTGAAATACCCATCTCTTATCTCTATTGGGAGAGCTATGGCTGCCTGATCACCGGTTACCTGCTTTGGACCAGGTATACTGTAAAGGCTGCCCCAGTAAGGAGCAATCCTTGTAAGGGACACCTCTTTAATCTATACAAGCAGGTCCTCATCACTTGCTACCGGCTTGCTTTTAGTGGAACGCACAGCAAACAAGAGGTAAATCACAGCGATAGAATAGTAAATGGACCAGCCGTAAATAAATCCAGGAGCAATGATGTTCTGCAGGGACTGGAAAAGGGTGGGTATGGTCATAGCATAAACTGTGATCTTAAAGGACTGGCCGTAATTCAATCCACAATTTTGAATACCGGAAAACAAGAGGGTGACCAAACTCAAAATACTAACAGTACAGAGTTTGGCAAAGATAAAATAAATTAACCCAAAGAAAACAATCATCGCACTGATGGGCCTCAGGTAGGATAATATATCAACCACATCAGCTTTCTCAAGCTCCAGTTCCTTAAGGGCTGAAAAATGATATTCCTGTGTTTCTAGGGAATCCCGCTTAAACACTAATTTTGTTTTCTCTATGAAAAATCCCTGCTCATAATCATCCAAAACACTGCTGTCAGTCTCGCCACTGGTATCAATAATAATCGCACTATCCTGGTTCCCGCTTTCATAAACCAGCGGCATCTCTCCAGCAACTGTTAATTCCCCATTTTTCAAAACAAAATCGGGAGCATTTTTGTTGAATTGCTCAATAACCTTTGTCATATCCCTTTGAAAATCATAAGCGATAGACAATAAAACAGGTATGCCCAGTACCAGCACCATGAGCAACAGATAAGTAATTACCCTTTTCCAAGGCAAATTGGCAAAATACCGGTAGCGCGAAAAATTGATAGCGCTGTCACTCATATCTTTGAAAAATCCCAATCCAAACCCTCCTGCTTGAACAGGCACTACGGCCTCAATATAAATCCTTATTATCAAACAGTTCAGTGATGAGTACCTTCTATTACGCGAATACCTTTCTTTTCTATGACCTTTTTAATCTGGTTTTTATGAGGGCAGCGGGGATAATCATCATCCAACATCATACAAGATGATAGATGAACTACATCCAAACCATGTGGAATCAATTTTTCCACAAGCCGCGGAACCCTTCTGCCAGGGCAACCGCCGCAGGTAAAAAAACCGATAATTTCTGCCTTCTCCCCATACTGCTCAAAAGCCAATTTGCGATGATTAAAAGCCTTGAAACAGGCTATCCCTGGGCAGACTTCAGCAACAGTATCACAGCGCACAATCGCGATTTTGCTAGTCTTTTCCTGCTCTTTTCCCTCACCACTGTTTACCGCAAACTTAATATACTTCTCATATGCAGCACGGACATCTGCTTCAGTAACTTCTTCCCTTCCGCTCTTTGCTACTTCCTTTTCTACTGCCCTCTTCGCCATACCTCTGATAAAAGCAGGTGCTTTTTCAATCTGCTTCAGAGCATCTTCGGTCCAGTGCAATATATTTCCTCCTCTCGCTATTACCAACCATGTGCAATAATTGCTGTTATGACTAGTTCCGCCAAATATTGACGCCCTTCAGCGCAGCTGTTTTATCCTAAACCGCATAATTGTTTTTTCTACAAAAAAGATTAATATCCTTGTCCACAGTCATGACAAAAAAGAACAGCCGTTTTATGACTGCTCTGTAAGTACCAGTTTAAAAGTAAAATACCCTGGATTAACCAGGGCATCAAACTTATTTCTCCTCTTTTAGACGCTTGATTTTGTCTTCCACGGCTGCCATTTCTGCCTTTAAATCCTTCAGGTAATTTTCCAGCTTGGCGATTTTCTCTTCCTTAGTGAAGAACCGCCGATTGAAGCCACCTCCGCAGCAACATCCGCAGCCTCCATGATGATAATGTCCAGATCTGCACATACTCTTCACCTCCTTTTACTCAATTTTCCTTGCTAAATAATGATTGATACCTTTCTAAAAAAACATCCATCCGCTTGCGCTGTTGCCTGATATGCACTGCCCAGGCATGAAGCATCTCCTCACCCTCATCACTCAAGCTATAGAGACGCCTGGCTGGCCCCCCTTCACCAACATCCCAGTGAGATGTCACCAATCCTTCATCCTCCAGACGGCGCAGAGTTCTGTAAACTGAACCTGGATCCAGCCTCTCACTGAAGCCGAACTCAGCAAGCTGTTGTATCAGATCATAGCCATGGGAAGAATGCTGCTTAAGCAGTATAAGAAGACATGGCTGCATAAACTTTTCTACAGGGAGTCCCCCGCCGCAGCGGCAAACAGATCCTTTTTTATCTCTTGAATGGTGATCGCACATCAGTGATTATCCTCTCTATGTGTAATTTGTCTATATGGATTATATATCTATAGGGATTATTTGTCAATATAATTGCTGAAATTATTTTTGATATTATAAAACTGAGCAGACTAATATAAAATGTTGATATATACAGCGGGGTGTTTATGATGTACGGTATCGTGCTGGAGGGTGGGGGTGCTCGCGGTGCCTACCATGTAGGTGTCTGGAAAGCATTAAATGAACTGGGCATCGATTTCAAAGGTGTTGCAGGAACATCTGTGGGAGCTCTCAATGGAGCGATGATGGTACAAAAGGATCTGGAACAGGCACTGGAAGTGTGGAGTGAGATTACACCATCCAAAATAATTAATATTGATGACAAATTTTTTGAAAAGTTAAAAAACCGAAAAATATCTGCTGAGGATACAACAACACTTATTCAATATATCAAAGCTTTTCTACAGAACCGGGGTTTAGATACTACACCCCTGCACAGTTTGCTGTACCGTTATATAGATGAGAAAAGGATCAGAAATGCTGGCATAGAGTTCGGATTCGTCACCATATCTCTTACTGAACTGGCCCCGTTAAAACTATTTTTAAATGATATTCCTGAGGGTAAATTGATCGACTACTTACTTGCCAGTGCCAGTTTACCGTTTTTTCAGATGCAGCGGATAGACAACAATACTTTTTTAGATGGCGGAGTTTTTGACAATCTTCCCATCAGCCTGCTGGCTGAAAAGGGTTTTAAAAACATTATTGCGGTCAGGCTGGTGCGCAAAGGCCTGAAAAAATGGGAAAACCGCAGTGACCTGAATATAACATTGATTAAGCCAAATGAAAGTTTAGGCAATATGCTTGATTTTACAAAAGAAAGAGCAATAAACAATATTAATTTGGGCTATTATGACACATTGAGGGTTTATAAAGGTTATCAAGGCAGCAGGTATTATCTCAATGGCTGCCCAGATGATGATTATTTTCTGCATATATTGCTGCAGATGGATAAAACAGGGTTGAACAGACTACGCAAACAGTTGGGAATAAGGAATATGCCTGAGAAAAGATTTATCCTGGAAAAATTGGTTCCGCTGCTGGTGGATATGCTCTCTTTAGGCCACACAGCTTCATACCGGGATATATTGATCTCCATACTGGAAAGAGCAGCAGCTAAAACTGCAGTAAACAGGTTTGAGGTATATGAGTACAAAAAACTCGAGCAGATGGTTATTGAATCATACCGTCTGAATCATCAAGCCCCTCTTCCTGGACTTTTAAAAGGGAATGAACTGCTCTTGCGGGCAAAGAAAGAGCAGTTCCTAGATGAAATCACGGAAATACTGTTCAATGGAATTAAACAAAACTGATCCTTGACTCCTGCCGAAAAACCTTTGTTTCATTTGACTGCTCGTACAATCACCACCTATTTACCCTTATCCGAATAGATCTTAGGCATAGTAGCCATCTGTCCATAATAGGTCCAATTCCTACAGCTTCATCATTGGCTTAAGGGGTTCTTACCAGTTTTTTGGCAACAAGATCGATTGGATAAGCACCCAATAGTTGCAAACGCAATATATTACTATAAAAAAATTAATATTTAGCCGCCGCTAACTTATTTATAGGAGGATTAATAAAATGACAGATACCATACTACCTTTATCACAACTTCCAAACGGAGCAGCTGGAACAATAAAATATCTAACCGCCCAGGGTCAGGTCAGACGCCATTTATTAGATTTAGGATTGGTTGCTGGCTCCCGAATAGAATCAATACGACGCAGTCCCGCCGGAGACCCCACTGCCTTTAATATCAGAGGGGCGATCATAGCACTGCGCAATGAGGATGCTGACCAAATCTTTATTACCATCGACAAAACAATGGAGGGAAAAAATGAATGTCACAGATAAATCATGCTGCACAGCAGCAGCTTATGAAGCTTTTGGGCTAAAACTTTCGCAAAACCAGCTGGTTATAGCGCTGGCAGGAAACCCTAACACAGGTAAAAGCACTGTTTTCAATGCTATGACCGGTTTAAAACAGCATACCGGCAACTGGCCGGGAAAAACTGTTCTGAGAGCTGAAGGTACTTTTGTTCATAGAAATAAAAAAATATTGCTGGTCGATCTTCCTGGGACCTACTCCCTCCTGGCAACATCTGCTGATGAACAGGTGGCCAGGGATTTTCTCGTTCTCGGGCGACCCCATGCTGTCATAGTTGTAGTTGATGCCACCTGTCTAGAGCGCAACCTCAATTTAGTACTGCAGGTAATGGAGATCACACCAAAGGTTGTGGTCTGCGTCAATTTAATGGATGAAGCCGCAAGACGAAATATCAAGGTTGACATTGAGGTGCTTTCCCGGGAACTAGGGGTTCCCTGCATCCCTACTGTAGCAAGTAACGGAAAAGGGCTTACAGAGCTAAAAGATGCTGTTTTGGATGTGGCAACAGGTGTTACTGTAACCTCACCCCGGCAGGTCAGTTATGAACCATATGTGGAACAGGCCGCCGCACGGATGGAGAGCCGCATCCGCCCCTATCTCCCCGGTTGGGTGAACCACCGCTGGGTTGCTCTAAGGCTGCTGGAGGGGGATATAAGCATCATCAAGGCTATTATTGACCATCTGAGTAAAAGTTCTGAACAGATTTCTTTACAGGAGGGGAGTGCTGTATGGGCACGCTAGACCCAACCCTATCTTCACTTCTCTCCAGCATCAATCAGGAAATTAGGGCAAAAAAACAGCAAAAAATCAGAGACTCCATAGTGAGCAGCATTTACAGCTGTGCAGAGGAAATCACCCGTAAGGCCGCCCACCACAAAATAGATCGCAAATTGGAACTTGATCAAAAAATAGACGATATCATTACTTCTCGGGTTTTTGGCATTCCCATTATGCTGACCCTGCTGGGGGTAATTCTCTGGCTGACCATCATTGGAGCCAATTATCCATCACAGCTGCTTGCAAATGGTCTTTTTTGGTTGGAAGGCCAGCTTACCAATTTTTTTATGATGGCTAATGCCCCTGACTGGCTGCATGGTGTACTGGTGCTGGGAATGTACCGGGGGCTGGCCTGGGTTGTGTCAGTGATGCTCCCCCCTATGGCCATCTTTTTTCCCTTGTTCACTTTATTAGAGGATCTGGGCTACCTGCCCCGGGTGGCCTTCAACTTGGACAAATATTTTAAAAAGGCCTGCGCTCACGGGAAACAGGCTTTAACCATGTGTATGGGGTTTGGCTGTAATGCAGCAGGTGTTATCTCCTGCAGAATTATTGAGTCCCCTAGGGAGAGGCTGCTCGCTATACTCACCAATGTCTTCGTTCCTTGCAATGGCCGCTTTCCTACTCTGATCAGCCTTTCTATGATCTTTATGGGAGGATTGGGAGCAGCAGCCTCTGGCACTGCAGCTGCTGTTGTTGCGCTTCTCGTTTTGGTGGGTGCGGGGATTACCCTTTTAATGTCCTGGTTCCTTTCCAAAACCGTGCTCAGAGGGGAACCATCATTTTTTACTCTTGAACTGCCCCCTTACCGTAAACCCCAGCTTGTCCGTATATTGATACGCTCTCTTCTTGACAGGACAATTTTTGTGCTGATGCGTGCGACAGTTGTCGCCGCTCCCGCAGGTGCCATCACCTGGATACTGGCTAACACATATATCGGTGAGCTCAGCATTATCGCTCATCTAGCTGATTGGCTGGACCCCTTTGCCGTTCTTCTCGGTTTAGATGGAATTATTCTCATGGCTTTTATATTGGGTCTGCCTGCCAATGAGATTGTTCTGCCAATTATGATCATGAGCTATCTATCCGCTGGGGCGATGCTGGAATTAGACAGTTTAACCTCTCTCAGAACACTGCTGATCGATAACGGCTGGACCTGGCTCACAGCCCTGTCAACCATGTTATTTTCACTGCTGCACTTCCCCTGCGGCACCACACTGCTGACTATCTATAAGGAAACAAAAAGCTTGAAATGGACAGTTTTTGCCGCTCTGATGCCCTTAGGAACAGCCATCATCGTAACATTTGCTATAGCACAGCTTGCCTTTTTGTTGGGGCTTGTTTAAAATGCATAAACTGAATAATAGTAAAATTACTGATTTTACAGCTTTTTGTAACATTTTTGTAACAATTTTTGATAACAATGAAACATCTGACTGTTATACTTAACACAGCAAACCCGGAAGCTAATCGGGTTTCTCCCCAAGCTTTAAAATTATTTGCGCAATGCTTCCTTGCAGACCCGGATAAACCGGGTTTTTTTCTTTTCTGTGACAAAGACAGCCCCTTTTACGTCATATTATCTAACCAACAACTGTTTGCATAGAAAAAAGGTGGTGATACCATCTATAGTCAATAATGCATAGTGTAAAGTTTTTATAGGAGAAAACAAGAAGAAAAAGACAAGAGATCATCACTTTTGGTAAAATTGAATGCACCAAAACAAACCAACCAAAAGGAGAGGATCTCTTGTGAACAACATTGTACTACAAAAATG
>JAAYWP010000075.1 GCA_012516535.1 Syntrophomonadaceae bacterium | reverse complement strand
TTTCAGATGGCCAACTCCCCGTCAAGGAGTGTGAGGTCTCTATGCTGGATATTCGTCATGTGGTAGCTATTGTCCTGTTTCTTATCAATGGGTTATGGAAAATTATTAGATCAGGCATTAGATCAGAATTAGTTGCCTTATTAACTATATTATGGTAAGATTTACTTAATGCTTATTAATGACAGGTGTTTGAAGGGAGAAGAGCTTTGCTCCCTTTTTTTAACAAATAAAAATTATGCTGGAGGAGGAGACAATATGAATCTGAAGGGGTCGAAAACTGAGGAAAATTTAAAAGCGGCTTTTGCTGGTGAATCTCAGGCGAGAGTTAAGTATGAATTTTATGCTTCTCAAGCTAGGAAAGATGGCTACATCCAGATCGCTGATTTTTTTGAAGAAACTTCGCGCAATGAAAAGGAGCATGCCAAGATTTGGTTTAAGCTGTTGTATGATGGAGTTCCAGCAACAGATGAAAACCTAAAAGATGGGGCTGCTGGGGAACATTACGAATGGTCAGAAATGTATGCTGAGTTTGCAAAAACAGCCAGGGAAGAAGGTTTCACTAAGATAGCTAATCTTTTCGAGCGGGTAGCGGCGATTGAGAAAGAACACGAGGAGAGATATTTGAAATTACTGCAGAACATTAAAGAAGGCAAGGTTTTTGAAAGAGAGGAAGAAAAGGCCTGGAAGTGCGGAAACTGCGGACATATTCATTACGGGAAGAATGCCCCTGAGATATGCCCTGTTTGCGACCACCCCAAAGCCTATTTTGAGATCAAAGCAGAAAATTATTAATGACTGTTATGAAATCCTTGCAGCCTGAGAGATTTCTCAGATTGTCCCTGAACTCCTCACAGCAAAACCGGTGCCGGTTGGGATTTCCCAATGTTGCTTTATTTTTCAGCTATATTTAAGGGCTGAGGCAAAATTACGCATAGGTTTTGCTTTTAGCTCCCAGGGATGGGGAGGTCAAGGGGCACGGGGGTTGCCTTTGTTCTCCAGGAGATGGGCTGGGGAAAAGCCTGAGGAAACAGTGAATATCCAGTAGGTCCCCGGAAAAGCAGACCTAGATAGTCTCAGGGAGAAAGGTCGTAAGCTTGGTGAATCCATTCAATAGGAGGGACAGAAGATGGATTTAAAAGCACTTTACAGCATCAGCTACGGTCTCTATGTGATTGCATCAAAAGATGGGGGGCGCCTAAATGGACAGATCGCCAATACAGTATTCCAGATATCCAATGAGCCTCCAACAATAGCGATAAGCATCAATAAACAGAATCTGACCCACGAGTTCATTATGAAGAGCAGGTTGTTTACTGTATCCATCTTAGATGAAGAAACTCCCCTTTCCCTTATCGGGCAGTTCGGTTTTAAATCAGGTAGAGAAGTGGATAAATTCTCCGAAATTAAATACGAACTAAGCCCTCAAGGGCTACCTTATCTAGTTGACAATATTCTCGCCTATATTGAAGCTAAGGTTATCAAGGATGTGGATGCAGGAACACATACCATTTTCATTGGAGAAATAACTGATGCAGAGGTTCTGGCGCAGGGTAGCCCAATGACCTATGCCTACTATCATCAGGTGAAGAGGGGGAGTACACCACCAGCTGCTCCCACTTATAATAAAGATAAAAAAGAAGAAAAAAGGGGAAATGGCATGGACAAGTACGAGTGCACGGTATGTGGGTATGTCTATGACCCGGCAGAAGGGGATCCCGAAAGCGACATCGAACCAGGAACATCTTTCGAAGATCTGCCTGATGACTGGGTTTGTCCTGTTTGCGGAGCAGGCAAAGACGAATTTGAGAAAATCAGCTAAGACCGATCACCGGGACAGGTTGACTGATCGGACCGATCAGGGGACTGCCCCTCCGCGTGATCACTTAGAATAAAGAAAAAGGAGAAATGGCATGGACAAGTACGAGTGCACAGTATGTGGGTATGTCTATGACCCGGCAGAAGGGGATCCGGAAAGCGGCATCGAACCAGGAACATCCTTCGCAGACCTGCCTGATGACTGGGTTTGCCCCGAATGCGGAGTAGGCAAAGACGAATTTGAGAAAATCAGCTAAGACCGATTACAGCGCTAGCAGGGGGACTGTCCCGACCGATCAGGCCCGATCAGGGGGACAGTCCCTCCGCGCGATCCAGTCGCGCGGAGGGACAGGTTGCCCGCGCGATCAGCGGGACAGGTTGACCGATCGGATCGAGCAAGACCGATCAGTGGGACTGTTCCCCCGCGCGATCAGCGGGACAGGTTGTCAACCGACTAATAATCAGATCAACTACAATGACACGATTCCCGTCCCCCTGCTTCCACCAATACCACCCTTGTGACACGACCCCCGTCCCCGTGTCACGCACCCTTCCGCAGCTTTACCAGGGATTAAATTTTTATCGCCACGCTGGCACCTTCTTCAATGGCATCGATAGCTTTTCTCGGTTCTGAGGCATCACCTATCACATGCAGTTCAGGCACCTTTCCCTCCAGTTGTGGTTTTAGGTTATTTACCGGTTTGGCGCCAACTGCGATGATAATATTATCATAGCCTGTAAGCTGCGATTCCTGGCCGTCCTTTTCCACCTTGACACCGTTCTGTAGTATTTCTTTTACTCTGGTGTTTGTCTCAATCCGAACTTCGTGCCGCTTTAAGCGCAGCAGCAGGAAGTGTTTTATTGATTCCTGAACATCTTCTGCGATTTCCGGCAAGGCTTCCACCAAGGTTACTTCATGCCCGTGTTCACCCAAAAAGTCTGCTGTTTCACTCCCTACCAATCCGCCGCCGATGATCAGGACTTTTTTGCCTACATCTACTTTACCCAACAGCACATCATTGGCAGTTGCAACCTGTGGACTATCGATTCCAGGGATATCCGGAATGCTCGGTTCCCCGCCTGTTGCCAGGATGACCACATCCGGTTTCTCTGCCAGGACTTGTTCTGCACCTGCCTGAGTACCGAATCTAAAATCAACCCCATATTTCTCACCCATATAGGTATAGTAATTGATCGCTTTGGTTAAATCCTGTTTGGCAGGTGCGATGGCTCCCACCCGCAATTGGCCGCCAGGGGACTGCTCCTTTTCAAAGAGCACTACTTTGTGTCCCCGGGCTGCAGCTATCCATGCTGCTTCAAGGCCGCCCGGCCCGCCACCGACAATGACGACTTTTCTTGACTGGGCAGCAGGCTCAATTTTCATTTTGTATTCTCTGCCGCAGAAGGGGTTAACCAAACAAGAACACTT
Organism: Syntrophomonadaceae bacterium; assembly: GCA_012516535.1. Lineage (GTDB taxonomy): Bacteria > Bacillota > DSM-12270 > Thermacetogeniales > Thermacetogeniaceae > DTU068. Next base: position 1,301 of record JAAYWP010000075.1, on the reverse strand, counting down.
CATTTTATTAGGGTCAAAAATATAGCCGATGCACCCCTGGTTACAGGCGATACAAGGCTGTATTTCTCTGATGCGGCCTGCAGCAACCTTGTTGGGCAACTCCGGGTCTGCCAGTGATTGTCTGCCCCAAGCAAGGAGATCAGCCTGGCCAGTCTGGATGGCTTGTTTGGCCAGGACAGGGTCGTTGATCCTGCCCACACCGATTACCGGTATAGAGACAGCCTTTTTGATTTCACCAGCGTCAGGCAGAATAAAACCCGGTGATACATCTGGAGGGGGGACGATATACTGCATGCTGGCATAAACGCCGGTTGATATGTGAAGGGCATCTACACCTGCCTCCTCAACAATACTGGCAACTGCTTTCGACTCCTCTATCTTTCTTCCATCAACAACCCTCTCATCAGCGCTCATCCTGAAGATAATGGGGAATGAGCCCCCAACCTTGCGGCGCACATCTTTAATAACCTCAACCGGGAACCTCATCCTGTTGTATAAAGAGCCCCCGAACTCATCCACCCTTTTGTTGGTGTGCTGGGACATAAACTGAGCCACTATATAGCCATGGGCACCATGAATCTCCACAGCGTCAAACCCCGCTTCCCGGGCTCGGGCTGCAGCATCGCCGAACTTTTCGAGCAATTGATAAACCTCTTCTGTTGTCAGTTCTCGCGGTGTTTCCTGTGTAACAAAACAGGGAACAGGGGAGGGCGCCACTGGCTTTTCCCCGCCTAAAATATCGGAGGAGGTCTGACGGCCTGCATGGTGAATCTGTACCGCAATCTTTGCACCATAGCGGTGCACAGTGTCTACTAATTTTTTATAGCCTGGTATAAATTTATCATCCCATAAGCCCAACTGGTGGGGGATAGCTTTGCCTATAGGATCCACTGCAGTAATTTCTACGATCAGCAACCCCCAACCGCCCTTTGCTCTAGCCTCCCAGTAGGCAATCAGCTCTTCGCTCACAGTCCCATCGGGATTGGCCAGGTTGGTTCCCATAGGTGGAACAACAAACCTGTTGCCCACTTCCATAGTTTCTATTCTTATTGGAGAAAAAAGCAGCTGAAAATCCATTCACTTCACCTCGAATATAGTTTTCGCTGTTATTATTCGTAAAAGATGAGATTTTATTCCCTGCCACGAACGGTGCCACCACGCAAGTCGGTGCCGGGCTTGCGTTTTTGCTTTATTCAGCAGGTACGGTACCGATCAACACCGAAGTTATTATCCAGGCACCCGGCTTGCGTTATTCTTTTACTCTCACTTCCAACCTCTCACTTCCCACCTCTCAATCGCCG
>JAAYWP010000074.1 GCA_012516535.1 Syntrophomonadaceae bacterium | reverse complement strand
TACCCTTGTCTTAAGCTATGGTTACTGCTACCTTCGCCGTTCGGGATTTCACCCTATAGACAACGCCCATGCCGGGCGCACATAAACTCTAACCGGGGGATCATCTCCCCCGGTTATCTAGGTTCAACTCAGAGGTAAATTACTTCTCTTCTGCCATCAGCTTTTCCTGCTAGAAAATTTATTGACAATCTATTAGAAAATGTTTTGCAGTGTCAATCGCTCCCTTTCAGGGATATGTTCTAAAAGCATAATGGCTTCCGAAAGTTCAACAGCAGCATTAACTGCGTCTTTTGCTTCGATAAACTCCTGGCTGCGCACCAATTTCATTTCTATGTTATCGATTTCAAAATGATTGGTAAACATCGCCCAGTTTTTGCGCACTCTTTCCCATTTTTTATTGAAAGCAATAAAAGCCTCTCTGCTTTCCTCCCAATTTCCCTCTGCCACTTTATCCTTGACCTTTTCCAGTTCCAGGCTCAGTTCAGCAGCGGTCTTTTCGAGGTAGCTTTGAAAATAGGCCCCTCCCAGTCCGATCAAAGCCACAACAACAATGATGATCACATAGCCGAAGAGCAATCGCTTCATTGGGCAGGATCATCCTCCTTCAAGAAGAAATCAATTCTTCCATCGGTTGTATATTGCGCAAAAAAGACATCTTTAAGGTCAGTAATCTGTTGCTCCTCAGCCTTTTGCTTCAGAACATTGATCGAGATCCCTGCCATTTGAAGGTTTTTTTCAATTACCTTGCCATCCATAATCAGCCCTATGGGATAATGGGGTTGAGCTACCGGAGTACCCAGTTCCTTAGCTGAGGGAGGTCTTACATCAGCTTTTGGTATTACGCTGATCGAGCCATTGGTTTCCAGTATGGCATAGGCAATGTCCGAAACATTAGGGTATTCTTTAGCCCTGAGCTGTTCTAACAGATCGTTAATATTAATCCTTGCTTTCCGCATGGCATCCAAGACCGGTTTCCCATTTTGGATCAGGATTATCGGCCTCCCACAGATAATCGCTCTTGCTTTTTCGTTGTGCAGATCTATCAGAGACAGCAGGATCTGAACAGCCATCAAGGCCAAAATTCCGACTATTCCGTTTAACAGCGGGATCCCTGTATCACTCATTGGTATAACTGCCAGTTCTGCAATCACAATAGTTATCACAAGTTCAAAAGGCTGCAACTGCCCTATCTGGCGTTTCCCCATTAGACGCATAACTAAAACAAGGACTGTGTAGAGTATCAGCGCCCTGATAGCAACTAATGGCATTTGGCAACCCCTTTCCCAATGCCCCCATTTTTTATTAGTATTTTTTCCGATCTGCTGTTTTTAAATTCCTGTACTACTGAGGCGGCGTAAATTACAAAATCAATCCTATGGAAATAATTTATTTAGGCAAAAAAATAGAGGCTGCCGGTTGGCAGCCTTTGTTGTTCATCGTCAGATATATATTATTTGCCAAGATCCTTATTGGTGTTGTAGGTCTGCTGGCCGGTAACTGAAGAACCTTGAAATTGCGGGGCTCTGGAAAATCCCCTGGCTGCACCCCCGTCCCCGTCATTTTCTCCACCGCTGGCGAATTCTTTAGAAAACTCATAAGAAGATGTAGTTCCAAACTGGCTGGGAGAAAAGCTCTGCTGCCCCATACCGAACTGGCTTCCACCCATTGGCTGCTGCACACTGTAGGAAAACTGTCCCGGACTAGTGTACTGGGTGGTTGTTTGTGCAGAAATCTGCTGAATCTGCTGAGATACCTGGCTGATCAACTGCATACACTGCTGCAATTGCTGAGCGGCTGCACGCTCATTTTGGGAAAGCTGGTTCAGGTGCGAAATGTTGGTCTGCTCACTTTGACTCAGTTGATTGCAGATCTGGTTGATCTGGTTGAGCCTTTGCTGAATTTCTTGAATATTCACTTAAGGACACCTCCAAATAGTTTTAAGTTGCTAATATTATCTCTCCTGTTCCATTATTTATTCGTTTTCTGCATTCATATTTAAAATACTTGACACCCCATTACAGAGAGAGTAACCTTACTATAAAATTTAGCGGGAGTGACCAGGTGTGACCAGCGATAGTATTTATCAGATAAAATTAGCTTTATCTTCCCTTTCTATTTACAGAAATCTGCTTATGGATCCGGTTATTAAGAAGTTTTCCGCTGTTATCAACTGCCTTAACAGCGAGGGAGATCCCCTTGATTTTATGAATTTTTATAACGATTTTTTCTATTCCCTGGCCTCTACTGATCGATCTTTGCGCAGCTATATCATTGAGCAGATCATCTATGATGACAACCCTTATTCCGACCGCTGCACCAGGGGTAAAGACTGCAGCGGTCTAGCTGCTGCAGCTGCCAAAGATTTAAATGCCCTGCAGCTCATAGCGGATCTTTCCAGTGCTGCAATAAAAGCAGAGGCGCAGAAGTTAAATGGGCTGGACACAAGTCTTTTATATGCTCTTCCTGATTGGGAGCTGTCAGAAAACCCTGCAAGCAATCCCGGAATCCATCAAGATATTAAGGAGTTGTTGGATAAAAGCAGTTGCTGGAGCGACTGCCTTCCCGCTCTGTCCCAGTTTTACCGGGAGGTGGGGGCCGGTATTTTTGCCCGCTATTATGCCTTTTATTGGGACGGCAATAAGATTCAGGGGGTCGATTACCCCGACCAGATAAAGCTAAAGGACCTGTTTGGCTATGAGAAGGAAAGAGCAGAGGTCATCGAAAACACCAGACAGTTTTTGCAGGGCTGCCCTGCCAATAATGTTCTCCTCTATGGTGACCGGGGTACAGGAAAATCATAAACGGTCAAGGCCCTGGTCAATGAGTACCATTATACTGGTTTGCGCATTGTGGAGGTTTCTAAGGCACATTTGGGCGATTTCCCTGAGATTGTCCGTATACTGC
>JAAYWP010000073.1 GCA_012516535.1 Syntrophomonadaceae bacterium | reverse complement strand
TGAGCTTCCCAAGGAGGATGATCGAAGCCCCCTGCCTCTACGAGAATATTTATCCAGGTCGCCCGGGATTCCTATGTGGTTGTCAAGGATCAAGTCTGTTGGCTTGGAGCAAAAAAAACTAACTATATAGTACAAGGAGGAGAAAATCATGAAAAAACGCATATTACCCCTGCTCTTAGCCCTGTTGTTGTTTTTCCCCAATCCTGCCCTGGCAGCTGTAGAGAAGAATGAAACGGTCTACTGCCTGCTAGCTAACAACGGAAGTGTAAAAGAGGTACAGGTGGTGAACTGGGCATATGGAGCACCTGAGGGTGATAGCTGGACTGATTACGGCAGTTACAGTGAGGTCAAAAACAGCACCTCCGGCAGCAAACCTAAAGTTGAGGGGAACCGGTTGATCTGGCCGGCCACAGCCTTCCAGGAGGATGGTTTATTCTACCAGGGAACTACAGATAAAGAACTACCCTTTCAAGTAAGCATCGATTATACCTTAGACGGAGAGCCCATCGATCCTGAGCAGCTGGCAGGTAAAGATGGCAACTTAAAAATTACTATACACCTAGAAAACTTCAGCAAGCAGAAAACAAAACTATCATATGAAAATTATCAGGGCAAAACCCTTTCTACAGAAAAAACCCTTTACACTCCCTTTGTCTTCCAGGTCTCTACTTCACTATCTGCAGGAAAGTGGAAAGGTATCAAAGCCCCAGGTGCCAGTCAGGTTGTTGTAGGTGATGAAATCCAGTTGGGCTGGATGGTGTTCCCCTTCCCCAAAGCTGATATCACTCTAGAGATTAAAGGAGAGGAGATCGAACTAAAACCGTTCGAGATTGTCGCTCTCCCCTCGGTCAGTGCTCTGTCAGAACTGGACCTGTCAAAATTGAATATAAAAGGCAAACTATCACCACTATTCAGCGGCCTTTTACAGCTGGAAAACTCTCTTGATAAACTGGGCTCAGCAGCTCGTGAAATCGGAGAAAACCAGAAAAAAATAGCTGATGGTTGCAGCCAGCTTTCAACTGGACTGCAACAGCTTGAAGATGGCGTGAAAACAAGCTGTGATGGCTCCGGAGAGCTAGCCGCAGGTTTGGAGCAGTTGAGCAGTGAGCACCAAAAACTTGCTGAATCAAGTTCTTTGTTAAAGCAGCAAATAGTACCGTTATTAAAACAAATTAAACTCCTTTCTCCGGAGAATGAACAGCAGATTGATTTAATGATCAAAGGAATTGAAGGTTTAAATGATGGGATCGCTCAAGAAAAAGAATACCTGAATCAGCTATCAGCTGCTGCCGGCCAACTTAACAGCGGCCTAGGTGAATTACAGCAGGGCATTCAATCCCTTTCCCAGCAAACACCGGCACTCAGCAGCGGTCTGGATCAATTAGCTAAAGGCCAGGAGCAGCTGGCAGAGGGCATTGCTGCAGCGGCAGATGGTGTAGCAACTATGAGAAATGAGGCAGGAGGCCAGTATAATGAGCTGATGAGCAGTTTGGCAGCTATTGATGAACTGGAAGTGCTGGCTGATAACTACAAATCATTTATGGATAACACTAACAACCAGAACAGCAAAGTTCAGTTCCTTCACCGTACAGAGGGTATACAGATGGAAAAAGATAAAAGCGAACCTGTGCCTGAAGAGCAGAAAAAATCAATATGGGAATCGATCATCAGCTTTTTCCGAAGATTTTTTTAATCAGACACCCAAATTATTGGATAGCTCTTGCATCATGTTGGAAAAGGGGTTAAGCTAACAAAGGAGCAAAACTTCCCAGAAAGGTGGCGGTTGGATTGACTAGGTTCCAACTCCTTGTCAACCTGGCCAGCAGGATCATTCAATCTGGACAGCTGTGTTTGCTCAAAGCGCTGCGGGAAAAACAGTTGGGAAGCGCAGAGGCAAACGTCCTTATGTTTCTCTATACTTATGGTGAAGGGATTAAACAGGATGACATCGTGACCGGTGTCGCTGTCAGCAAACCGGCTGTTTCCAGGACCATCATGTCACTGGAGAAAAAAGGGTATATTATTCGCAAACCAAACACTTTAGATAAAAGAGCCCATCTGGTCTATCTCACAGAAAAAGCCCGCAGAGAAGAAGAGTATATTCAAAAGCAGTACGAGGAACTGGTAAGAGTTGCTGCTGTCGGAATCCCAGATGATAAAATTGAAGAATTTATTGATATCTTTCAGAAGGTGGCAGAAAATCTGGACAACCACAGAAGATCCTTACATGATTAAGCCTTTTGTGGTTGTCTCATATCATCTATTGATAAAAATAACACCAGCGATGATCAGGATAATCCCTATTAACTTATTTAGCGTAATCGGCTCTTTGAATAGAAAATAGGAGTAGAGCAGGACTACCACGTAGCTCAAACTGACAATAGGATACACATAACTTAAATTTTCTCTGGTCAATGCTTTCATCCAGGTAAAAAAACCTGCCGCATAAAAGGCAAAAGCGATCAGCACTTGCGGTGTTGTTACAATCCTAAATATATCATGTAATAATGACTGGGGTGAAACAAAAACACTCCCTAGTTTGTTTGCACCCATTTTTAAAATGGCCTGACCGGTAGCTCCCATAGTAACTGAGAATAAAACCAACAGAATACTTCGCATAGATTCATCTCCCTTAAGCGGCATATAAGCTCTCTCCTGATACTCTACCACGGGAGATAATCCTAAACAAGCCACATTATTTAATTGCTCATCCGAACTTTTTCCCCTTTTTTTATTAACATTTATGCATTAATAAGAAAATATTTGGAGATGCTAACAGAAAGCTTCAAAACTGGGCTTCCGCTATTAAGGAGGGGATCTTGTGTGTCCTTTGTAAAATTTTATGCTAATTTATGACACAAAGTATTGACAAGCGCGTTAACAACCTGTATATATAGGTATAGACACTTATATTTTAATAAGGAGGAATCAAAATGTCAAAACTCCAAGAAGTTAGAGCTATGGTGGAAGAAGGTAAAACTAAACTTATTGCGGGAAAAGTACAGGAAGCCCTAGATGAAGGGAATAAAGCAGAAGACATACTTCAATCTATGATAGACGCAATGGGCACAATTGGCGACAGATTCTCAGCAGGTGAAATTTTTGTCCCTGAAATGCTGATCGCAGCAAAAGCAATGTCATTAGGTGTAGATGTACTGAAACCCCATCTGGCTGGTGAAAGCACATCTTCTTTGGGTACATGTGTAATAGGAACAGTTGAAGGCGACTTGCATGATATTGGGAAGAATTTAGTAGCTATGATGCTTGAAGGTAATGGTTTTGAAATAGTTGACATGGGTGTTGATGTATCACCGGAAAAATTCTTAAATGCAGCCAAAGAGAATAAAAATGTTAAATTAGTTGCTCTTTCAGGCCTTCTCACAACAACAATGCCCAAAATGGAAGAAACCGTTAAGTTAATCAAGGATAGTGGTCTACCAGTGAAGGTTATCGTTGGTGGTGCACCTGTAACAGAGGAATACGCTGCTGAAATCGGAGCAGATGGATTTGCTCCTGACGCAGGAAGTGCCGCTGTCAAAGCAAAAGAATTGATTAACGGGTAAAATTAAAAATAATAAGGAGGGAGATATAAATGTTAACAAAAAAACAAAATTTAATGGAAGTAATGAAGGGCGGAAATCCGGATCGGTTCGTAAATCAGTATGAATTCATGGAAATAATCATGGAAATGCCAATGCTAAAGGGTGTTTTTTTGGAGCCCGGCACAGAGGGGAAAAATGCCTGGGGAGTATACTACAAATGGCCTGAAGGGCATATTGGCCAAATGCCCGTGCATGGTGAACACACTGTAATCAAAGATATCACTGAGTGGAAAAAATATGTGAAGGCACCATCAGTTAAATTTTCTGATGAAGAATGGGCAGCAGCAGTAGAACATGCCAATAAAGTGGACAGGAATGACCAATTTGTAACCGCGCCATATTTTGGCGGTATGTTTGAAATGTGCCACAATCTTATGGGTATGGAGAATGCGTTAATAGCTTTCTATGAAGAACCTGAACTTATGCATGAACTGATTGAGTTTATCACTGAATATGAGTTAGCCTATGCCAAAGAAGTAATCGATCATATCCGCCCTGATGCTATATTCCATCACGATGATTGGGGCACCCAGAGAAATTCCTTCTTATCTCCCGAAATGTTCAAAGAGTTCTTTGTAGAACCTTACAAAAAAGTTTACGGTTTCTACAAGGACAACGGTGTAGAACTTATTGTTCACCACTGTGACTCCTATGCGGCTAATCTAGTCCCCTATATGATTGAAATGGGAATAGATATCTGGCAGGGGTGCATGACAACCAACAATATCCCAGAACTGATCAAGCAATATGGTGGACAAATCACCTTCATGGGAGGCATCGACAGCGGTGTTGTTGACTTCCCAGGTTGGAACCAAGAAATTGTTGAAAGAGAAGTAGAGAAAGCCTGTCAGAATGGAAAATTATATTTTATCCCTTCATTAACCCAGGGCCTGAATATAAGTTCATTCCCAGGTGTGTATGAGGCAGTAAGTGAAGCCATCGACAGAATGAGTAAAAAAATGTTTTAAATAATAAGAGCAAAATACCCCCCCTTATTTTGCTATGCCGAAAAGAAAGAGAAACCTACATGGTTTCTCTTTCTCAATTAACCTTATGGCTGTAAGAACCAGCTTTAAGAAAGGCCATAAATGTTGTAAACAGCCGGATTTATGGGATCCGGCTGCTGTGGTCAGTGGGTTTTTACTCGAAACAGAGTTGATGTGAAGTTTTGAAATGTTATTTAAGTTAATAGCGATATCCTGTTATGCGCATTGGTTCCGGTCTCCTCCCCAAATTCAACACCCATACCACAATCCAGCCATAAAGGAAATTGGATAATGAAACTTCAACGAAATGAGCTCTGGAGATCACTTCAGGCATATAGGGATTCGGCAGCAGGAGCAGCCCTCCCATCAGAATTGCATAGAGCAAAGAGACAGCAAGCCCGGTTTCCCACCAAGAGCCTTTCATCATACGAATAACAGGAAGTGCCAGAGCCACCCAAATCAGTGCCCTTAAGCCCTGAAAAGGAAGGATCCAGGGAGGCATTTCAAGCCCGGTATAAAACTGCTGGAAGGCATCCCCTGCCAAGGGCACAAAGACAAAATAACCAAACCCTATATAAATAAGAATATAAATGACCGCCAGCAGTGCCAATTTCCAGACCCACTGCACCACCGGCATATCAAGCCTGGTATTGATCTCCATCAAATATAACTCTTTCTGCTTCATCCTGCCGTGCACCAACACAGCTAAAGGTGAGAATAGAACCGCCACAATGGCTCCCTGCAGAAACAGCCTTGGGATCGCCTCAGTAGGAACAATATCCACCAGGTATTTCATAAAAATAACCGTTTCAATCTGGGAAAGAAAAGTCATAATACCGAATAGCACAACAGCCATGGTCAAGACCAGCGGCCAACCGGACCATCTGGAACGGATAATCGGGTAGCTTACAGCGATGCTGAAAAGACAACCAACACCAAAAAGTGATAATAATTCAATAGCCTGCTCCATCTGCTGCCCTGTATCACCTAAACCAACTGCTAAAGAGGCTACAGACATGATAATTATAAAGAGTACTGCTAATAAGGCAATTTTAGCAATAAAACCAAGACTGCTTCTCCAGGCCATTCCTTCTTTCCTCCTCAAGTAGATAAAAAAATAACAGCTGCCTATAATTAATTCCCTGTCCTATCAGCTGATTCCTGCTGTAAAGAAAACATATATCATTGACTTTTCCTGCTTTTTTCTGCCTATATTGCCTTTTATTTATGTTCTATACATGAAGAAGGGATCGCACCGTTTAATAATGAATATTTACAATAGAACAAACATTTCCCTGCTTACAAGTATTTAAAATGCCCCCTCACTGACCAAAGCCGGAACAATATAAAGAAAGAGGCGTCCTTTAGTGCATAATTGTTCATCTGATTATAATGGTTATGCCTTTCACCGGATTGTAGATTTTTATACCATCATCACAGATCTTGACTGCGAATTATTTCTGGAGAGTGCAAAGAACACCCCTCATAATGCCGGGGAAAATGTAAGAAACCCCTTTTGCCGCTTGATCAGAAGTGTACCTGATGGGGAGCTGCGGTGCCGTTATCAGATATATAAGGCAGGACGTCAGGCTCTTGATCTTGGAGAGCCTTATGTTTTCATTTGCCATGCCGGACTTCTGGAATGGGCAGTACCGCTTATGCGTGGCCGCGATTACCTAGGAGTTGTTGTAGGAGGAAGGGTGAGATTATGGGATGCAGATAAAGGATTTAAAGAAGAATTGCGTTCCAGAATACACGATTTAAACCTGGACTGGACAGCCATTCAGCAGAGCTTTGATCTGGTTGCTCATCTGAAACCGGACCGGGTACACACAGCCGCCCAACTGCTCTTCAATATTACATGCTACCAAATGGAGCCCGATTTATCCCTATTACAGCGTCAGAAAAAACTCTGGAATAAACGCTCCCACCTGGCAGAAGAACTATCAAAACAAAAAAAAGCTCAGTCACAAGGGTTATCCATTAAAACACATCTGCATTTCAAGAAAAAGGGTTCCAAGATAAATCGGGACAACAAACCGAACATTGAGCAAATGGAGAAACAGCTGATCGGACGGATCCGAATGGGTGAAATTTCTGATGCCAAAGAGATTCTAAATCAGATCCTGGGTGACATCTTTTTAAACGAGAATCAAGAGTTGAACGTGGTCAAGGCCCGACTGCTGGAACTGTTAACAAGTGTGGGAAGGATAGCAGTACAGAAGCACACACCTGGTGAGGATCTCTTTGAATTGTATCAGGATGCGGTCCAAAAACTGCAGCAGATCACCGATATGGAAGGGTTATATTCCTGGACCGTAGAAATCTTTGACCGCTTGATGAACACCATCTATTACAGCAGGGATCAGTCCAAATTCAGCATTGTGGAACAGGTTGCAGACTATCTAAAGAAACACTACACAGAAGATATCAACATCAACAATGTAGCTGAAGCAGTGCACTACAGCCCCTATTATTTAAGCCGCCTTTTCAAAGAAGAAATCGGCCTCACCATAATAGAGTATCTGACCGAAATCCGTCTTGCAGCAGCTAGAAATTTACTGGAAAACACTGAATTAAACCTCCATCAAATAGCCCTTCGGTCAGGCTACCAGGATCAGTCCTATTTCTCAAGGTTGTTCAAAAAACATATAGGAATCACCCCCAATGAATACAGACGCTGGTGGAGAACCAAACATAAACAGAATTAATGGAGGTGGCTGACATGGAGGAAAAACTCATCCTGCAGCAGATAGCAAGCTGTATCATCGATGGAGATACCATCAAGGTCAAGGACGCTGTCACAGAAGGCCTCCGTGCAATGATACCCGCCCAAACAATTCTTGAAGAGGGTCTGATGGCAGGAATGTCAGCTATCGGCCGCCAGTTCCGAGATAACGAAGTTTATGTGCCAGAGGTGATCATGGCTGCCCAAGCTATGAAAATTGCTTTGCATCATCTCAAACCTTTCCTGGCGGACCGCTACCTGGGAAACAAGGGAAAAGTGGTGATCGGAACAGTCCCCTTTGACCTCCATGATCTGGGGAAAATCGTTGTATCAGTTATGCTGGAAGGTGCAGGTTTCTCTGTAGTAGATCTAGGTGTTGATGTTCCGGTCCAGCGCTTTGTGGAAGCTGTAATAAAAGAACAACCCGACATACTGGCCATATCCTGCACCCTCACCACCACCCTCACCTATATGAAAGAAGTGGTGGAAGCTGTCCGCAAAACTGAAGCAGGAAAAGGTTTGAATATCCTGGTAGGAGGGCTTTCGGTAACTCCTCGTTTCGCTCAATCCATCAATGCTGATGCTTATGGAGTTGATGCCAACCTGGCTGTTATGTTGGCCCAGGCGATGGTACGTTAATAATAGCTATTTTAAATTGTAAAGGGGATGGCTTTTTTCTTTCGGTCTAAGACCTAAAAGCCTTGACCCATATGCCATCAATGCATCATTCACAGCACAGGCAGGATAAGCCCATTCAGCACATCTCATCGGGCCATATAAAACAAAGTCAGCACCCCAGTAAATTGTCGCAGCATAAACAGCAGCGCCTGTAGCACTGATCTGTGCTGGAGATGCAAAGCGTTCTTTGTGCTTCCGCTGCCAGCTGAAAAGGGCATTTGCAGGGGCACAACCTGCTGGCAGCCCTAGCAGTTTTTTCACCTGATTGATGGCCAGGGCGCTCCATGCAGTACCTTGCAGATCGATGACACCGACATCAACCAGCACATTTTCAATACCGCTTGCCTTAGCCCTGCCCAACAACCCGTCTTCTACAACACCTATCTTTAAAGCTTTCTCCCAATCTTTCCCTAACAACAGCTCAAACTTTTGGTTAGGCATAACGGCTTCAGGGGAAAATGCCAGCAGCAATGCATTTTTAATTCCCAGCTTTTTGATCACATCAAAGTGCTCATCCTTATGATGCCCATCGATGGGGCTGTAAATCAGCCTGTCCATCACCTCACTGCCGCTGTAATACTGAAAGGTCTCCAGCAGTGTCTTGACAGAAGCAGAATCGACCAATATAGGGCCATCCACGTTTTCCAGCACAAAATCAACATATTTAATCAGTGCCTTAGGCGTATCTCCAATAACATCAGGCAGCCGCTGCATGCCGAACTGTTCAGCCAACTCCCCTTCTCTCCGCAAAAGTTCCCTGGCAGCCCCTTTATTAAAAATACCTTCACTGGCATCGCTGACAATCTTATGACCACCGTAAAAAATGCTGCCACACATTACTGTAGGCCATTCACCTGGCTGACCCCCGATTTTCACACCTGCAATATCAATTACTTTTTGGGGAAGATCATATTTATACATAACCACTGCCTCCATTGCGATAAATATGATACAGTAAATGGAAAGGCCAACCGAGCACAGTTGTGACAGTTGGCCCATCCCTGTTATTATCATTTATTCACCATAAAATTTTGCTTTGTCAAGCCACTTAAATGTATATCCATCAGGGTTTTCTTTGTGTTTACGCCTGACAAAATCCCCAAAAGATTCCTTGAGCTCGGGGATCTCAACCTTGATGGCATCAAAATCCTCAGGCACAGGAAGCGCACAAAAGGCCTTTCCCGCTGCCACAACAGCCGCTACATGTTCTGGGGGCGCAGAATATGGCACTAACGCGGCCATACTATACTGAGCAACACCTGGCCTGGACTCTTTTGCCAGCTGGCGCACAAACTCAACGATCGCTTCAGGTGGCCCATCAAATATTCTGTCAGCGGGTACATTAACAGTCAATGGGACACTCTTCTCTATAGCTACATCTCTATAAACAGACACAGGAACAACATCTGTTTCTGTTCCTGTAATCATAATCTCTCTTGCATATTTAAGCTTATCAGCCAGATAGGCAGCTGGATCAGGGAAGTTCTTTTCACTGTAAGCACAATACCAGCTCACATCCACATTGATATCCTTCGCTGCTTCAATAACTCTGTCATAATACTGGAAGGCGTACTCCTGCTGTATCTTAGGTGAAACATTGGGAACCATTTCCCAGGCATCTGCAAACTTAACCATGATCCCCGGGTATTTCTCAGCAATTGCTTTCAGATAGGGAACAGTAATATCATCAACAATACGCCGCAGTATTTCATGGGCCAGCTCCGGTTTGTGCTTGATAAAGCCCATTAATCCAGCATAACTGCAGATCCCACAGGCAATACTGAAGGGAGAACAAGCAGCAAGCCATAAAGTAGTAGGCATCCCTGTGTATTTCTCCATCAACTCCAGTGAACGAACATATACCGGAACCCGGCCTGATTTCAACGGATTGCCCGGCCACTTGATTTTATCCAGGTCAGCCTCAGATTTGATCAAAGGGTCTGTTTGGTCGATATCAGGCAGTCCTGCAGCAGCATATTTGACCCTCTGTCCCATTGCTTCTGCTTCAAAGTTATAATAGTCCCATGAGGTACTAGCAATTAACCCATAGTATTCTGCAATCAGACAGCAAACCTCAACATGTACATCTGCATCATTATAAAATAATTCACTTTTCAGACCTGCCATATATTGTCCATGTTCAGTTACTACTGCTGCAAATAGCGCCTGCTTTCCTGTCATCACTGGGGCCATGATTTTGCCAAGAACCTCTTTATATGACTTCATCTACTTACACCCCCAAAAGTTTTTTTGCCAGGTCAACAGTGTACAGCGCATCTCGTCCCCATCCATCTGCTCCAGCATCCTTTGCAGCCTTTTCAGTCACACATACACCACCAACGATGATCTTCAACCCATCACGCAGTCCCTCTGATTCCAGCGCATCAATGTTTTGCTTGAGCTGCACCATTGTTGTGGACATATATGCACCAATTCCCAATATATCAGGTTTTTCTTCCCGTACTTTTTCAATAAAGACCTTCTGAGGAACATCTACTCCCAAGTCAATTACTTCGAACCCATTGGCACGCAGCATGGCAACAACAATGTTTTTGCCGAGATCATGCATATCCCCTTCTACAACACCGATCATTATCTTTCCGTTATTCTTACTGTCAGATGCGCTTAAAACAGGAGTTATCAGATCCATTGAACCGCTGAAAGCATTAGCACACAAAATGACATCAGATAGAAAGTATTCACCCTCATTCCACAGCTCTGCAACTTTGTTCATTGCAGGGATTAGGGCTTCATTTACCAACTTCACAGGATCAACACCATCTGCCAGTCCGGCTTGTGTCCTCTCTTTGGCCAGGGAAACATCACCATCGATCACTGCCTGCCCCAACTGTTCGAGCATACAAAGACCTCCTTTTGGGATGGATGATGTTTTATCTATTCCCTATCCCCCGTCTGACAACCTTTGATTTATCATGCACTTATGGTACTATCCTGCTGTGTTAACTTTGACTTTCAGAAAATAAAAAAAGCCCTAACCAGGCTTGTTGGTAAATTCACTTTTCTTTTTAATTAAGGCAGTTTCCGATAATAGAAAACCGCCAAAATGCCTGAAGCCACACTGATAAGCTGTGGGCTGCTGACAATAACATTGGAGATGCCGTATTGCCACATGCTGTCTATTTCAGCATTATCCAGCGGGTACTGAAAGCCCTCAAGGGTTACACCGGAGGCCCCATCCCCTATAGCCAGGACTGAGACTGTTTTCCCAATTTCCCCTGAAAGCTTCAGGGCATCCTTCACCAGATAAATGGACAGCACAGGTGAGTCAAACCGCACAGTTTTGCCCTTCTTTACTAAATTGGCCGCGCTATAAATATTATGAAGGGTATGATCCAACCGTGAACCTGTCCCCCCCCAAATGGTGATCTCATCAGCACCTAACTTTTCAGCTAATTGCAAAGAGAGCTGGGTATCTGTGAGATCCTTCTGGGATGGATAGCGGCAAAACTGTACACCCTGCTGTTCCATAAACTTTAGGTCATCACTATTGACGGAGTCCATATCTCCCACTACCCAATTCGGCAAAATGCTCAGTTTCCTGGCCCAACCAGTGCCACCGTCCACACAGATTACCTGATCAAAACCCTCTTTATGTTCCTGATACCATTCCAAATTCCCGTATTCTCCATTGGTCATGATCAATACCTTCATCACAACCAGCCCCATTCTTCCACACTCCGGAAAAAGGCGTCTATATTCTCATGTTTTGCCTCAAGAGGAACATGGCATCCGGAGCCCAGGATAAAACCGCCCTCTTTTCCCAGCTCATGCAGCAGTTTGCGGCAATATTCCTGCACCTGCTCAGGTTTTCCCAGTGTAAACAAAGGAGCACCAACATCTCCGATGATACAGGTGTGGCCGCCTAGAATCCTGTGCGCTTGAAAAATATCAGTAGTGCTGTCCAATTCGATCACTACTTTTCCAGGGGGGAATTCTCGGAAGTATTCCAAATTTTTTGTCCAATCGCTGTCCAGGTGAAAAATAGGGGTGATACCCGCATCAAGCAGCTTAAAAACAGTTTGCTTCATAGATGACCATACAAACCGCTCAAAAAGAGGCACAGAGATAAGCTGGCAGGTAAGTCGTGCTGTCCCGATGAACAACCTGGGAATTCCTGTTTTTCGAGCAGAAGCAATTCCATCTGCGATCAAGGCTTCTGTAACAACTTCCAGCACCCGGTCCAGAAGGGAGGGCACCTGGTACATATCCCTGATAAACTGTTCTAAAGAGCGCATCATGCAGAGTAAGGGTGCTGCTAAAACAGTAAACCCGCCATATAGAAAAGTTTGCCCCCGCTGTCTAGCCCTGTTAATCTGACTGTTCAAAATATCCAACTGCAGGCGGCGGGCTTTAGCAATCTCCTCATCATTAACCTTGTGCACACGCTTATAGAATTCATTTAGAAAGCTATGGAAACCTGCTTCCAGGATTAATCCATAATCATCCCGAGTAATAGCTTCATACTCTAACATCTGGTACTCACTGTCAGGAGGCAGGTCCACACCGGGCATCATCGGCTTCATAAAGCCAATGGTTTTTTGGATTGGCCCGTGGAATACAAAATAGACGGAACGCATCACATCCCACCATGGGAATTCCTGCTGCAGCTGAACAAACGCTAGTTCCGCTTGCTCATAGTTATACATAAATTCATAATTAGATAAACCTGCCCTTCTCCCTGCGTAACTCTCTATAAGTGGTGCACAGGGAACCCGGTCCGGTTTACCTAACAAAATCGCAGTTTGCAGTCGCTGCTCTGGGGTCAAATAGAAATCACATCCTGCATTTTTGATTGCTGAGTATCAAAACCAAAATACTCAAACTTAACTTTCTCCCCCGGTTCGACAACCACAAAATCCTCATCCCACTGTCCGGATAAAGACTTATAAAGCACTTCCAGTGTACCCTCTATTACCTTATGCTCCAAATCAAAGCGGTCAGCAAGCTTTTGCGCCGCATCTATCATCTCAGACATGGTTTCTTTATTAGCTATTCCTGTGTCAATTACATCAAAGCTTTTATATCCTTTCAACATAAATTTGAAGATCATGTTAGATTTGTCATAACCGTATTTCATCACACAACGGTGATATTCCACTGCTAAACCGCTGTCACTATTCATCCAACCCTTGGTCAAATAATAGGCACGCCCCTTTGTGCTGAGATCCTTCCTGCGTTGATTCCCTCCCAACAGGAGAGAAATACAATCATCCATTTTGGGTATAATCAAGCGAGCAGAGCGGGAAGATAGACCAAGCACAGCATTGCCACAGTAACCAAACAAAAGTAAAATATTATCTTCATTTTTATCACATTTGTCGATCTCTTTCTGCAGTTCGTGCCGCAATCTTTCAGGATATTTGTGCAGTGATGATGGCATCCATAAAAAGGGGTATTTGCACTTTAATATATCAGCCACATACATTATTTCATCTTTTATTGTTTCACAAGCAATAACTTTTGTCATACTACACCTACCACTGTCTTTGAACTTGAATTCACATCAATGTTTAGGATATGCCGGCACACTTCCACACCATAAGCACAATCATCAACCCAATAATCAGCACCTACATATTCTTTAACATCTTCGTTAACCAGGCCACCGATCACTACCTGCACCCTACTGCGTAGATTCCTTTTGTTCAGAGTGTCGGTAATCTCACGCATAACTTCATATGAGGAGGTTAGCAGCCCAGAAAGGCCGAGAATTTTCGCCCCTGTTTCCTGTACAGCATCAACAAAAACATCTGGAGGAACATCAACCCCCAGATCGATGACTCCGATCCCCCTGGACCTCAATAATCCGATAATAATGTTTTTTCCGATATCATGAATATCATGTTTCACAGTACCGATTATTACCTGGGGCTTCTGTTCAGATCCGTTTTCTTTAGTGATAGGTATGAGTGTAAGTACCCTCTGAAAAATAAGCGAAGCCATAATGAGGTCCGCGATGTAGTAATCTTCCCGTTCATAATGCATGCCTACTCTTTTCATCCCCTGATGTACATCTTCAATCAGATCCAGTGGGCTGATACCATTGTTCAGCCCCATTTTTACTAAACTAACTACCTTCTCTTCATCCAAAGTTTCCACAGCAGTAACAAGCATCCTCCGGGTATTAGCCAACGGATGACCCCCTTTTTATATCGATCTGGGTAACATTTTCTTATAAATTGAGAAGTTTTTGTTCCTTAATATACTGCGCGGATACTGCGTGCAGCTGCACAAAGTCAGAACGGCAAAATATCTTACCCCAACCGATGGGTTTCTGCTCTGCTGAAAACAATTTCTGCTCAATCACCAGCAGAGGACTGCCTGGAGAAATCCCCAGTTGATCGGCAACCTCCTGATCACAAGCCTCAGCACAAATTGTAACTTCAGTTATTACAGAGAACAATTCACCATGTTTGGCAACCATTTTTGCAAATGGTATATACTGGAGCTCTTTTTCGATTAAAGGCTTACCTTTAATATAAGGCATATATTTGATATCATAGGCAGCTGCCTGATCCTTAGAAAAAAGAAGCCTCTTTATAACTATCACTTTTTCTTTATTCGGTAGGGACAGCATAGCCTGCACCTGTGGGTCAGGATCCAAAATAGTAACATCCAACAGCTTGACTCCCTGCTGATAATCGCTGATAATATCCATTTCATCAAACTGCATAGTCAGCAGATCATAACGTGGATATTCTACAAAATTACCCTTGCCAGGTACAGAACGCAGGTAACCAGCCTGAGCAAGCAGCGCTAAACCCTGCCTCACCGTCATTTTACTGGCGTTGTACTCTTCACATAAGCGGGACTCAGATGGAAGCATATCTCCCGGTTTATACTTCCCTTTCTTTATTAGTTTAATCACATCTTCTGCAATCCGGTAATATAAAGGTTGCAATTTCATCACATCCATTATAATCTAATTTATAATTGAAATTCCATACCATTAAAAGCTACATATACCAGTATATACAATAGCATATGAGTCTTAAAGGGTCAAGGCTGATAGCTGTCTGCCCCCATTGCTGCTTATTACCTGTTATAACATATCTATACAAGAGCAGCTAAAAAAATCACCAAGACAAATTGCTGCTGTAATCTTCTGTATATGTTTCAGTTGCAACACAGTTGGGAAACACAGCATTAAATGCATCCCACACTTTAATAGCAATATACAACTCTACCTGCTTGTCCATACGTGAAAAATCAATATTCAACAGCTGTTTTATCTTATTAATTCTATAATAAAGGGTATTGACATGAATATGCAATATTTCTGCGGTGGTTTTCATGCTAAAACCGGTATCCAGCAAAGTCCTGAGAGTCGGCAATAATGCGCTATCTGCATCTCCATTCTCCTCAATCAACTGGCCCAGGTATTTTTGACAATAAGCTTTTATTTTCTCCCGTGACTGTGAGAAAACAAAACTGTAGATGCCCATATCAGAAAAATGCTGTGTAAAACTCTTTTCCCCCATCAGCCTAGGTATGGTCAGTGCAACGCGCGCCTCATTAAAGCTGTTATTTAACTCTGCCACCGGGTAGGATCGCCCTATACCCAAAGAACTTACTAAATCAAATTTCTTTTCCACACTATCTTTGTAACCTGCGATATCCAAATATTCAAGCAACTCACTCCCTGTTTGAGGCAAACCTTCTTTTACTGGGAGAATGGCCAGGACATAATTGTTCCACTGAATACCAATACATTCCAACTTCCTTTTTCTTAAGCATTCGATAGCATAAGAACAAACTGAATGCTTATCAGACAACTGCTCAGGCTCTTCAAATTCCTGCAATAATACTAAATAAGATTTATTTTTATCCAGCCTGCCGTCACCTATAACGAAAAGATCTTGTGAGCTGATATCGCTGTTAAAAAACAATAGATCAGTTAATTTCTCTTTAAGGTCATGTTTATATTCATATATTTTTGTGAAGTAGCACTTAACGGCCAATCTCGCTTCTCTGATAACAGCTATTGTTTGACATAATAGCTTTTTGGGTAGGTCTTCTACTATAATAAAAGCATTAGAATTATTGCATCTAATACAGTAATAAAGTGTATCGTTTTTACTCTCATAATAATATTCTTTTTTAAAAACTATAGTTGGGATCTGTATAGACATATTATGTGATATTGCCGGATAATATATCTGACCCTGATCATCCGTAATAACAATTGGGCTATTTATCTTGTTCTCTATATAAGATGTCGCAAAAGATAGGCCATTGTCTAATACTCCGTCTACCAACATACAAGCGTCTTTTGAAATCACGGATTAGACACCCCTCACTTTCACAACCATATGACAGACTTCGACAAATACCTTGTACATATTATAACAAATAATTTTACGAATAATCTATTAAATAAAAAAGGATGACGGTGTCAACTTTTTATAGGATATTATTTTTCGAGATCATCATAGACTTTTGGATTTTAGAAAACACCATTTCCATTTCGTAGGCCATTTAAGCAACGAAACATAGGTATTACTTTACCCCTATTAAGTATTGTCAC
>JAAYWP010000013.1 GCA_012516535.1 Syntrophomonadaceae bacterium | reverse complement strand
ACCAGTTTGCTTTAGTTAACAGAAATAGCGAATGGGAAATGATCGAAACTTTTCAACATAAAATGACTGAACAGGCTTTGCGGGACAGTGAAGAGAAATTTCGCGTGCTTGCAGAAACAGCTGCCTGCGGTTTTTGTATTGTTGAGGATGATAAGATAAGCTATGCCAACCTGGCTGCGGAAAAAATTACCGGCTACAGCAGGGATGAGCTGTTAAACATGAAATTTTGGGAACTCATTCACCCCGAATACCGTCAATTTTATGAGAAGGAGGCGACAGGGGGCAGTATAAACGCTGAAAAGCAGGAAGTCAAAATCCTCACCAGGGACAATCAGGTAAAATGGGTTATTCTCAGTTATGGGGGTGTTGTGACTGATGGCAAACATGTTGTTTTGGGGACCTTTTATGATATTACCGAACGGAAGATCGCTGAAGAGATCACTCAGCAGCAGTTGTATCGTGTCCAAAAGATGGAGGTTATAGGCAAGCTTGCCAGTGGTATGGCTCATGAAATCAACAATCAGCTAACAGTTATTCAGGCATATTTAGACCTCTATGCCAAAGATGATTCATTTAGTTTTATTCGTTCCAAAATAGGTCAGGCTGTTGAGAAAACTTCCCGGCTGAATCGCCAGTTGATGCTTTACAGCAGAAACAAAGAGTCTACAAAAGGTCTGCATGATCTCAATAAAAACCTAAAGGATCTGCGTAAAATGCTGAAACAGATGATTGGAGAAGATGTGACCATTCATTATCATCTTGCTGAAGATCTCTGGCTGATCAATGCTGATGCAGCTAATATCGAACAGGTAATAGTTAATTTAATATTAAATGCCAGAGATGCCATGCCTGATGGTGGGATAATAGTTGTTACGACAAAAAATATGGTCATTGAGCAAGGTGATCATTCAAAAAGAGCTGTTTGTTTATCAGTCAGCGATACAGGTACAGGTATGGATGATAATATCATTTCACAGATTTTCGAGCCCTTTTTCACAACCAAGGGGTTGGGGAAAGGAACAGGGCTCGGTTTGACAGTTGTTGATAATATTATTAAGGCACATGGAGGTTGGATTGATGTCCAGAGCACCCTAGGAAAAGGTACCACATTTAATGTATATCTTCCTGCCGCGGATAATATTTTGTCCCGGTCCAGGGTAAACAGTGGAGAGCACAGAACCTTTCGTGGAAAAGGTGAAAGAATCCTGCTGGTTGAGGATGATCCTGATGTGGCGGACTTAACCCGATTGGTTCTGGTAGAAAACGGTTATAGGGTATCTGTGTGCAGAAGAGCGAGTGAAGCACTAGAGGTTTTTAAAAAAAATAATTTTGATTTGTTGATAAGTGATCTTGTGCTTCCTGACGCCAGGGGTTTTCACCTTGCCGGTCAACTCAGAAAGAAAAAACCTGCTCTAAAAGTGCTGCTAGTAAGCGGATATTCTGATGACTGGATAGGTGTGGGAAAGCTAGGGCAGGAGTATCCTTTTCTGCCAAAACCCTATACTGCGGTAGATCTGTTAAGGAAAGTGCATCAACTGCTTAAGGGCCATTCTGCGCGCAGGCCCAACTCCTGTAATATAGGGATGAAAAAAGGGATGAAAAGCTGTTATAAATGTCCGGTAATTTGATTTAAATTCAAAAGACCCCCATATAAAGGGGGTCTTTCTATATTGTTATTTTCTTGCTTCTACCGTTTTCACCATCATATTAGCCAGGCTTTGTCTTTCCTGATCATTCCCGTGTTCCCACAGTTCTTTGAGCAGTTTGTTTTCCGGGGCATCAGGGACCACATTGCTGGCTAGGTAATCCCCCAGGATTTTTGCTGAGTTTTGGATTTGGGTTGAAGAGAGGCCGGCTTTATATCCAGCAGTCAGTGCTGTGGATAGAGTGTTTATCCATTGGTCGAATGTTTTAATATCCATTTTTATTTGAAACCTCCTTTGAGCACTATTTTATTTAATAGTCTTACAGCTTCAGCGGTGTTTATACCGGTTTTTGCAGAAGATAAGAAATATTTTGGGCCAAAAGAGATAAAATTTTTTTGCAGGGAAAGAAAACAAGCTGTCGAAACAGTAGATGGGGGTATGTTGGGCCAAAAAGGAGAGTGCATCTTATTTGCATTTAGTAATCTTCGGATTAATGGGCGGCTTGGCTTTATTTCTGTACGGTATGAAGATTATGGGTGAAGGCCTCCAGAGGATTGCCGGTGATAGAATCCGGAAGATACTGGAGCGTGTAACAAAATATCCGGTAGTCGCTGTTTTAGTGGGGGCTTTCACTACCGCTCTCATTCAAAGCAGCAGCGCTACCACAGTTATGGTTGTCGGTTTTGTCAATGCCGGGTTGATGACATTAAAACAAGCGATCGGCATAATTATGGGGGCGAATATCGGTACAACTATTACCGCACAAATTATTGCCTTTAAATTATCGGATTTTATTTTTTTGCTTATTGCTGTAGGATTTTGTTTTTACTTCTTCAGCAAAAGACGAATCTACATCCATATAGGCCAGTTTATTCTTGGTCTTGGACTGCTCTTTTTGGGCCTTGATGTGATGTCAACTGCTGTAGCTCCATTGCGAGACAGTCCGGCATTTCTAGATTTTATAGCCAGTTTTTCCCGATATCCTCTGTTGGGTGTACTGGTTGGAATACTTACTACCTGTATTATTCAGAGCAGTTCAGCGACCATCGGTATGCTTATTGCCCTGGCAAACCAGGATATTATCACCTTTTCTGCGGCTGTGCCGGTTCTTTTCGGTGACAATATCGGGACCTGTATAACCGCTGTTTTGGCGAGCATTGGGACCAATCTGAATGCTAAAAGGTCTGCACTGGCTCATGTGATGTTCAATGTCACAGGTACTATCATCTTTTTATCCTTTCTACCCTGGTTTAAGGAATTTGTGATCGCTATTTCCCCGGACCAGCCTGCTAGGCTTATTGCCAATGCCCATACCTCATTTAATGTTTTAAATACATGTCTTTTCTTGCCTTTTGTGGGGCTTTTCGCAAAATTTATTGAAAAAATCGTGCCGGGAACAGTTACAATCGAGGAAAAGGGTCCCATCTACCTGGATGAAAGGATGTTTGACACACCAGCTGTAGCCCTATCCCTGGCAAAGAAAGAGATTATCAGGATGGCTGAGGTAGCTGGGAGAAGCGTGGAAAGTGCAATTCAGGGGTTCTATAAAAAGGATGAAAAACTGCTGAAGTCAACATATGAGGATGAAGAGATGACCGATACACTGGAAACAGAAATCACTTTCTATTTGGCAAAGCTTTCACAGAAAGGTTTGACACAGAAGCTCTCAGGCAGGCATACAGGTCTTTTACACTGTGTTAAGGATTTCGAAAGGATCGGAGACCATGCTGTGAATATTGCAGAGTTGGCTCAGGCAAGGATTGAAGAGAACCTGCCTTTCAGTGAATATGCTTTAAAGGAATTAGAAGGGATGTACAAGATTGTCTTTGAAGCTCATAATAATGCGCTGGATGCGCTGCGGGAAGAAGATAAAGAAAAGGCCCGCAGGGTAATTGAGAATGACTCGCTGATCGACCAGATGGAAAAGAAGCTGCGGGCAAGCCATATGGAGCGTTTGAACAAGGGGATCTGTTACCCCTCCTCAGGTGTTATTTTCCTCGATATTATCAGCAATTTGGAGCGCATAGGAGATCACGCCACAAACATTGCTGAGGTTGTTATGGAACACTTTGATTAGAACCATAAAATTTTGACAATATAAGGGAATATAATGGTAAAATCCGACAAAAAAGCACACATCCACAGCTTCATCCACACCGGATTTGGCTTAAAATGCGGGTTATGAACAGACTTATCCACATTGTCCACAGGTTTGGGAATAATCTAGGCCATTCGCCAAGGGTTTTTTCGACAGCTATCTATAACAGAATTTTTCCGCTGGGCATGATAACTGTCAATACTGGAAGATGAGTTTTTGCATTTTGCAGACACTTCCAATTAATCTATTTTTTATTGACAGTGATCATCTTTTATGTTATGATTTAACCACTTCGTGAGGCCGGGACGATCCTGATCCTGGACAAACACGAGGATATTATTATTAGGAGGAATGTTTTGTAATGCAGGGTAAGGTTAAGTGGTTTAACCAGGAGAAGGGGTACGGCTTCATCGAATGTGATGAAGGTGGAGATGTTTTTGTTCATTATTCAGCAATTCAAGAGGAGGGTTTCAAAACCTTAGCAGAGGGTCAGCGGGTAGAATTTGATATTGTAGAGGGTACTCGTGGACCTCAGGCCTCTAAGGTTGTTAAATTATAGATTTCCCAATCTTGGATTTAATAACAGCTATCAACGGGCTCCAATTGATGGGGCTCTTTTCTTCTCTTCAATTTGCTGGTTTAAGGTGCAGGATTTTTCGGTGAATCGGGGAATAATATAAAATGCAGGAAAAATTTTTATGGGGGGTGGATGTCGGTGCAGATCAATCTTCGGGGTAAGAATGTACCAGTTAGTGATTCCCTAAAGAATTATGTGGAAAAGAAGTTGTCAAAGTTGACCCGCTATTTTGATTCCATCCAGGAAGCACAGGTGGTTGTTTCAACAGTAAGTGATTGCTATACTGTGGAGGTTACGATCCCTCTCAATGGCGGTATTATTCTGCGGGGCGAAGAAATGAGCAGGGAAAATTATTATGAAGCAGTGGACTTGGTATCAGAAAAGCTGGAAAAACAGATACACAAATACCGCACCAAACTCTATCGCAAATTGCGCCATAAGGGTCTAAAGGATCTGATCACCGAAATGGGAGATGATACTAAAAAAGAAGAGCGCATCATTGTGAAAAGAAAGCACTTCCCCATTAAGCCGATGTTGATCGATGAGGCGATAATGCAGATGAACTTACTTGGTCATGATTTCTTTGTGTTCAGTAATGCCGAAACCGGTCAGGCCAATGTGCTTTATAGAAGAAAGGACGGAAATTACGGCCTCATTGAGCCGGAATATTAAGTATCAGCAAGCTGTATTAAATAATTAAATAGATAAGATATGAGGACCCCTACTAGTAGGGGTCTTTTTTATCACGGTGTAGCGCTGTTGTCATGGGGGGTAAGAGGTGTTAAAATGAAAAGGACTGGGAGAAAGAGGTGTAGCAATTGCTTAATGCACTGAAAAACCTGTTTGACGATAATGCACGTGAAGTGAAACGATTAAAAAAGATTGTAGATATAATTAATTCCTGGGAACCTAAGATAAAAACACTCAACGATGATGCCCTCCGGTCAAAAACTGAGGAGTTTAAAGAGCGAATAGCTCAGGGGGAAACACTTGATGAAATACTCCCCGAAGCCTTTGCGGTAGTCAGGGAGGCATCCTTTAGGGTTTTGGGGATGCGTCCCTTTGATGTACAGTTGATGGGTGGCATTGTGCTGCACCAGGGTAGAATTGCTGAAATGAAAACAGGTGAAGGAAAAACACTGGTGGCGACGATGCCTGCTTACTTGAACGGCTTAACTGGTAAGGGGGTACATATTGTTACTGTAAACGATTATTTGGCCAAGCGGGACAGCGAGTGGATGGGAGGCATTTTTCGCTTTCTGGGGCTTAGTGTTGGTTTAATTGTCCACGGCTTGACTGCAGAGGAGCGTAGAAAGGCCTATAATGCTGATATTACCTACGGCACCAATAATGAATTCGGTTTTGATTATTTAAGGGATAATATGGCTATGAGTCGCCAGGAGATGGTCCAGCGAGAACTTAATTATGCTATAGTTGATGAGGTAGACAGCATTTTAATCGATGAAGCTAGGACACCTTTGATCATTTCCGGACAGGCTGATAAACCAACTGATCTTTATTATAAGATTGCCCGGGTTATTCCCAAGTTGAAAAAGGATAAGGATTACCAGGTGGATGAAAAGCTCCACACTGTTGCCCTGACTGAAGAGGGAACCAGGAAGGTAGAGGAACTTTTAGGTGTACAGAATCTCACTGATGAAGATAATCTGGAACTGGCCCACCATGTTTACCAGGGTTTGCGCGCCCATGCCCTGATGAAGAGGGACCGGGACTATGTGGTCAAAGATGGGCAGGTGATTATTGTAGATGAATTCACCGGGCGCCTTATGTTCGGCAGGCGCTTCAGTGAGGGGCTGCATCAGGCTATTGAAGCTAAGGAAGGGGTGCGTATTGAGCGGGAGTCCCAGACTCTGGCTACTATTACCTTCCAAAACTATTTCCGGATGTATGAAAAGCTGGCAGGTATGACCGGTACCGCAGCTACAGAGGAGGATGAATTCCGGAAGATATACGGCTTGGATGTGGTGGTGATCCCTACACATAAGCCGATGATCCGCCATGATTACCCTGATGCCATTTATCGCACTGAAGAGGGGAAATTTGCAGCAGTGGTGAAGGAGATTGTTGAGTGCTATCAACGGGGACAGCCGGTCCTGGTGGGCACTATTTCTATTGAAAAGTCGGAGTATTTAAGCAAATTACTGAAAAAAAAGAGGATTCCCCACCAGGTGCTAAATGCCAAGTTTCATGAACAGGAGGCAAAAATCATTGCCCAGGCAGGCAGGGTTGGGATGGTGACCATAGCCACCAACATGGCAGGACGGGGAACAGATATTCTCTTGGGGGGAAACCCGGAGTTCATGGCCAAAGAGGAGTTGCTAGCCAGGGGGGTTGCTCCTGAGATAGTAGCGGAAGCAGCTGAATACGGAAAACCGTCCACTGATGAGGTGGCCTCTGTTCGTGAAGAGTACCGCAAGCTGGTGGCAAAATATAAAAAAGAAACAGATGCAGAACATGAAAAGGTGGTTGCCCTTGGAGGACTGCATATCATCGGGACTGAACGCCATGAGAGCAGGCGCATTGACAACCAGCTGCGGGGCCGGGCTGGGCGGCAGGGTGATCCCGGTTCTTCACGCTTCTATGTTTCTCTGGAAGATGACCTGATGCGACTTTTTGGTTCTGACAGCATTAGCGGGATCATGGATAAGCTGGGAATGGATGACAGTGTGCCTGTGGAACATCCTTTGGTGACCCGTTCTATCGAGTCCGCACAGAAAAAAGTAGAAAACCGCAATTTTGAGATGCGTAAGCATGTGCTGGAATATGATGATGTGATGAACCAGCAGCGGGAGGTAATTTATGGCCAGCGCCGCCGTGTGTTGATGGGCGAGGATCTAGGGGAGACTCTTCAGGAGATGATTTCCAGTGTTATTGATAATGCTGTTGAGAGATATACCGCTGAAGGTAAGTATCCTGAAGAGTGGGATTTAGCAGGCCTTATCCATTATGGGGAACAGGCTTTCCTGCGCACAGGGGCAGTATCTGTTGATGAGCTTCAGGAACTCGGTAGCAGAGAAGAGATAAAGGAGAGACTGTATGAGGAAGCGATAGAACACTGGCAGGCCCGGGAAGAGGAACTGGGTACTGAGATGATGCGTGATTTGGAAAGGTTTATCTTGCTGCGGGTTGTTGATAACAAATGGATGGATCACCTGGATGCCATGGATCAACTGCGTACTGGTATCGGGCTAAGAGCATACGGGCAGAGGGACCCGCTGGTGGAATACAAATTTGAGGCTTATAACATGTTCCAGGAGATGATCGAGGGCATCCAGGAGGATGTTGTCCGTTACCTTTATAAAGTGCGTGTAGTGCCGCGGGAGCAGGAGCAGCGAGTAAAACATGTTGCCGAAAACTACGGAGATAATGGAGAGCGAACACCTGTAAAAGTAGGAAAAAAGATAGGAAGGAATGCTCCCTGTCCGTGTGGAAGCGGTAAAAAGTATAAAAGATGCTGTGGCAGACAGGATTGACCTCATGTCATGGAGGTGTTCTTTTTGGAAAAAGCGGCCACCATGGGTGGGGAGGAAAGGGTTAAAAGAGATAGCTTAGCTGATCAGGGCGGGTTCTATCAAAGAGAATATTTTTACAAAACTCTGTTTTCAGTGATCAAGCCTGAGATTGCTCCTTATCTGGAAAGACTGTATGAAGTGAAGGAACTTTTATCCCTTTCCGAAATTATATCAGACGGAGAAAACCAACTGTACCATGTTATTCGCATGTTAGAGATAGCTGCTTCGATACCGGATAGTGTTCTGGAGAAATTGAAAATTTCCAAAGACGAACTGGTGACAGGAGTCATTTTTCATGATGTTGGCAAGGGAAAGGAAGTTGATGACCGTCATTTTGACTCTTCAAAGGTTACAAAGGGCAGTGTTCCTGTATTTCTGCGCCATTATCCAGGAATGAACTGGGTAGAGTGGGTGGTTCCCTTTCATGATCATATTGCTGCCAGCTATCTGATAGCAAAAAAATATCACTGTTCAATCAGGGTACTTGAGGCTGTTGCATTGCACCACCATGTGAAGATCAGGCCGCGGACTTTGAATCTTATTGGTGATAGTCTTCAGCTGAGCAGTATGGTGAAACTTGACATTTTTCATTATAATCCTGTACAGTATGTAGCTCCAGGAGGCAACCTGGCACAGGTGATAGCCATCCTTGATCAATTGTGTGCTATAGAGAGAAAATTTCGGGGTTTTTCCGGTTTGGGTTTGGAGCCACAGCAGATCGAATATGAGGTTGTCCGAGATCTGGTGATTGGAATAACAGATAATAAAGACCCCCGCTTGGATGTGCTGGGGGTATCACTCAAAGGGAATGAATCGGTAATTCTTTTTGATTTGAAAGCTTTCGGCAGTTTTGTAAAGATGCATACCGAATATGAGGTTCAAAATATGAAGGCTTCGATTTTGCAGTTGATAAGAAATATGGTACGGGTCAACAGGGGCTGTAGGGAAAGAGATATTGTTGCCCTCATCGGAGGGGATGAGTACGCGGTTGTAACAAAGGTTAAGGATATTGCTGTCCTCAATAAGATGGCGGAGAGGGTGGCTGAAGTTATAAAATTGAAAACCGGTTTTCAGGTGAGGGCCGGGTATGGCATCGGAGAAAGTATTGCTAAAAACTACCACAAAGCACGGTTGCAAGCGGAGCTGATGAAAAAACGCCGCTTCCTTTTAGATGAATAGAGGTGATATTATGCTAGCTGATTACAGAAGAGAATTGAATGAACTGGAACAGAAATTTCAAGAATTGAGGGGTTCTCTTTGACCTAGAGGCTAAACAGAGCAAGCTGTCAGAGATAGAGAAAAATGCATCTGTGCCTGATTTTTGGAATCAGCCTGAACAGGCAAAAAAAATTCTCCAGGAGGCATCTGCGCTTAGAGATGATTTAAACAAATATAAGCAGGTCAGTGAAGACTTAGAAGAGTTAAAGGTGCTGCTGGAATTAAGTGAAGAATCAGGGGATCTTGAACTAGCATCGGAATTGGAGGCTGGGCTTGCTAGGCTCTCAAAAACTATAAAAAAATGGGAGAAGGAGACTCTTTTTACAGATCCCCATGATAAAAGGAATGCGCTGGTTTCCCTACATGCTGGGGCAGGAGGAACTGAAGCTCAGGATTGGGTTGATATTTTGCTGCGCATGTATGGACGCTGGGCACAGCAGCATGGTTTCCAGGTGGAGGTGCTCGATTATCTCCCTGGGGAGGAGGCGGGGATTAAAAGTGTGACCATCCTGGTATCAGGCCCTTATGCATACGGTTACCTGAAGGCTGAGCGGGGAGTGCACCGTTTAGTGAGGATCTCTCCCTTTGATGCCTCCGGAAGGCGCCATACATCTTTTGCATCAGTTGATGTTGTTCCAGAAGTAGAGGAGGATAATGAGGTTGAGATCAATCCGGATGACCTGCAGATGGATACCTACAGAGCCAGTGGCCCCGGTGGTCAGCATGTGAATAAAACAGATTCTGCGGTCCGCATTACCCATCTTCCCACAGGGATTGTTGTCCAGTGCCAGAGCGAGCGATCCCAACTTGCCAATAGGCTGCGGGCTATGAATATGCTGCGCTCCCGTTTGCTTGATTTAAAAAGGCAGAAACAAGAGGAGGAATTGGCCAAACTGCGAGGTGAACAGAGGGAGATCGCCTGGGGCAACCAGATCCGCTCTTATGTTTTTGAACCTTACACACTGGTCAAGGACCACAGAACAGGGCTAGAGGTGGGAAACATTCAAGGGGTGATGAACGGAGATATAGATCCCTTTATTGAAGCCTACCTCCGTTATGCTAGAAATAAATAAATTTTCTTTTACAGCCTCGGGTACTTTTTACAACTCGGGGCTTTTTTAATTAGGCTAAAAAACCATGTTATCATATTTGTCGAAAGGGGCAGGAATAGCTATGCAATACGGAGAAATTTTGACAAGGCACCCATTGGCTGAAAAAGACCCTTTCTGGCAACAATAAAATTGAGGCTGTGGAACATTTTGAACGGGGTGGAAATCTTTGCGCTGGCGAAGACTGATTATAGCATATACCTGGATCGCTGTTGGTTCTGCAATAATTGCGCTGGCCCTCAATATTTTTTTAGTGCCTAACAAAATTGCCGCCGGTGGGGTAAGCGGGCTGGCTACCATCACCTATCATCTGCTGAACATACCGGTTGGATGGATGCTATTGGCATTAAATATTCCTCTGTTTCTCCTTTCCTTTCGGGAACTGGGGTTGCAGGTTTTTATCAGAAGTATTTTTGGGGCACTGCTTACTTCGGTTTTTGTAGAGTTAACAAATAACCTGGTGCCGATCATGACCAGGGATGTTATTTTGGCGGCTATATATGGCGGTATTTTATCTGGGCTGGGGATAGGAATTGTTCTCAGAGCAGGAGGGACTACCGGTGGCACAGATCTGGTAGCCCGGTTGCTGCATAAATATTTTCCTGTAACAGTGGGGCAGGGTCTGCTGGGAGCGGATTTTGTTGTGATCAGTCTGGCCGGAATATTTTTTAATGCGGAATTGGCCCTTTATGCTCTTTTATCTCTTTTCATCACCAGTAAAACAATTGATTTGGTGCAAGAAGGGATCAGTTTTGCAAAAGCTGCGTTTATAATTACAGACCATTCGGAAGAGGTGACCCAGGGCATCTTCCGGGAGTTAGGGCGTGGGGTTACCGCATTGCAGAGCAAAGGGATGTTTACCGGAGAAGAACACCCACTTCTCCTCTGTGTAGTAGGGAAGACTGAGGAAAGCCGCCTCAAGGATTTAATCTATGATATAGATCCCCGGGCCTTTGTTTTTATTACAGATGCACATGAGGTGTTAGGTGAGGGGTTTAAAGATTATGGGAAAATACCAGGTAAGGAGGCATCTTGATGACAGAAGCACAGGAAGAACTGATCAGGGATCTAGAAGCGAAGGCAAAAACTATTAGAAAGAACATAATAAGCATGCTGGCCGAGGCGGGATCAGGCCACCCCGGGGGTAGTCTCTCCAGTGTGGAAATTGTGACAGCACTCTATTTTAGTGTTCTGCGGTTGAAACCTGAAGAGCCTCTCTGGCAGGACCGGGACCGGTTTGTTTTGAGCAAAGGGCATGCGGCACCCCTTTTGTATGCCGCTTTGGCAGAGCGCGGCTTTTTCCCTGTGGATGAACTGCTGACCCTCAGAAAATTAGGAAGCCGTTTACAGGGACACCCTGCCTGGGGAATGCTGCCCGGTGTTGAGGCATCAACCGGGTCTTTAGGGCAGGGGTTATCGATCGGGCTGGGAATGGCTTTGGCAGGAAGACTCGATCAGCGGGATTACCGGGTTTATGTTCTGCTGGGGGATGGAGAGAGCCAGGAGGGGCAGGTTTGGGAGGCTGCCATGGCTGCTGCCCACTACAGGGCAGGTAATCTGACCGCTATACTCGATTACAATGGCCTGCAGATCGATGGGCCCATTGAAGAGGTTATGTCCCCTCTCCCTTTGCCCGATAAATGGCGAGCTTTTGGTTGGGAAGTGCGGGAGGTAGATGGACACAACTTCCGTGATTTGCTTACAGCTTTTGATTGGGCACAGAAAGTAAATGACAAACCTTCCATGATTATTGCCCACACAATTAAAGGGAAGGGTGTTTCCTTTATGGAAGGAATGGTGGATTGGCATGGTAAAGCCCCTGATAAAAAAATGGCAGGCCAGGCACTGGAAGAGATCGGTGCGGAAAGTTGACCTTTGTAAGGAGGAAATAAGTGTTGGAGCGAAAAATTTCTACACGTGATGCTTATGGTAAGGTATTGGTGGAATTAGGCCGGCGCTATCCGGAACTGGTGGTGCTCGATGCTGATCTATCCAAATCAACAAAAACCAGTGAGTTTGCTAAGCATTATCCGGAACGGTTTTTTGAGATGGGTATCGCAGAACAAAATATGATGGGAACTGCAGCCGGATTGGCACTGTCAGGTAAAATACCCTGTGCCAGCACTTTCGCTGTTTTTGCCACAGGACGGGCTTATGATCAAATACGCAATGCCATCGCTTATCCAGGCTTGAATGTAAAGATCATCGCCAGTCATGCCGGGATTACGGTCGGTGAAGATGGAGCCTCCCATCAGTCTATTGAAGATATTTCTTTAATGCGCACCCTTCCCAACATGACTGTTATCGTGCCTGCAGATGCTGTAGAAACCGCACAGGCGGTAACTGCTGCTGTTGAGATGAGGGGGCCTTGTTACATCAGACTGGGGCGTCCTGCTGTACCGGTTATTTTGGGGGATGACTATCACTTTCAATTAGGCAGGGCAGCGGTTCTCAGGGAAGGTAAAGACGCGGTGGTTTTTGCTGCAGGGATCATGGTGCATAAGGCCCTAAAAGCTGCATCTGTTCTGGAGGCAGAAGGGCTTGAGGTGGCTGTTGTCAATGTTTCCACTATCAAACCCCTGGATCATGGGACGATAGTGAAATGGGCAAAAAAGACAAGGGCTGTTGTTACTGCTGAGGAGCATTCCATTTACGGTGGATTGGGCAGTGCTGTGGCTGAGGTTCTAGGAGAAGAATATCCGGTTCCCGTGATCCGTGTAGGGGTCAAGGATCGCTTTGGTGAATCGGGAAGCCCTGATGAGCTGTTAACTGCCTTTCAGTTGAACACAGACAGCCTTGTTAATGCGATAAAAAAGGCTTTAGGGCGAAAAAAATAGAATGTCCTGTTGTTCATTAAATACCATTTGAGGAAAATATTATTTTTTACATGATTAAGAGGAGATCTAAGGTTTTTGTCGAAAACAACTTCCATGTAGGGAAGTTGTTCTCTTTTTGTGAAACTTTTCGAATTAATGTGTTGAGGTGGTTAAGTGATCAGCTTTTTCAATGTATCAAAGGTTTACCCCAATGGAGTTAAAGCCCTCCAGGGGGTATCCCTGCAGATCGAACAAGGGGAATTTGTTTTTATCGTAGGACCAAGCGGAGCAGGAAAATCGACCCTGATCAAGCTGATTTTTAGAGAGGAGATGCCCACCAAAGGGCAGATCTATATAAACGGACGCAGTATCCTTAGAATGAGAAGGCGGGATGTACCCCATCTGCGCCGGCAGATCGGTATGGTTTTTCAAGATTTCCGCCTGCTGCCTGACCGTACCATTTATGAAAATGTGGCTTTTGCTATGCAGGTGGTTGGTGCCAGGCGCTCAGAGATTAAGAAGCGGGTGCCTGAAGTGCTCAAGATGGTAGGCCTGGCAAACCGGATGGATAATTATCCTCCTCAGCTGTCAGGCGGGGAACAGCAAAGAACTGCCATTGCCCGAGCACTGGTGAATAAACCATCAACCATTATCGCAGATGAGCCAACCGGGAACTTGGATATCAATACATCCTGGGATATAATGGAATGTTTTCAGAAGATCAATGATGATGGAACTACAGTTATAATTGCAACTCATGCCAAAGAAATTGTCGACTCTATGCGCCAGAGGGTTATTGCTCTAGAGAATGGGAAGATAGTGCGGGACGAAAACCGGGGTGTATATGAAAATGCTCTTACTTAGACAGGCTTATTACATTTTTCAGGAGGTTGGCCGATCTCTAAAAAGGAACAGTTTGTTGAATTTTGCGGCGGTTGGAACCACAGCTATATCACTTTTTGTTTTAGGAGTGGGTATGCTGCTGGTAATCAACACCAATGAGATAGCCAAAACAATTGAATCTGACATTGAAATCATGGTTTATATGAGGCATGACCTTGCAGAAGAGGATGCTATTGCTTTGGAGCCGGTAATCGGCAGAATATCCGGGGTGAAAGAGACTACCTTTATTCCCCGGGATGAAGCTTTGAAATCACTGGTGAAGCGGCTGGGTGACGAACTGGATGAGAGTGTCGGTGAGCAGAACCCTCTTCCTGATGCTATTAAAGTCGAGATCAGCGATCCACATGAAGTAAATACAATCGCTGCTGAAATTGAAGACCTGCCTGGTGTGGAAAGTGTGCGTTATGGAGGCCAGGATTTTGTAAAGAAGTTGTTCAGCCTGACCAATTGGGTGCGCATTATCGGCCTTTTGCTCATAACATTGCTTGGGCTTTGCGGAATTTTTCTGATCGCCACTACCACTCGTTTGACCATATTTGCCAGGAGGCGGGAGATCAACATTATGAAATATGTAGGCGCCACCGATTGGTTTGTGCGCTGGCCCTTCCTTCTGGAAGGCATTATTCTTGGTTTCTTTGGTGCTTTGCTGGCGGTAGGGGTTCTCTATTTTTCCTATGGGGCACTGATAGCGAAAATACAGGAAACAATAACATTTCTGCCGCTGGTGAACAGCACATTAGTATTGCTTAGGATTTTCCAAGGTCTTTTAGCAGTGGGTGTTGTTATGGGAGCAGTTGGAAGCACGATTTCCGTGCGCCGTTATCTGCGCGTTTAAGAGGTTATAGCTCATGGTATTGATATTATTGAGCGCTAAGTGGATGCAAATTTAGTGAGTAATGAGGGGGTTAGGATGAGGAGGAGAGTTCCACAGATTATTGTCAGCATTTTGCTGGGAATGGTGTTGATTTTTTCCCAGATGGCACCAGGGCTGGCATCGACTCTGGAGCAAAAGAAAGAGGAGTTGTCTGAGGTTAACAGCCAGCTAAAAGAGCGCAGGCAACAGTTGCGGGAAAATGAAAAAAAGCAGCAGGATATTGTCAAGGAGTTGGACAGTATCGAACGGGATATTGCACAAATATCCAGCGAATTAAAGCGGTATGAGCAGGACATTTCCAGACTGCAGCAGTCCATAGCTGAGTTAGAGCCAGTTCTCCAGGAAAAAGAGGAAGCGCTTCAAGTGAAGACCGAGATCCTTAACCAGCGCCTGCGGGATATCTATATGCAGGGGAATCTGTCTTACCTGGAAGTGCTGCTGGACAGCACCAGTATGAGCGATTTTCTCACACGCCTGGATTTTTTGAAGCGTTTGATGGAAAATGACGCGAAACTTGTCAAGGAAACTGCTGCAGAGCGTGATGAGCTGGCCAGGCAGAAGCGGGAACTGGAGGAGAAAAAGGAACAG
Organism: Syntrophomonadaceae bacterium; assembly: GCA_012516535.1. Lineage (GTDB taxonomy): Bacteria > Bacillota > DSM-12270 > Thermacetogeniales > Thermacetogeniaceae > DTU068. The sequence continues at coordinate 87,260 of JAAYWP010000013.1, read as the reverse complement.
GTCCTTTCTCTTAAAAGGGCGACAGAACGTAAAAGGAACACCCTAGCTGCACGCAGCCAGGAGAGGGAAGATACTCTGAGACGGCTGCAGGCTGATAAAGCGGCCTGTGAGCGTGCTATTAAAGAGCTGGAAGAGTCATCCAGGAAGCTGACCCAGATTATTCAGCAGTATCAATCCAGTAATCCATCATATTCCTCACCACCTAAAGGAAATGGCAGCATGGTGTGGCCAGCTTCTGGTCCGATCACCTCCGGATACGGTATGAGGACCCATCCAATTACAGGAATCTATAAGATGCATACTGGAATTGATATTGGGGCTCCTCATGGAAATCCGATATGGGCTGCTGATAGCGGCATAGTTATCTACGTTGGTTGGATGAGTGGATATGGTAATACAGTAATTATTGATCATGGTGGTGGTATCTCTACCTTATATGCGCATATGTCCAGTTTTGCCGTAAGCAGCGGCAGCAGGGTGAGCCAGGGGCAGGTTATTGGCAAGGTGGGCAGCACTGGATTGAGTTCAGGACCCCACCTCCACTTTGAGGTGCGCATTAACGGGTATCATATCAACCCCCTTGCTTATTTGTAGTGTTTTGTTAAAAAAATCATTGATAAGATAAAGTTAATCAACCGGTACCTGAAAAGGTGCCGGTTTTGATTTATACTTGTTTTATTAATTCCTTGTCAAGATATCTGTAATGTGACATGATAAAATAGTATAATTAAATCTGCTCATTAATTATGGCCCCAAAAGCTGGGGACTGTTGGTAATAATAATTGTGCTAGGTTAAACATATAGTGGGATTAGCAGGAATCGGAATAGTATTTGCCATCAGGAGGTGGACAGGCTGAAAGCGCGTGTTGTCCGTGTTACGATTGCTGTACTGATCGTGATACTGCTGATTGGTATAGCCGGAGGCTTTTATTATTGGGCCGAAAAAAATAACTTAGAAAAACTGATCACGACCTATTATCTTATCAGGAATGAATACCTGAAGCAGGTCAGTACAGAAACACTGATCAATGGTGCAATCAAGGGGATGGTGGAGTCCCTTAATGATTCATATTCGGTCTATTTGGACAAAGATGCCTTTAAGAACCTGAATGTACAGATTGAAGGCACTTTTGGTGGTATTGGTGTGGAGATCGATAAGGACGAGAACAAACAACTTGTGGTTATAGCTCCTCTTCCGGGAACACCCGCAGACCGAGCAGGGCTCAAAAGCGGTGATATTATTGAAAAGGTTGATGAACAGGAAACTGCCGAGCTGACCACTATCGAAGCTGCATCACTTATTCGGGGGGAACCGGGAACAAGTGTTACTTTGAAAATTCTGCGCGAAGAAGAAAACCGTTCTTTCATTATTGAGCTGGTCAGAGAGAAGATCACAATACCATCAGTCAGAGGAGAGATACTGCCTGATCACCAGGAGATAGGTTATTTACAGGTTTTGCATTTTAACCGCAGCAGCACTATTGCCCAATTGGAGAGAGAGCTGAATAAGTTGAATAAGGAAAAATTGAACGGTTTGATTTTGGATCTGCGGGGTAACCCAGGCGGTGACCTAGAGGCAGCAGTAGAATTGGCAGGGTATTTTTTGAAAGAAGGGCCGGTTGTCCGTATTGTGGATCGCAATGGAAAAGAGGAGGTACGGTATTCCAGCAGGTTAAATCAAATCCAGTTGCCCCTTGTTGTGCTGATCGATGAGGGAACTGCCAGTGCTTCAGAAATTGTTGCTGGAGCTATTAAGGACAGCAGGAGTGGTCTTCTATTGGGAACCCGTACTTACGGTAAGGGATTGGTTCAGACCCTATACAGCTTGGGGGATAATGAGGGCTTGAAGCTAACTACCAATAGATACCTGACTCCAAATGGGCATGACATCGATGGTAAGGGGATCCAGCCTGATATTGTTGTGGAACAGCCGGAGGATACAGATGAGGATGTGCAGTTAGAGAAAGCTGTTGAGCTTTTGTATGAAGGTATAAAACAAGGAAAACAGGCGGCATAGGGGGAAATTTTTATGAGCTTTCCCTGGGTTGAGGTTATTGCCAGTTCTGCTGTTGCAGTGTTGCAGATCATGATACAGCCCTTTTTTTGGCTTGTGGTTCTCCTGGTCTGGATGCAATACCGCCGTATGATGAAAATAAAAGAATCCATTTACGGCCAGCGAGATTCTGTCTTGCGTATTTCGCTGGTTTCTTTGGTTTATGGGATTATCGGTGGACTGCTGGGCAGCTTTTTAATGATCATTTTCGGTGTGACCATCAATGGATTGGGTGTAGCCTGGCTATGGGCTATTGCCCTGCTTTTAATGATGTTCAGCCCTAGGTTTTTATGTTTTTCTTATGCATCTGGCGTTCTTGCACTATTTTCCATTCTGCTGGGTTTTCCGGAGGTTAATATACCCGGTTTGATGGGGTTGGTTGCTGTATTACATCTTGTGGAAAGTATTTTAATACTGCTGAGTGGACATCAGGATCCTCTTCCTGTTTATGTTCGCACACCAAAGGGACAGGTAGTAGGGGCCTTTAATCTGCAGAAGTTTTGGCCAATACCCCTAGCTGTGATGATGATCCTCCTGGGAACAGTGGAACATCTTCCTGGTGAGCTGATACAGATGCCTGAATGGTGGCCGCTGATCCGCCCTTGGGAGACTGTGGGTCATGAGGATATCACATATTCAATCCTTCCTGTTGTGGCTGCACTGGGTTACGGGGAACTGGCCATTACCTGTCTTCCCCGGGAGAGAACAAAGATATCAGCCAGTCATTTGGCTGTTTTCAGCATTGTTTTGTTGGGCCTGTCTGTTTTAGCTTCCCATAACCCTCAACTGGTTATTCTTCCTGCTCTTTTTTCCCCTTTGGGTCATGAATTGGTTATTTTTTTAGGAAGACGGCAAGAGATGCAGGGAAGGCCTCGCTTTGTTCCCCCTTCTTCCGGCTTGATGGTATTGGATGTGATTAAGGGTTCAGCTGCACACAGGGCAGGGATTCGTTCGGGAGATGTGATCAATAGTGTAGGTGGTCAGCCGGTCAATTCTCGTTATGAACTGCGTCAGGCACTGACTTTCGTGGATTCTGTGTTTATGCTGGAATTTACTGATGGTACCGGTGAGACCAAGCGGGTCCGGGTCCGCCGGGAGATTGATTCATCTCTGGGCGTAATTTCCGTGCCTGAACCAGGAGACTTGCCTAATGTGGATTTTGTTATGGGAAGCCCTCTTAGGAATCTGCTCAAACGCCTTCGAAAAAAATTCCATTGATGCCCTAGCTGGCACTGAGTTCTTTTCTGCTCTTCATGTTTTCAACAAAGAAACAATGTCACCATAGCTCCCCCTGTTTAATAATATGTACAAATAATATAGGGGGTGAGGCGCTGCCTGGCTTTGCTACAGCAGGTGGTCTTAAATATGAAAAGGAACAGGCATTATTTTGCCAGTGCTTTCACAGGCAGAGGTTATTTGTCTTTTTGGCCAGATTATTTCCAGGAGTTGAAGCGGTTGTATCTGCTTCAGGGGAATACAGCCGGGATACAGAGCCTGGTTTTACGGTCACTGGGGTTGGCTCTGACAGACCGGGGCTATAGTGTCAATTATTATCACCGGGCTGAGGACCATTTAATGGTTGAAGGATTGACAGTGCCCTCACAGGGGTTCGGTGTGATGAGCGGGAATCATCCCTATGCAATGCAGAAGTTTTTTCCTGCTCATTTAGAAACAGTGATCGTGGAGTTACCGGGAAGTCCTGTTCCCAATAATGTGAGTACAATATATGAGAGAGTTCTCAAATTTGTAAAGTCCGCCAGAGAGGCCTATCATGCAGGCGGCTGGACCCGCAGCACAGCATCGGAGCAGTATGCCGCAAACTTCTGGATAGAAGAATTTCAGGATAAACCGTCCTGCCTCAGGCACTATTTTGCCGGGAGTGTTTCCGGAGGGCTGAATTTCCCCTTTGATTCTTGTAAGAAGCGCTATCTGATCAAAGGCCCTTTAGGGTCTGGAGCTTCTGTTATGCGTGATATCCTTGTTGAGGCACTATCCCGCAGATATACTGTGGAGGCCTATCACTCCATTATTGAGCCATCTGATTTGGTGGTGCTGTTTATCCCGGAGATCCTAGTGGCAGTTGTCAATGGAACATGCTGTTATAGTGAGCTGTCGCTGTTATCAGGGGATACAGTATGGGATTTGGGGAAGGGTGTGCAGGTAGCCAGCTGTTCAGGGACCTCTTATGAAGAGATCACATTAAAACTTGCTGCAGCGGGAAAGGAACTGGATGAATATTATAAAAAATTGGAGAAAGGTGAGGTGTATCTGACAGCAGAAGAGATCAATGCTATCATATCCAGGATAATCAGGGAAACAGTCAATTAACCAGGATATTTGAGTCTCTTATCTTCCCAGGTTGTGCCAGTGTCTGGCAGCTTCTTCGAGTTCCATCAATGCTCCGGCTTGATCCTTAGCTGTTATTGCTGCTCCTGCTCTAGCCAGGCTGATATCCAGCTGGTTTATTTCATTTCGTTCCATGCTGAACTGGATCCTCCGTGTTACCTTTTCCCAAGCTATTTCTAGCTTGTTCTGTTCCCTTTGGGCACTTTCCCAGTCTGCATTTCTGACATGTTCCTTGACGAGAGCGATTTTATGAGGCACGTTATCATCCTCTCCAAAGGGCTGTTTAAGGTAGGAACCGGAAAGCATGATGGCGATAAATAAAGCCAGCATAGCAACTGGGAGCAGGTAGTAGATGATTTTTTTCATAACTTTTCACCTCAATGTGGGCCAGGGTAGTCCCCGATATCTGTAAGTTTTTTTAGGTGATCCTGATACCTGTCGACATACAGGTTGCCCTGGGCATCCAGGTTGGCCAGGAATACCTCAGAGGGATCATAGATCCCCTGTTTTTTCAGCTGCTTGTCCAGCCAGGCTCGGTCCAGGTTAACCTGTTTCAGGTTTTGTTCTACCACAACCCCATCATAGATCAATTCTGTGTCTATTCCCTGATAATCAGTAGGAATGTTGAGATCCTTTGGGGTCACCGGCTGATGCTGTGATTTTTTCAGCACTGAAAGCTGGCCATTGACCTCCAGCACTGCGAATTCAACCTGTGATATATCAAATACATTTTTCTGACGCAGCTGTTCCAGGAGTTCACTGGTACGGTAGCGCAGTTTTTTCATGGCGTCCTCCATGATTTTGCCGTTCATGATCACCACAGTTGGTTCCCCATCGATATATTTGGAGGCATACCGCCACTTCAAGGTCAGCCACTGTAAAGCCACTACAAGTAGAGTCCACACCGCCAGGCCCACCCAGTGGGGCCAGGCTCTGCTGGTAAGGTCTGTAGTCAGATTGGCGGCTATCGAGCCGATGGTAATGCCTAGGACATAGTCAAAAAAGGTAAGCTGGCTGATCTGCTGTTTCCCCAACAAACGAGCAAAGATCAGCAGTGTAAAGAAGGCGATGACCCCCCGCACCGTTACAATAAGAGCCTCATTCAATCCAGTCACTCCGAAGTTCTTTTCCTTTATTATTTCCCCTGACCCCATTATTATTAGACCGATCAGACCGATCACCGGGACAGTCCCTCCGCGCGATCACCGGGACAGTCCCCGCGCGCGATCAGAGGGACTGTCCCTCCGCGCGACAGCTAGCTCTTATTGTGATAGATAAATCCTTTATGTTATAATGCGAAAAGAGAACTTTTGTTTTGCCGCTTGACCGGTCCTGGGGCCGGAGATTCCTGGGGAGTTTTTTCTTTTAGGAATCAGCGGCTATTTTGATCAGGGGGTATCATTCATGGGATTTGTCCTGAAATCTCCCTTTGCTCCCACCGGTGATCAGCCAAAGGCTATTGAGATGTTGAGCAGTGGGATCAGCAGTGGGATGCCCTTTCAGACCCTGCTGGGTGTGACCGGGTCAGGGAAAACCTTTACTATTGCTGGAGTGATACAGGAGGTGCAAAAGCCTACTTTGGTGATCGCGCCTAATAAAACTCTGGCTGCCCAGCTCTGCGGGGAATTCAGGGAGTTTTTTCCCGACAATGCTGTGGAGTATTTTGTCAGCTATTATGACTACTATCAGCCTGAGGCTTATGTACCCCAGACTGATACCTATATAGAGAAAGACTCATCTTTAAATGAGGAGATCGATAAACTGCGCCACTCGGCAACTGCCAGCCTGTTTGAGCGGGATGATGTGATCATTGTGGCCAGTGTTTCCTGTATCTATGGTCTGGGTTCACCAATAGACTATAAGAATATGGTTGTCTCTCTGCGCCAGGATATGGAGGTGGACAGGGATCAGGTGATCTCCCGGCTGGTGGATATCCAATATCAGCGCAATGATTATGAGTTCGCCAGAGGCCGCTTTCGGGTACGGGGGGATGTAGTGGAGATTTTTCCGGCCTCTTTTACAGAGAGGGCTTTACGGGTGGAATTTTTCGGTGATCAGATCGACCGTATTTTAGAAATAGATACATTGACCGGAGAGGTACTGGCCCGCCGCCTGCATGCGGCTATTTTCCCTGCTTCCCATTATGTCACAGCCCCGGAGAGGATGGAAAAGGCCCTCCAGGGGATTGAACAGGAGTTGGAAGAACGCCTGGAGGAACTGCGCAGAGAGGGAAAACTGCTGGAAGCCCAGCGTTTGGAACAGCGCACACGCTATGACATGGAAATGCTGCGGGAGATCGGGATCTGTAAGGGGATCGAAAATTATTCCCGGCATTTGACCGGCCGCAAACCAGGGGAGCCTCCTTACTGTTTGCTGGACTTTTTCCCGGAGGACTTTCTGGTTGTCATCGATGAGTCCCATATTACTGTACCCCAGATCAATGGCATGTATGCCGGTGATTACAGCAGGAAGAAAACATTGGTTGACTACGGCTTTCGACTTCCTTCTGCTCTGGATAATAGACCGCTGCGCTTTGATGAGTTTTTAGCCAAGGTGCCGAGGATTATTTTTGTTTCCGCAACCCCAGGAGACTTTGAAATAGATCACAGCCACCAGGTGGTGGAGCAGATCGTTCGCCCTACCGGTTTGGTTGACCCTGAGGTGGAGGTGCGCAGTGCAACAAATCAGGTGGATGACCTGGTTGAAGAGATCCGTTTGCGGGTAGAAAAGAAGCAGCGGGTCTTGGTGACAACACTTACCAAAAAGATGGCTGAGGATCTAACTGATTATATGCGGGAGTTGGGTATCAAAGTGCGCTATTTGCACTCTGAGATCAACGCCCTGGAGCGGATGGATATTTTGAGGGATCTGCGCCTGGGAGTTTTTGATGTTTTGGTAGGTATCAATCTGCTGAGAGAGGGTTTAGACCTTCCAGAGGTGTCTCTGGTAGCGATCCTTGATGCTGATAAAGAGGGTTTTTTGCGTTCTGAGCGCTCTCTTATTCAGACCATCGGCCGGGCTGCCCGCAATGTGGAGGGGAAGGTGATCATGTATGCAGATCAGATCACCGACTCTATGCGGCGGGCCATCGATGAGACCAACAGAAGACGTAGTATCCAGATGAAATATAATAAAGAGCATAACATCACACCCCGCACTGTCCAAAAGGCTGTCCGTGGTGTTATTGAGATCACTCTTCCCGCTGAGGTGGCCGAAGAAAAGGGATCTTATCTGGGCAGAAAGCCCTTGGCCAGTATGAGCAAAACTGAACTGGAAAAGCTTATTTCTCAGATGGAACAAGAGATGCGCAAGGCTGCTCGAGAACTGGCCTTTGAAAGAGCTGCTGAGGCTCGGGACCTGATGATAGAATTGCGCAAAGAACTGCTTTCCCGGTCTCGTAAGAGTAGGGGGCGGAAAACTTCAGGAAGCAGGAACAGATAAACAGGAATGGATATGACAGGGAGGCATAATAGTATGTGTGCCAAATTTAATAAAAATGTTCACCTCCCGATGCGGGATAAGATCGTAATAAAGGGAGCCCGGGTCCATAATCTGAAAAATATCGATGTGGAGATACCCCGTAATAAATTGGTGGTGATCACCGGCATTTCCGGGTCCGGTAAATCATCACTGGCTTTCGATACAATTTATGCTGAGGGGCAGAGGCGCTATGTGGAGTCTCTGTCTGCCTATGCCCGCCAGTTTCTTGGGGTAGCTGATAAACCTGATGTAGACTATATTGAAGGGCTCTCCCCGGCTATTTCCATCGACCAGAAGGCAGGCAGCCGCAACCCCAGATCCACTGTAGGAACTGTTACTGAGATCTATGATTATTTGCGCCTGTTGTTTGCTCGTATCGGCAGGCCTCACTGCCCTGAGTGCGGCAGGCCTGTACAGCAGCAGACAGTTTCACAGATGGTGGACCATATTCTTTCTTTCCCTGAGGGTACAAAGATTCAAATACTGGCTCCTGTTATTCGTGGAAAAAAGGGGGAACACCAGAGGGTTCTTCAAGAACTTCAGAAAAAGGGTTTTGTCCGCGTACGGGTTAATGGTGAGATTCGGGAACTTGATGAAGATATTACCCTGGAAAGGTATAAAAAACATGATATAGATGTGGTTGTTGACAGGATAGTGGTGCGTCCAGGATTGGAAAACCGCCTAGCTGATTCTCTGGAAACTGCTCTGGGGCTTGGTGAAGGGATCGCTGTGGCTGCACCCCTTGAGGGGAAAGAAGTTGTGTTCAGCCAGAATTTCGCTTGTCCCCAGTGTGGGATCAGTTTGGTGGAGATCACCCCCCGCCTTTTTTCTTTTAACAGTCCTTATGGAGCCTGCCCTGAATGCTCAGGCCTTGGCTACAGGATGGAGGTGGATCCTGAACTGGTGGTGGACAGGGAGAGATCTGTCAGGGAGGGGGCTCTACTTCCCTGGACCCATTCCACTAAGCACTATTACCCGCAGATAGTGAAATCCTTTATGGACCACTATGGCTGCAGTTGGGATACTCCATATAAGGACCTTCCAGAGGAAGTTCAGGAAAAACTCCTATATGGTACAGATGAGAGGATTCGCTTTCATTATGAGGATGCTTTTGGTCAAACCAGGTCCTGGTACGGCACTTTTGAAGGTGTTGTCAACCATCTGATGCGCCGCTACCGGGAAACAGAATCAGAGGATGTACGGGAGGAGATCGAGCAGTTTATGACCTCCCGTCCCTGCCCAGGCTGTGGGGGTGCAAGGCTGCGCCCGGAAAGTTTGGCTGTAACAGTGGGTGGAAAGAACATCGCAGAGCTAACAAGTTATACGATTTTAGAAGCCCGCTCCTTTATCAATAATCTTTCACTTACAGAGCGGGAGAAGCAGATCGCTGGACAGGTGATCAAGGAAATCGATGCCCGCCTGGGATTTCTGGTCAATGTGGGGCTTGACTACCTTACACTGGACCGTTCAGCAGGAACCCTGGCCGGGGGTGAGGCACAGCGGATCAGGTTGGCCACTCAGATCGGTTCTGGCTTGGTAGGTGTTCTTTATATCCTGGATGAACCCAGTATCGGGCTGCATCCCAGGGATAACACGAGGTTGATCAAAACACTTAAAGATCTGCGGGACCTGGGAAATACCCTGATTGTTGTTGAACATGATGAAGAGATGATGCTCAATGCTGATGAGATCATCGATATCGGCCCAGGTGCTGGAGTGCATGGCGGCAAGGTGGTAGCCCAGGGCACACTGGAGGATCTGGTTAAGGTGGAGGAATCGATAACAGGCCAGTATTTGAGCGGGCGCCGTGATATACCTGTGCCAGAAGGAAGGCGCAAACCGGGGGAACGCTGGCTGCGGGTGATAGGTGCTAGGGAATTCAACCTGAAAAACATCGATGTGGACATACCTCTCGGGCTTTTTGTTTGCATCACAGGTGTTTCCGGGTCTGGAAAAAGCACTTTGCTGGATGAGATCATATATAAGGGTTTGGCCCAAAAGCTGCACAGGGCTCGGGCTCACCCCGGTGATTTCCAGGAAATGCACGGTATCGAGCATCTCGATAAAGTAATCAAAATTGACCAGTCCCCTATCGGGCGCACTCCCAGATCGAACCCTGCTACCTATACAGGGGCTTTTGATGGGATCAGGGAGCTTTTTTCTCTGACACCGGAGGCTCGAATGCGGGGCTACCGTCCTGGCCGGTTCAGTTTTAATGTGCGCGGGGGCCGCTGTGAAGCCTGCCGCGGTGATGGCATTATCAAGATCGAGATGCATTTCCTGCCTGATGTCTATGTCCCCTGTGAGGAATGCAGGGGAAAACGTTACAACCGTGAGACTCTGGAGGTTAAATACAAAGGGAAGAACATTGCAGATGTCCTGGACATGACAGTCAGTGAAGCAAATGAGTTCTTCCAAAACATACCCAAGGTAAGCCGGAGACTGCAGACCCTGGTGGATGTGGGTTTGGGCTATATCAAACTGGGGCAGCCTGCAACAACTCTGTCAGGTGGAGAGGCCCAGCGGGTCAAACTGGCTACAGAACTGTCCCGGCGCAGCAATGGCCGCACTCTTTATATCCTGGATGAGCCTACAACAGGGCTACATAAGGATGACATCAGAAAACTGCTGCTGGTATTGGAAAGGCTTGTGGAGAGCGGGAATACGGTTATTGTCATTGAACACAATCTTGATGTGATCAAAACAGCCGACTATATTATAGACCTGGGCCCCGAAGGGGGAGACAGGGGAGGACAGGTGGTGACCACAGGCACACCTGAGGAGGTAGCTAACTGTCCCCACTCCCATACAGGGCGTTATCTAAAAGAGGTGCTGCAGGTTTCCTGTCCCACTAGGCGCCGGGCTGATAAGACCTCTTTGGCCAGCGGTTAACCGACCGCTCAGACCGATCAGGGGGACAGGTTGGGTGATCGCGCCAGCAGGGGGACAGGTTGACTGATCGAACCGATCACCGGGACTGTCCCCCTGAGTCAAGGGGACTGAGTCAAGGGGACGGTGACTTTGACTCACTTCTGGAATATATATGCATGATGACGCGACCCCCGTCCCCTTGTCACACCCCTTGTCACATTCCCTGCCGCTTGCGACATGAGCTCCGGTTGAACTTGCCCTAAGACTCGTCGCAGATGACAGCCAAATGGCTCCTATGACGATACAATAGCGCAGAGTCGCCTAGCTCAACATCCATGTTTCGCTTTGGCTGCCGTTAACTGCTCCTTCGTCAAGGGCAAGTAACAACCTTCACAGGTCGCTGCACCGGCAGGGATAAATCGACCGAACGGGGGAGACTGTCCTACCGTGGACAGGAAGCAATAACAGGGAGCGAAAAGAACGACCCCCTGCTTCCCCGCTTCCTTAGGAAAAGGGTGAAAGATATGGGATCTACTAAAAGTGTAGAAGAACTGAAAAAAGAGATCGATCTGATCCCCGACCGTCCGGGGGTTTATATATTCCGCAATAGATCCGGGAGGGTTATCTATGTGGGCAAGGCGGTCTCTCTCCCTAATCGCCTGCGGTCCTATTTTCAGCCGAGGGGGCTGATCGAACGGATCAGGAAAATGATGGAGGAAGCCGCAGATCTGGAGTATATCATCACTGATACTGAGGCTGAAGCCCTGGTTCTGGAGTGCAATCTGATCAAAGAGTACAGGCCTAAATACAACATTATGCTTAAGGATGACAAGTCCTATCCTTATATAAGGGTGACTGCAGAGGAATTTCCCAGGGTGATGATGACCCGCAAGCTAGTAAGGGATGGTTCCCGCTATTTTGGCCCTTACCCTAATGTTGGCGCGGTCAAGGAAACCTTAACATTCCTGCGCAGGCTTTTCCCGTTTCGCTCCTGTTCTGACCGCAGGCTGGCTCCCCGCAGCAGAACCTGTCTCAACGGCCAGATCAAACAGTGTTTGGGACCCTGTGTAGGGAATGTGTCCCCTGAAAAATACAGGGAGATGATCGAGCAGTTAGTTCTTTTCTTAAAGGGAAAAACCAGTGAAGTGGAAAAAAACCTTCACCAGCAGATGAAAGATGCTGCAGAGAGGATGGATTTTGAAGAGGCTGCCCGGCTGCGCGATCAGTTGGAGGCACTGAAAAAACTACATGAACAGCAGAGGGTGGCTCAGGCAACAGGCAGTGACCAGGATGTGCTGGCGGTGGGGACGTACGGGGATGAGGTGTGTGTTTTTTTACTCCGCGCCCGTGGTGGGAAAGTGGTTGCTCAGGAACACTACTTTCTTTCCTCAGCAGAGGAAACACCTGCAGGTGAAGTTCTCGCTTCATTTATCAAAAATTACTATCAGAATGGAAGGGAGATACCTGCTGCGATTTTGGTGAGTTCTCCGCTGGATGAAGCTGAACTCCTTGAGCATTGGCTGGCTGATCTTAAGGGGAGAAAAGTGGAGATCCGGTTTCCTAAGCGTGGGCGGGGAAAAGAACTGACGGAGATGGCTTTGGAAAATGCCGGCTTTATGGCTGAACAGAGATACAGGCGCTCCTTAAAAACCCAGGAAAAGGGTAGGGCACTGGTAATGGCGCTGCAGGAGACTCTGGGTTTGGAAAAAGCGCCCAGAAAAATAGAGTGCATCGATATCTCACATCTGGCTGGCCAGGAGACAGTAGGCTCTCTGGTCCGTTTTACTGATGGACAGCCTGATAAAAAGGGATACAGGCACTACCGGATCAAGGAAAAGGTATGTGGTGATGATTATGCTGCCATCAGGGAGGTTGTGAGGCGCAGGATAAAGAATAAGGGTCTGCCTGATCTGCTTGTCATCGATGGGGGTAAAGGCCAGCTCAGTTCAGCACTGGAGGTTCTGCAGCGGTCAGATGTCCCACCTCTTGATGTGGTTGCTCTGGCTGAGAAAGAGGAAGGGATCTATCTGCCTGGGCGCTCTGCACCCTTACTTCTTCCTCACAGTCACCCAGGATTGCACCTGCTGCAGCAGGCTAGGGATGAAGCACACCGGTTTGCCCTCAGCTACCAAGAAAAACTGCGCCAACGCAGATTGAAGGCATCTGTCTTAACTCAAGTCCCTGGTATCGGCAGGAAAAGACAGGAAGCCTTATTAAAGCATTTCGGTTCTCTCGCTCGGATACGCAGGGCATCTGTAGAGGAATTAGCCGCTGTGCCGGGGATGAACAGAAGGACAGCAGAGGTTCTATACGAATTCTTGAAAAGAGATGCTGAACAGTCTTAAATGATTGTGAATAATATTTATCTGATGCGTAATTTTTACATTTGAGCACTTTAAAGCCCTTGACTCAATGTGAAGTGGCAGTTATAATATTATTAAACAATACTATTTTGGTATAGTTTTTGGAGGCAGTTATTTGATTTTAAATCAAGCAACTGATTATGCATTCAGAGCAGTTCTTTATCTTTCCTTGCTGCAGCCAGGTGAAATAGTTGAGGCCAAGGTTATCGCTGAAAATCAGCATATACCATTACGCTTTCTGCTTAAAATTCTGCGCAGTTTGGCTAAGGCGGGGATTGTAAAATCGTATCAAGGTGTGGGAGGGGGATATGCCCTAGGCAAAATTCCGGCTGATATCACACTAAAAGATGTCCTTGAAGCAGTAGAAGGTTCTATCCGCATCAACAAATGCCTTATTGACCCTGACTATTGTAATAAGCAAGCGACAGAGCACTGTCCGGTACACCACGTTCTAGCATCTATTCAGCAAACTATATCCCAGGAATTTGACAAATACAATTTTGAACAGTTGAAGGAATATATGAAGCAAAATTTAAAATAGGGCATCCTCCTTCATAATAAATTTGCGGCATAAACTATACTATTTTAGTATAGAATCATACCAAAAACTGATATTTGCACTAATATGGTTGGAAGAGCCGTTGAGGAACAAATTTCCTTAACGGCTTTTTTGTTTAATCCGCATGTCTGCTGATCTCAATACTCCTTGAGCCTGTCTCCCTGATAAAAAAAGCGACTGTTTATGGCCTTTGTCCTTGCTGTTACTTCCAACTAACAGCTGCTGATATGTTAAACTAGTAGCAGCATATATAATTAATATGTGGCGGCATATATCCGGAGGGTATAATCACAATACACAATAAAGCGGAGGCAAAGAATGCAGAGGATTAAACTGGTTGCTGTTGACCTTGATGATACACTTTTGCGGGATGATCTGACCATATCAGAGTACACACAGGAAATCCTGCGCCGGGTGAGGAAGAGTGGTGTTGTGGTGACCATCTCCACTGGCCGGATGCTGCCTTCGGCTAGGCCTTATGCAGAACAGCTTGGTTTTGATGTACCGATCATCACATACCAGGGGGCGCTAGTTAAGAGTGTTTTTTCAGAGGAGGTTATTTATGAGTGTCCGCTTAGTGAAGAGGTAGCCAGGTTGATAATCCAGTACGGTCGCAAGAAACAGGTTCATGTGAATTTTTATCTGGAGGACAAGATCTATGTGGAACGGGTCACACCGGTAGGGGAGCATTATGAGCAGCTGGCTGGGGTTCCTTTTACCAGAGTGAATGACCTAGAGAAACTTCTGGAAGGCGGACTTCCCTATAAGCTGCTGCTCATTCAGGAGGAGCAGTTGATTGAGCAATCATTACAAGAAGTGCGGGAAATTTTACAGAGAGAAGGACTGGATGCTCACCTGACCAAATCCAAACCAACCTATCTGGAAGTTAACCACCCCAAAGCCACCAAGGGAACGGCATTAAAAAAGTTGGCAGATTGGTTAGGGGTCAGCCGGGAGGAGGTTATGGCCTGCGGGGATAGCTATAATGACTTGGAGATGCTGGATTTTGCAGGATGCAGTGTTGCTGTGGCCAATGCCTATCCAGAGGTGCGTTCGAGAGCAAAATATATTACCGCCTCCAATAATGAGGATGGTGTGGCTCGGATACTGGAAAAACTGGTTCTCCGGGCTGCGGAAAGGTAGTTATTTAGTGGTTAGTGGTTGGTGGTTAGTCGTTGGACAATAGTGGGCGATGCCCATGATGTTGACAATGGCCAGGCTGCAGAAGTAGGTGCCGGAAGCCGGAAAAGAGATTAGCAATAAGGCAAGCCTAGCTGAATGAGAGGTGGGAAGTGAGAGGTTAGAGGTGGGAATAGTTTTAGAATAAGGCAATAAAGCAAGCATGGCACCGAAAAGGTAAAAAGTATATATTGGAGGAATTAAGGCCACTAATATAGTTAAGATACATGCTGGCTCTTGTTACCAATAGAAAGGAGTAAACCCATGGATGAGTTGATGGTTATTGATACTGGTCACCTGATAGGAAAAACGGGGGGTGGTTTCAGTTCTGAGATCAAAGATGCCTTTAGCAGATTTCAGGATGAGCTGCGGGAAAAGAGGAATCCCATTACACTTTCTTTCCTGGATGAGGAGACCATTGCTGAGCTAAAATCCACTGCTATGAAGCTGCGGGAAAAATATGAAAACATCCTGATTCTGGGAATCGGTGGTTCAGCTCTGGGAACCAAGGCAATGCTGCAGTTTTTGTATGGCTGTTATTATCTGATGGAGCAGCAGAAGCCGCGCCTCTTTGTTTTGGATAATATAGATCCGGCTACAGTATCCCAATTAGAGAGGATTTTGGATTTCCGCAAAACTGCATTGGTTTATACCAGCAAATCAGGCTCAACTGCAGAGACTGCTGCTAATTTTATCTATTTCTATAACAAATACAAAGAGGCAGGCGGGGATGAGCGGGATATTGTGATCATCTGTGATCCCGGAGACAATGGGATCAATCGTATTGCTAAAAAGTTGGGCTGTTATCTGTTCAGCTTTCCCAAAAATCTGCAGGGGAGATATTCGGTCATGTCTCCTGTGGGTTTTCTCCCAGCAGAGCTAGCAGGGATCGACTGCCGGGGTTTTCTGGAGGGGGCAGGTGCCGTACACAAGCTGTTGACCACAAAACCATCAGAGGAGAACCCGCTGCTGGTTTTGGGCGGAGCAATTTATGAGCATTTCCAGGCAGGGAGAACCATCCATGTGCTGTTCAACTATAGTGACCTACTGCAGCAGTTCGGGCTTTGGTTTATGCAGCTATGGGCGGAGAGTTTAGGGAAAAGGGTGACCTTGACCGGAGAGGAAGTTAAATTAGGAGCAACACCCCTTTCCTGCTTGGGGACAACTGATCAGCATTCTCTTCTCCAATTATTTAAGGAAGGGGCAGCTGATAAGATCTTTGGATTTATCAGGATCCATCATGTGCCTGAGGACCCGAAAATTAAAGGGGCTTTTCCCTCTGAGGTAGAATACGCTTATTTTGATGGACATACCTTGCAGGAGCAACTGTATATCGAGCAGATGGTTACAGAAGTGAGTTTGGTAAATGCTGGTCATCCCTGTTACCGGATCACGATCAGGGAAGCATCTGCCGCTGCCCTGGGGGGGCTGTTCTATTTATATGAGGCATTGACCATTTTTGTGGCCAATCTGTTTAATGTTAACCCATATGACCAGCCAGGGGTGGAGGAGGGTAAAAGGATTGCCTACTCCCTTTTGGGCAGAGAGGATCACCTTTCCAGACAGAAAGAATATCGAGAGATGCTGGACGCTTACCTCAGGGAAAGCCGTGTTTTTATAGTAAAATAGTTGGATGTTTGAGTTTAGGAGGTAACCCATGGATAAGGTGCTGGCTGTGGATTTGGGTGGCACTAAAATCTATTCGGCACTGGTGGGCAGGAATGGAGAGATTATTTGTGAAGATAAATGCCTTACTGGACCAGAGGAAGGTGTAGAGGCAGTTATTGAGCGCATCGCTAACAGCCTAAAGTGTGTGTGCCCTTCCGGTGAGCAACCCTTGGGTATCGGTGTTGCCGTACCTGCATATATTGACTCGGAAAAAGGTGTTATTCTGTTTGCACCCAACCTTAAATGGAGAGATGTTGATCTGAAAAGGGCCTTGGAGAAATTATTTAACCTTCCGGTTTGGATGGATAATGATGCCAACCTGGCTGCCCTGGGAGAGCATCGTTACGGTGCAGGCCGGGGGTATCAGGATCTTGTTTATATAACTGTGAGCACCGGAGTAGGGGGTGGGTTGATTCTTAACAACCAGCTTTATAGGGGTGCATTCGGTGGGGCTGGGGAGTTTGGCCACATGATTGTTGATGCTCATGGCCAGGTCTGTTCCTGTGGAAATCAGGGCTGCCTGGAAGGGTTAGCATCAGGTTGTGCCATTATGAGAGATGCCAGAGAGCTGGTGAGAGCTGGCAGGGGCAAAGGCATACTGGCTGCAACTGAAGGTATAGAAGGAGTGGATGCCCGTGCTGTAGGTAAAGCAGCACTGGAAGGTGATCCAGAGGCCAGGGAAATACTGGCAGCTGCCGGCCGTTATCTGGGGAGGGCCATCGCCAGTGTGGCCAATCTGTTAAATCCTGAGGTGTTTATCATCGGTGGGGGGGTTGCCTGCGGGGTAGGGGAACTGCTGCTTGAACCCGCCTATGATGAAGCATACAGGCGAACTTACCCACCCTACCGGGAACAACTGAAGATAATCCCAGCAGCTTTGAAGGGGCGTTCAGGATTGCTGGGTGCGGCAGCATATGCCTGGGACCAGTTACAGTCGGGAAATCCATCTGATGATTGAAGTTAATGGTTTGGATCATTTGTGTGGGTTATTGCGAAATGTTTTAATGGATACTAAATGGATGGTAACACATATGGCGATGATGATTAACAGGATGCGCAGTAAAATGTTTTCAATAACAAATAACACTGAATACCCTATGGTCAGCCAGAGCAGTGATATACCCAGTATTTTTGCGTGGAGCGGAATACCCCGCCCTTCCCTGTAGTTTTTAATATATTCGCCGAGCACCGGGTGGTTAATCAGCCGCTCATAGAGCTTTTTGGAACCCCTGGTGTAACAAGCAGCAGCCAGTAGCAGAAAAGGTGTTGTAGGGAGCACCGGAACAAAAATACCTATAACTCCTAAACAAACAGAGATTGTGCCTATTATAATAAAAACTGTGTTAATATACTTTTTAATAAACATATAACCACCTAGACAAAAATTATAGCACAGGGCTTTTCGTTACTCATTCTTTTTTTATCTATTTTCTAAAAAAATTCCATCTATGTAAGGGGCTGCTGTTTTATTTTTTAACAAAGAAGTGCACTTTACATAGCTATTTAGATAAGGTATGCTCGTTGAGAGTGAGTCTTAATATATTTGACAGAGGAAATTATGTGGCTGGGCGGAGGCAATAATGGAGGATTTTGTTATAGATATCATCAACCGGTTTGGTTATCTCGGTGTTTTTTTATTGATCATAGTAGAAAATTTTTTCCCACCGATACCATCAGAGATAATTCTGACCTTTGGGGGTTTTATGACTACCTGCAGCAGGATGACTGTTTGGGGGGTTATTCTCTCTGCTACAACAGGTTCATCTTTAGGTGCAGTTGTCTTATATATTCTTGGCAGGGTATTAAATATTAACCGGCTTGAACTGTTATTTGACAGCAAATTTGGAAAGATGCTGCATCTGAAAGCAGAAGATGTGAGAACAGCAGGGAAATGGTTTAACAAGTATGGTAATCGAGCAGTATTTTTTTGCAGATTTGTTCCCATTGTACGAAGTTTAATATCTATACCAGCAGGGATGGCTAAGATGAAATTGGGTACTTTTTTGCTTTTGACGATCCTGGGCACCTTCATCTGGAATTCTGCGCTTGTTTATTTAGGCAGCTTGGCGGGAGAGACCTGGGGAATAATCGCTTCTTATCTGGATTATTATACAATGATTACTGTTGCGGTTTTAGTGATTCTTTTATTAGTATTTGCAGTCTATTTCATCAAAAAAAGATTTATAGGGCCTTGAGTTGATGGGGCTGTACTACAAAAGCTGAACAACAATGATCAAAGGCACAGTTTCTGTGCTTTTTTTGTACAAAGTTGGGAGCAGTTGAGGGGTATATATGAATCTGTCCATATGATAAACTTAGTATTAGGGATAGAGTCACGTAACTGGAGAGGAAGGGGAGAAAAGATGGGGGAGGAGCAACCGATCCGGCTGGTAATTGTAACAGGGCTTTCCGGTGCAGGCAAAACCCAGGCTCTCAGATGTTTGGAGGATTTTGGCTTTTTCTGTATAGATAATCTGCCACCGATGCTGATTCCCAAAATAACAGAGCTCTGCCAGCAATCATTGGGCAAAGTAAACCGTGTAGCACTGGTAATGGATGTGCGGGGCACCCTCTTTTTTGATTCTTTGGGTGAAGAACTGCAAAAATTATCAGAACAGGGGATTAAGTATGAGTTATTATTTCTTGAGGCTTCTGATGCTGTTTTGGTCAGGCGCTATAAAGAGTCACGCCGGCAGCATCCCCTGGAAGAGGATCGGTCCGTACTGGATGCTATCCGCTCTGAGCGTGAGCGACTGGAAGAACTGAGAGGTGCAGCTGACATTATCCTGGACACAACTGAGATGACCGTCCATGACCTGAAGAGGAAGCTTAAAGATAAATTCTCAGATCAGGATAATGGTGCCCTGTTTACAGTTACTCTGATTTCTTTTGGTTATAAGTACGGGATACCCCTTGACGCAGATCTGGTAATGGATGTTCGCTTTCTTCCCAATCCAAATTATGTTGAAGAATTAAAGAACTGTACAGGACTGGATCAGAGGGTTGTTGAATATCTTTTTTTACATGAGGAAACCAAAAGCTTCCTCCGCCTTTACAGCGATCTGCTGCTCTTTCTGCTGCCCTTATATATCAATGAAGGGAAAACCCATCTGGTGGTGGCTATCGGTTGCACTGGTGGGCAACACAGATCCGTGGTTCTCGCCGAGAGTCTGGCTGAGATATTAGAGAAGGAAGGATACCATTTGTTTGTTCACCACCGGGATCTTCCCAGGGCAAAGGTGGATAGATCATGATGAAGGTGCGGGATATAGCTCGTTTCTGCACTGGATTTTTCCGCAGCCGGACCTTGAAGCGGGGACCCCGTATCGCTGCCCTTGGTGGTGGCACAGGGCTTCCTGTTCTGCTGCGTGGGCTGAAAAAGTATACTTCCAATATTACTGCTATTGTGACTGTGGCAGATGACGGGGGGAGTTCAGGGAGGCTAAGGGGAGAATTCGGTATACTGCCGCCGGGGGATATCCGCAACTGCCTGGTGGCTTTATCAGAAACAGAGTCTCTTATGGAAAAGCTGTTTAATTACCGTTTCGGTCAGGGAAAAGGCCTGGCGGGACACAGTCTGGGAAATCTGCTGATCACCGCCTTGGTTGATATAACCGGTGATTTTCAGACAGCTATCCAGGAGATAAGCAGTGTGCTTAATGTCTGTGGGCAGGTTGTACCCTCTACCCTGGATCATGTGACACTGAATGCAGAACTGGTTGATGGCACACATATGTTTGGGCAGAGCAGGATAGCTAAGGCAGATACCCCCATAAAAAGAGTTTTTCTAAGCCCTGCTAACTGCAAGACAGTACCGGAGGCGGCTGCAGCTATCAAGCAAGCAGATCTGATCCTATTAGGCCCAGGAAGTCTCTTTACCAGTGTTTTGCCCAATTTATTAGTCCCAGAAATCAGCCTGGCGGTTAAACAGACCCGTGCGGTAAAATGCTATATTTGTAATATTATGACCCAGCCGGGGGAAACCTCTGGTTTTAAGGCTTCAGATCATCTGGCTGCTATTTACAATCATCTGGGAGAGGGTTGGTTGGATTATATAATAATTAATAATAAAAGAATCGCCCCTGTGCGTCTTGAAAAGTATGCCAGAGAAGGGGCTGAACCAGTAGCTGTGGACCTGCGCACTCTGCAAAGAATGGGGGTTAAGGTTTGGCGGGGAGATTTGCTAAATGAGCAGGAATTGGTGCGCCATGACCCGGAGAAACTGGCCTTGGCGGCGCTTTCTGTAATTAATAAAGGGTGATCAGTGATGTCATTTTCTATGCAGGTAAAGGGTGAGGTGGCGCGGCTGCCTATAGAGCATCAGTGTTGTCAGCAGGCGGAACTAGCAGCTCTAGCAAGGGTGTTGGGTGTTGTCCGCCTCGGTAAGCAAAAGATACTGGTAATGGAAACAGAGGCTGCTGTGGTGGCCAGGCGCATTTTTCTGCTATCCAAGAATCTGGGGTGGAAAAGCTTGATCACCATCAACCGCTATTCCCGACCTCGCCGCCGCCGTCTGTTTACAGTACAGATTCCCTTAATGCAGCAGGAACATAATCTGCTTCAGGATTTGGGCTTTGTTGATAGGAAGCAGCATTTGATGGATACCCTTGATCCCAATATCCTGGAAAAGAACTGCTGCAGAAAAGCATTTTTAAGGGGCTGTTTTCTGGGCAGTGGTTTTGTCGGGAACCCTAAAAATGCTTATCATTTGGAATTATTCTTTAAAACCCCGGCCGGAGCGAATGAGGCTATCAGAGCCCTGACCTCTTTTGGTGTAAATCCAAACACCAGGAAGCACCGCGATGGCTATGAGCTTTATCTTAAAGAAGCAGATCAGGTTGTAGAGTTTTTGCGAATCATCGGAGCCAATCAGGCTGTTCTGCAAGTGGAAAACTGCCGTGTCATAAAAGATATGCGCAACCAGGTTAATAGGCTGGTCAATTGTGAGACTGCTAATTTGGAAAAATCGGTGGAGGCTGGCCTAAAACAGGTTGCAGTGATCGAGGAGATCCAGTCATTAGCTGGTTTGGGCGTCTTGCCACCTGCCTTACGGGAGCTGGCCGAACTGCGTTTACTGCATCCGGAGGCTAGCCTGTCAGATCTTGGAAAACTGCTTACCCCTTCTTTGAGCAAATCTGGTGTCTATCATCGTTTCCGGGAAATCAGCCGGATTGCAGACCAACTGCGAAAAAAGCAGAGTATGGTAAAGAGGGATGGAACCCCGAACAATTAATCACAGTAAGACAGATATCATATCTTAATAGGGGGAAGAAGGAATCCTTCAATGAAAAGAGAATTATAACAGTGATAAAGGTTGGGGGGTTGTTATTATAATGCGTTTGAGTTATGGTATGAAGCTAGAACAAACGCAGAAGCTGATCATGACACCAGAGCTTCGCCAAGCAATCATGGTACTGCAGTTATCATCGATGGATCTAGCACAGTATATAGAGAATGCCCTTCTGGAAAATCCACTTCTTGAGCTGTCAGAAGAAGAAGCAGAGGAGAAGCCGCCAACTGATAAGAAGAAAGATGATTTTACTCAGGAGTGGTGTGATTATCTTGCTGAGTGCGGTCAGATTGACCGTTCCTTTGATCGGGCATGGGCAGAACAGGAGGAAAAAGAACAGTACAACCTCGAACATTTTGTTCCCCAAATCCCCACTCTGCATGAACATTTGTACCTCCAATTGCGTCTTGTCCTTTCCGAACCTGAAGACATGGAAATCGGCGAATTTCTTATTGGGAACATCAATGACCGGGGATATCTGAATATCAGCCTTAAAGATGCCAGTTTGATATCAGGATATGGGCAGCATGCTCTTGAACGGGTTCTCAAAATGATTCAGAGCCTGGATCCCCCTGGGGTAGGTGCCCGTGATCTTAAGGAATGCCTGCTTATTCAGCTGGAGCAGCGGGGGCAGCGCACCCCCCTTATAGAGAAGATTGTTGATTGCTATTTGAATGATATTGCCAACGGAAATTTGCTGAAGATTGCCTCAAGCCTGGGACTAACAGTGCAGGAAGTGCAGCAACAGGCTGATTTAATCAAATCACTTGACCCTATACCTGGGCGCAATTTCCTGCCCGGCGATAACCGCTATATTACCCCAGATGTAGTTGTGGAAAAGGTAAATGATGAATATGTTATTATTGTTAATGATGTAGCTGTACCCCGCCTAAAAATTAACAGAAATTATCAGCTCCTCATCAATCAGAAAAATAACTGTGATTCAGGGACCGTTGAGTTTATACAAGATAAAATGAAATCCGCTCTTTGGCTGATCCGCAGTATTGAACAGAGAAGGCTTACCCTTTACCGTGTGGTTCAGTGTATAGTTGACTACCAGCGGGAGTTTCTGGATCGGGGTATCAAATATCTAAAACCCCTTAACCTCAAAGATATTGCAGAAAAGGCAGATATGCATGAATCCACTGTGAGCAGGGCTATTGCCAACAAGTATATCCAAACACCCCAGGGTCTGTTTGAGCTAAAGTTTTTTTTCACCAGTGGGGTGGAAAATGCAGCAGCTGGCAAAATGGTGGCTACTGAAACCATCAAACA
The DNA here is from genome assembly GCA_012516535.1 of Syntrophomonadaceae bacterium. Lineage (GTDB taxonomy): Bacteria > Bacillota > DSM-12270 > Thermacetogeniales > Thermacetogeniaceae > DTU068. The sequence goes on along the minus strand of JAAYWP010000013.1, from coordinate 64,176 downwards.
GCTCATCAAAGAAATAGTTGAAGGGGAAGATCCCTATGAACCATATAGTGATCAGCAGATCTGTGAAATGCTGACTAGCAAAGGGATTAATATCGCCCGTAGAACTATAGCGAAATATAGAAAGGAAATAGGTATTCCTCCTATGCGTCAGCGAAAACGCTACCGCTAATATATAAAAAATAATATAAAAATCCAAGGCGCTGTGAATGCGCCTTTTTAATTTGCCTCGCCAATTTCTGGGTTGCATTGCCAATCAAATAGTATATAATTTTATTTGAAATGTTATGTATTATATAGGTGTTTTTTAGTAAATGATGTAGCAGTATATCAGGCAAATAGTATGGAATAGTTATAAGTATCACCTGCCCGGCAGATGCTTTTTTTGAGTTCATAGATGCCGCTGGATGACACAAGACCTATATAATGCAGATAAAATCACATACTATTGTTATCGAGTGAAAACAATATTTTTATTTTTGGAGGGAGGATGTCTTAATGGCAGTAAAGGTTGGTATCAATGGATTCGGAAGGATTGGTAGGTTAGTTATGCGGGCAGCCGCTGAAAAACAGGATATCGATGTTGTGGCTATCAATGATCTGACCGATGCTGAAACCAATGCTCACCTTTTTAAATATGACTCTGTTCACGGTACATTTCCTGGTGAGGTAAAGGTTTCAGGAGATGAGATCGTGATCAATGGTAAGCCGGTGAAGGTTTTCTCAGAAAAGGATCCTCATAACCTTCCTTGGGGGGATTTGGGTGTACAGATAGTTGTGGAAGCCACCGGTAAGTTCCGTGATAAGGAAAAGGCTTCTGCGCACCTGGATGCTGGAGCGAAAAAGGTTATCATCACAGCACCGGCAAAAAATGAGGATTTTACTGTAGTTATGGGGGTCAATGAGGATAAATACGATCCAGCCAATCACCATATCATATCTAATGCATCCTGCACTACCAACTGCCTGGCACCTGTAGCCAAAGTTCTCAATGATAAATTCGGCATTGTACGGGGTTTAATGACCACAACCCACGCCTATACTAATGATCAGCAGGTCTTGGATCTTGCACATAAGGACCTGCGCCGTGCTCGGGCTGCTGCTCAATCAATGATTCCCACAACAACCGGAGCTGCCAAAGCGGTTGCCTTGGTGCTGCCTGAGTTGAAGGGGAAACTGACAGGAATAGCGGTACGTGTACCCACACCCAATGTTTCATTAGTGGATTTGGTTGTGGAGTTGGGTAAAGCAGCAACTGTTGAAGAGATCAACCAGGCCTTTAAAGATGCAGCAGCAGGTGAACTGAAGGGAATTTTGGCTTATTCAGATATACCTCTAGTTTCCAGGGACTATAATGGCGATCCCCACTCAGCCATTGTGGATGGTCCCTGCACTATGGTGATCGGGGATACCATGGCCAAGGTTTTTGCCTGGTATGATAATGAGTGGGCCTATTCTCTGAGAGTGCTTGATTTCGCCCTTTATATGGCAGGCAAGGGACTGTAAAAGGAAAGGTGGCGTCAATAATTGGACCTAAAAACCATTAAGAGTCTGGACATAAAAGGCAAAAAGGTTTTAGTGCGTGTTGATTTTAATGTTCCTTTAGATGAGCAGGGGAAGGTAGCTGATGACAGCAGAATCAAAGCTACCCTGCCAACAATAGAATACCTTCTGGGTGCTGGGGCAGCAGTGATCCTGATGAGCCATTTGGGGCGTCCCAAGGGTAAAGTGGTGGATCAACTCAGACTGGATGATGTGGCGCGGCGTTTAGGAGAACTCTTGGGAAAACCAGTAAAAAAAGTGGATGACTGCATTGGCCCTGAAGTAGCTAAAGCTGCAGAAGAGCTCAAACCGGGGGAGGTCCTGCTATTAGAAAACCTGCGCTTTCACCCTGAAGAAGAGAAAAATGACCCCGAGTTTGCCAAGAGTTTGGCTTCACTGGCAGAGATCTATATCAATGATGCCTTCGGAACAGCCCACCGGGCTCACGCCTCCACTGCAGGGGTTGCTTCATATCTGCCTGCAGCTGCAGGTCTGTTGATGGAAAAGGAGATCAAAGCATTGGGCAGTATCCTTACTGATCCGGATCATCCCTTTGTGGCTGTGCTTGGTGGGGCAAAGGTAAGTGACAAAATCGGGGTTCTCAATAATCTTTTAGGACAGGTGGATGCCATCCTTTTGGGCGGTGGAATGGCCAATACCTTCTTAAAGGCTCAAGGAGCCCAGATGGGAGACTCCCTTGTTGATGAGGACCACCTGGAATTTGCGGCAGATTTTCTTAATAAAGCAAAAGAGCGGGGAGTACGGGTGGAACTTCCTGTGGACCTGCGGGTAACCACTGGAGAAGAGGGGGAAGTAAAGATTGTTGATTCCCAAAAGGTGCCAGATGGCTGGAAGGCCATGGATATCGGTCCCCGCACAGCAGAGTGTTATGCCGAATTGATTAAAAAAGCGAAAACCGCTTTTTGGAATGGGCCAATGGGTGTTTTTGAAAAGGATGAATTTGCAGGTGGAAGTGAAGCAGTAGCCAGGGCCTTGACCCATCCAGGACTGGTATCTGTGGTGGGTGGTGGTGACTCCCTGGCGGTACTGGAAAAGTATGGGCTTAAAGAGCAGGTAACCCATGCCTCTACAGGTGGAGGCGCCTCCTTAGAGTTTTTGGAAGGCAAAGAATTGCCTGGAGTTGCCGTTCTCTTGAGAGACTAGAATGTTGACTTGAGGAGCGAACTATTGATCATGTGGCACCGGTATGGTGAAACCGGTCAATAATTTAAGGGAGGAGAGCTCATTATAGTGAAAACCAAAAGGATGCCTTTGATAGCAGGCAACTGGAAAATGAATAAAACACCTGCCGAAGCGGGGAATTTTGCTAAACTGCTGCGGGAGAGGGTGACAAAGGAGGATAGTGTGGAGGTTCTCATTTGTCCTCCTTTCCCTGCACTTGCTGCAGTTGCTTCTGAGCTTGCAGGTAGTTATATTGCCTGGGGCGCTCAAAACATGCACTGGGAAACAAAGGGTGCTTATACTGGAGAAGTATCCGCTCCCATGTTGCAAGCCCTTGGCTGCCGTTATGTTATACTGGGGCACTCAGAGCGCCGTACTCATTTTGGAGAAACCGATGAAGTAATCGCCAACAAGCTGGTTACTGCTGTTAACTGTGGGTTGTGCCCTATTTTGTGCCTGGGGGAGAAGCTGGAAATTCGGGAGGCCGGAAAGGCAGTACCGCACTGCCTGGAACAGTTGAAGGCTGGGCTATCCGGTATCAGGGAGGGCCAGCCACCATCTCTCGTTGTTGCTTATGAGCCTGTTTGGGCTATTGGAACCGGGAAGACAGCAACCCCAGAGGATGCTGTAGAGGTCATCAAAGCCCTGCGGGAACAGGTTGCTGAGATGTATGGAGAAGAATTTGCTTCCCAGCTTCGTTTTCTTTATGGGGGAAGTGTGACACCTGAATCCACCCCTTCTTTTATGAATGAAGAAGAGATCGATGGACTACTGGTAGGTGGAGCCAGCTTAAATATCGATAAATTTGTAGCAATTATACAGTCCACAGCAGAAATAAGGGGGAAAAGTGTTTGAAAAGCCCATTAGTGCTGGTAATTCTTGATGGCTGGGGGATTTCCTCTGAACAAAGGGGAAACGCCCTGCGGCTAGCTGAAATACCATATTTTACACAGCTTCAGAAAAGCAATCCCCATACATTGTTAATAGCATCAGGAGAAAGAGTAGGACTACCTGAAGGGCAGATGGGGAACTCGGAAGTAGGCCACCTTAATATCGGTGCTGGGAGGGTGGTCTATCAGGATATTACAAGGATCAGCAGGTCCATCAAAAGCGGCGAGTTTTATCATAATTCCGTTTTAGCGGAGGGAATGCAGAGGGCAAAGAAAAAAGGAAGCTCTCTGCATCTTTTCGGCCTGCTTTCCGATGGTGGTGTGCACAGCCACCTGACCCACCTTTATGCTCTTCTGGAGATGGCTAAGTGCTGTCAGTTGAAAAAGGTTTATATTCACGCTTTTCTGGATGGTCGTGATGTTCCTCCGACCAGTGGTTTGGGTTATATTGAGAGCTTAGAGCAGAAGTGCAGTGAGTTGGGTGTTGGTGAGATAGCCACTGTAAGCGGAAGATATTATGCCATGGATCGGGACAAAAGATGGGAGCGTGTGGAGAAAGCCTTCCAGGCCATTGTGTATGGTGAAGGGGAAAAAGCCTCATCTGCAACTAAAGCTGTTAGAGAATCTTATGCAAATGAGGTGACCGATGAGTTTGTAGTACCTACGGTAATCCTGGATCAGGAGGGAAAACCGAAAGGTTTGGTTCGTCCCGGTGATGTGGTGATTTTTTATAACTTCCGTGCCGACCGGGCGCGGGAGATCACACGCAGCTTTGTGGACCGGGATTTCAGTGGATTTACCAGAAAAGAGTACCCTGATGTCCATTTTATCTGCATGACCCAATATGATGCCACAATTGACGCTCCTGTGGCCTTTCCACCTCAAACACTGGAGAACACTTTGGGGGAGGTCCTAGCAGCCAATGGCCTGCAACAGCTGCGTATAGCTGAGACCGAAAAGTATGCCCATGTGACCTTCTTTTTCAATGGAGGTGTGGAGACTCCTAATCCAGGGGAAGAAAGGATTCTGATCCCATCACCCAAGGTTGCCACCTATGACCTAAAACCGGAGATGAGCGCCCCTGAGGTTACAGAACGGGTAATTGCTGAGATCAAGCGGGATCTTTATGATGTGATCATCTTAAACTATGCCAATCCTGATATGGTTGGACACACAGGTGTATTGGAGGCGGCTATCAAGGCGGTTCAAGCGGTGGATAGTTGCCTTGGGCGGGTGGTGGAGGCTGTTTTGGAGAGGGGAGGGACAGCTTTGGTTACTGCGGATCATGGGAATGCCGAGATGATGCTGGAAGATGGCAGTGATGAGCCCCATACCGCCCATACCACAAATCCCGTACCCCTGATCTTGGTCGGTGAAAGATTCAAGGAGGTGCGGCTGAGAGAGGGCGGCTCCCTAGAGGATATAGCCCCAACTATGCTGGATATTCTGGGGATACCTAAGCCCCCTGAAATGACCGGTAATTCGCTAATTGAGGAAATATAATTCAAGAGAAGGGAGGTAAGCCTGGTTTTTCCTGTTTTTCAATGGGGAACCAGGTGCCTGTATGCCAGAAATTATCGATGTAACAGCTCGGGAGATATTGGATTCCCGTGGCAATCCTACTGTGGAAGTTGATGTTTTGCTGGAGGATGGCAGCTTTGGTAGGGCTGCAGTGCCCTCTGGGGCATCTACTGGAGCCCATGAGGCTTTAGAACTGCGGGATGGAGACAATGAACGTTTTCTGGGAAAAGGTGTCTTAAAAGCAGTTGACAATGTGATGAACATAATCTATCCAGAGGTTGTGGGTTTGGAAGCCCTGGATCAGATAACTGTTGATCAGACCATGCTTGAACTTGATGGAACACCACATAAGGAAAAACTGGGGGCCAACGCCATCCTTGGTGTTTCCCTGGCAGTGGCCAAAGCAGCAGCAGATAGTGTGGGCCTTCCCCTTTACCGCTATCTGGGGGGTGTAGGTGCCAGACTGATGCCGGCTCCTATGATGAACATCCTCAACGGTGGCAAGCATGCTGATAACAATGTGGATATTCAGGAGTTTATGGTGATCCCTATGAAGGCAGATAGTGTGCGGACAGCTATAAGGATGGGAGCTGAAATTTTTCACAACCTGCGCAAAGTCCTGAAGAGCCGTGGCTATAATACTGCTGTGGGTGATGAAGGGGGTTTTGCTCCCAATTTGAAATCCAATGAAGAGGCTTTAGATTCAATAGTGGAAGCCATCAGCAAAGCCGGATATGAACCTGGAAAAGATGTTTTCCTGGCTTTGGATGTTGCTGCTACAGAGCTTTATGAGGATGGCAAATATCATTTCAAGAGCACAGGCCAGTCACTGACCACAGATGAAACCATTGCATTCTACGAAAAACTGACTGCCAACTACCCGGTGATCTCTATTGAGGATGGGCTGGCAGAGGATGACTGGGAGGGCTGGGCAAATCTGACCAAGGCTCTGGGCGATAAGATTCAATTGGTGGGGGATGACATTTTTGTCACCAATAAAGAGCGGCTGGCTAGGGGTATCAGGGAGGGTGTAGGTAACTCCATCCTGGTCAAGGTCAACCAGATCGGAACCCTGACCGAAACCCTGGAAACTGTGGAAATGGCCATGAAAGCAGGTTATACTACAGTGATCTCCCACAGATCCGGTGAAACCGAGGATACCACAATTGCTGATCTGGCTGTGGCTCTTAATGCCGGGCAGATCAAAACCGGTGCCCCCTCACGCACCGACAGAGTGGCTAAGTACAACCAGTTGATGCGTATTGAAGAGGAACTAGGTGCAGCAGTTGTTTACAGCCGCTGGTATAAGTAATTGATATAGGCTGATTAGACCGATTAGAGGGACAGTCCCCGCGCGATGAGCAGTGTTTATCCCCGATCACCGGGACTGTCCCTCCGCGCGATATTACCGGAGTGACAGCGAAGGGAGAGAAAAACCAACGGGGGAATCTACGTGAATACAGTGATAATTTTTGCCAGCAGGTATGGAACTGCTAAAGAATGTGCTGAGATTTTGGCCAGGCAGATTTACGGCAGTGTTGATTTGGTGGATATTCAAACAGAAGGTGTGCCGGAGCTAGCACATTACGATCAGGTGATTATCGGGGGATCAATTCGGTTTGGGCAAATTCAGAAGCAGATTAAGAGATTCTGCAGAGAGAATATTGAAGAATTAACAAAGAAAAAGATCGGTTTGTTTATTTGTTGTGGTCTGCTCGAAAATGCGAAACAGAACATAGAGAATTCATTTCCACAGCAGTTGCTTGACCATGCGGCAGCAGTAGAATGTTTCGGTGGAAAAATAGATCTCAATAAACTATCATTTTTTGACCGAATTATTACCAATATGGTTATGAAGGCTGTTGATCAACAGGGGGATAAGCCGGCTGTACTGGTAGAAAAGATTGACCGGTTTTGTCATGAGATGAATCGAGATATTACAAAAGAGTGGATGAAGGATTTTGAATAACTTGATAACTGCTGTGATTTTTTTTTGATTTTGAAAATTTTAATGGTACTTTAACTGATGTTGTTTTTAATGTCAAAAGTATTGACTAAACCAGAGTAAATGTTGACTATAGTTCTGTCCCTTTACAACTGGTTGCTCCCAGTGCTACAATAGATGTATCTTTGAACTGGTGAATTAAGTTACGCAAAGGGGAGACTATAGTTTGGTAAGGACCATTTTGATTGTTTTAGATGCCATGGTCAGTGTCGCTTTAATTAGTACAATTTTGATGCAGTCCGGACGGGCCGCCGGCATATCAGGTGCGATCGCTGGTGGTGCACAGTCACTATTGGGAAAAAAGAAGGGGCTTGATGAGTTTCTCAGCAAGGTATCTGCAGGGCTTGCTGCTGCGTTCTTAGTCATCACTTTACTGCTAACTTTTATCGAATAAATGAAAGTAATGTTTTTATAAAACCGGTACTATTAAATATTAAAAATAACTGATCAAAAATACTTTTTATGAGAGAAGGGGTATATGGAAATATATCCCTTTTTGTATTATCTGTGGATTGCTGCTCCTTTAACCCTAATGGAGGCATTCGCGGATGATTCAAGCACTAAGCCTCCTTTTTGTGCTGGTCTTGCAGAAGATAAAATTTACGAATAATTTGAATTTCACTTAAGGCAGAATAACAATAATACCAGTTTTGTGAACAGAAACAATCTTATTTGTGGAATCATGCAGTTGGCGGTTGTTTTTGCTGCCGTGTAATACTAAAATTGAGAAAGAAATGAGTGAGTGGATGGTGGAGAAAACACAGAATAGAAAAAGAATATTCGGCACAAACAACAATCAAGAGAAAAAAGTTATTGATTGTCTACAGTCGGCCAGCAAGCCTCTGAATTTAGCGGATTTAGCAGAACAGTTGGGGCAAGAGCCGGGTGTCCTTGAAGCTGTGCTGCAGGAGATGGAAGCAAGGGGGCAGGTAATCAGGACACGCAAAAACAGATATGGATTACCTGAGAAAATGAATCTTGTCGTAGGGACAATTCAAGGACATCCGAAAGGGTACGGCTTTCTGATCCCTGACAGCAAAAAAGAAGATATTTTTATCTCAAGGGAAAATATGGACGGAGCAATGCACGGTGATCGGGTTGTTGTCAGGCCCTTGGGATTCAGCTTGCAGAAGAAGCATGCAGAAGGTGAAGTAATCAGGGTTCTGAAGAGGGCAAACACTACAGTTGTGGGGACATTTGAAGAAGCTAAACGGCAGTTCGGCTTTGTTGTCCCAGATGACAAGAGGCTGGGATGGGACATTTTCGTTCCCACAAGCCAGGCCGGGGGTGCTCGCAATGGAGATAAAGTGGTTGTGGAAATAACCTCCTGGCCAAAAGAGCGGAGAAACCCAGAGGGAAGGGTTGTCGAGCGTTTCGGAGCTGTGGGTGAGCCAGGGGTTGATATTCTTTCTATTGTCAAAAAGTACGGGCTTCCGGAGGAGTTTCCCCGCAGAGTATTGAAAGAAGCGGCAGCGATTCCCCAGAGTGTTCCCTTAGAGGACATGGAAGGCCGCTGGGACCTGCGGGATCTGCCGATGGTCACCATCGATGGCGAGGATGCTAAGGATCTGGATGATGCTGTGTCATTGGAGATACTTCCCAATGGTAATTACCGTTTGGGAGTGCATATCGCCGATGTTTCTTATTATGTCAGAGAAGACAGTGAATTGGACAAAGAGGCATTGAAGAGGGGTACAAGTGTGTACCTGGTTGACCGGGTTATCCCCATGCTTCCGACCGAACTCTCCAATGGTATCTGCAGTCTGAATGCCGGAGAGGACCGATTGGCGCTCTCAGTTTTTATGGAAATCAATGAGATGGGGAATGTGATCCACTATGAGATCGGCCCTTCAGTCATCCGGGTGGATGAGAGGATGACCTATACAGCTGTGCGGCGTATTTTAGAAGAGGATGATCCGGAACTCTGTCAGCGTTATGCCGGGTTTACTGCAACTTTGCAAAAGATGAGGGATCTCTGTTTGATACTGCGCAACAGGCGCAAGCGCAGAGGTGCTCTGGATTTCGATTTTCCGGAGAGCAAGGTAACACTTGATCAAGAGGGGCGCTCGGTGGATGTTATACTCCTCAGGCAGTCTATTGCAGAACAGATCATTGAGGAGTTTATGCTGATTGCAAATGAAACAGTAGCCGGGCATTTAACAAAAATTGAGGTGCCGATGCTCTACAGGGTTCACGAAGAGCCGAAACCGGAGGAAGTGGAAACATTAAATGAATTTCTGCATGGTTTTGGTTTTCACATCCCTGTGGGGGATAGTGTACACCCCCGTTTTTTCCAGGAGATTCTCCATCAAGTGGAGGGCCGCCCTGAACAGCTGGTGGTACACACGGTTATGTTGCGCTCTCTCCAGCATGCCCGTTATGATACCCAACCATTAGGGCATTTTGGACTGGCAGTGCAGTTGTACACCCATTTTACTGCACCGATCCGCCGCTACCCGGACCTGATAGTGCATCGAGTGCTCTGGGAAACCATGGCTCGCGGACAGCCATCCAGTAAACGCAAAGCGAAGTTGGAGCAGTTGATGCCCTATTATGCTTTCCATTGTTCGGAACGGGAGAGATTGGCTGAGGAAGCAGAGCGGGAAACTGTGGAATTGAAACAGGTGGAGTATATCAGGAAATTTATTGGTAAACTGTTTGATGCCATTGTGGTGAGGATCACTAATTTTGGTATGTTTGTAGCTCTGCCGAACGGTATCGAGGGTTTGGTGCATGTTTCCTCCATCACAGATGATTACTATCTGTTTAATGAAAGAAACTACACCCTGATGGGTGAGCACACTAAGAAAACTTTTCGCATCGGTGATCAAGTTAAGGTGCAGTTGGTACGAGCTAGTATAGAAGACCGGCAGATCGATTTTGAACTGGTTACGGAATAGTGGATGGTAGTTAGTGTTTGGTTTTCCAAAATATTATTGATGAGTGTGGCGAAAACCTGTACCGATGCATCAGTTCGCAGTTTAACTTTTATGCTCACTGTGTTTGGTGACCTTTTTAACGTATAGGAGGGATGAGAGATGAAAGAACCGATCAAGGTTGTTGCTGATAACAGAAAGGCGCGCCACGATTATTTTATAGATGAAAAATATGAGGCAGGCATTGCATTGGTGGGGACAGAGGTAAAGTCGATTCGCGCAGGCAAGGTCAGTTTGCGGGATAGCTATGCCGAGGTTGTGAATGGGGAGGCTTATCTGCAGAACATGCATATATCCCCTTATGATAAGGGAAGCCGCTTTAACCACGATCCCAAGCGGCCGCGCAAACTGCTGCTGCACAAAAGGGAGATCAAAAAACTGTTAGGCCAGACTACCCAGAAGGGTTATACTTTGATTCCTTTGCGGCTTTATTTTAAGAGGGGGAAGGTAAAGGTGGAACTTGCCCTTGCCCGGGGCAAGAAACTTTACGACAAACGCCAGGATATTGCCAAGCGTGATGCCCAACGGGAAATGGCCAGAGCATTGAGCAATAGAAATAGGGACCGGTGAGAAACGAGTTTTTATACTGCTAATGCTGTTATCATAAAAGAAGACAGAGGGATAAGGCACAATTGTGAACAGATGTGACTTTTATTTCACTTTATTGAGCTCTGAACACCTGCTGTGGTATGCTGTGGTATGCTGTGGTATAATAAAAACACCATCTTTTATATGAATAAACAATAAAAAGGGGTGTTATAAATTGAGTATAAAAACAGAGCTTATAGATATGGTTATAAAATCTGTGAACGAATCTGAACGCAAGGATCTCTTCCGTGAACCCCTTGTCGGTTTTTCATCAGCAACTGATCCTTTATACAGACAGCTGAAGCAGATCATTGGGCCTGAACATCTTTATCCCCAAGATATTCTTCCCGAAGCTAAAACTGTGGTCTCATTTTTCATCCCTTTCTCTGAAAAGGTTGTAGCCAGCAACCGCAGACAGGAAGCTGTTTCAAGGGAATGGGCCGAGTCCTATGTTGAGGCCAATAAACTTATCAATGAGATATCCAGTAAAATGATCGAATATCTCGAAGACAAAGGAATATCTGCTGCCACTGTAAAAGCAACCTATAACTATGATGAAAAAACCCTTAAATGCGGCTGGTCACACCGGAGTGCAGCTTATATTGCAGGTCTAGGTAAGTTCGGTGTCAATAGAATGCTGATCACTAGGGTGGGCTGTGCGGGAAGGTATGGCTCTGTTATTGTCTCTCACGAGATCACCCCTGACAAGAGAACAGATGAAGAATTTTGCGTTTATCATAAAAAGGGAACCTGTTTAAACTGCATCAAAGCATGTCCTGTCGGTGCCCTTGATATTGACGGGTTTGATAAATTTAAATGTAATGACCGGGTGCTGAAAAATGGGAAGCTGTTTAAAGAATTAGGGGCTTGTGATGTTTGTGGGAAGTGTGTTGTTGCCGGGCCCTGTGCAATAATCAACAGCAAAAAAGCCATATAGCAGAGGCCTCCCCAAAAGCTCCGCATCTTGCGAAACTTTTGGGGAGTTATTTATTCTATTGTAACTTGTGTCCACATTCTATGCAGAAAAAAAGAGGCCATCCCCATAGGGACAGCCTCTTTATGAACTTCATTTGATTTCGATCGCTCCAGAAATGCGTATCTTTTAGAAGAACGGCGCAATAAACACCAGGGATACGATGGACATCAGTTTTAACAGAATGTTCAATGAAGGCCCAGCTGTATCTTTACAGGGGTCTCCTACAGTATCCCCTTCAACTGCTGCTGCATGAGCGGGGGAATGTTTGCCGCCAAAATTGCCTTCTTCGATGTATTTCTTGGCGTTGTCCCAGGCGCCACCGGAGTTGGCTAGCATGATGGCTAAACAGACACCGGATACGATAGAACCCGCCAGCATACCGCCCAGTGCTTCAGCACCCAGAATAAAGCCGACCAGAACCGGCGCGATGACTGCCAGCAGGCCGGGGGCGATCATTTCTCTAATAGCAGCCTCTGTACTGATTGCAACACATCTTACATAGTCAGGAGTGGCTGTGCCATCCAACAGACCCTTGATCTCACGGAATTGCCTTCTCACCTCTTCTACCATTTTGCCGGCAGCTTTACCAACAGCACCCATGGTCATGGCGCAGAAGAAGAAGGGCAGCATACCACCGATTAACAGACCAACTATAACATACGGATCTAAGAGGTCTATTGTTTTTATTCCGGCTACTTCCGCATATGCAACCATAAGGGCCAATGCGGTCAAGGCGGCAGAACCAATGGCAAAACCCTTTCCGATAGCGGCGGTGGTATTACCGACTGCATCGAGTTTATCAGTGGTTTCCCGGACTGTTTCAGGTAATTCAGGAGTCATCTCAGCGATTCCGCCGGCATTATCAGCGATTGGCCCATAAGCATCAACTGCAACTACCATGCCTGTTGTGGCCAGCATACCAACAGCAGCCAGAGCGATACCATAAACACCACCGGTAATATAAGCCAGAACAATTGCAGCACAGATGAAAATAACGGGAACAACAGTAGAGAGCATCCCTACACCCAAGCCCTCGATAATAACAGTTGCTGGACCGGTTGTTGCTGCTTTGGCAATACCTTGTGTAGGCTTATATTCTGAGGAGGTATAGTATTGGGTGATAAAACCGATCAGGGTTCCCACTACCATACCGCCTAAAATAGCCCAGAAGAGACCGAATTGATCCGGGGTAATTACTCTCACAGCGATGAAGGCAGCGATCAAAAGGATGATGGATGCAACAGTTGTTCCCATGTTCAGTGCTTTTAGCGGATTTGATTTTTCATCAGTCTTAACAAAGAAGGTGCCGATAATAGAAGCAATAATACCGGCAGCAGCAATGATCATGGGCAACAGAACACCGTTGAATCCCAGGGTCAAGACTCCCAATGTCATAGCACTGATAATGGCACCCACATAAGATTCAAAGAGGTCAGAACCCATACCAGCCACATCACCCACATTGTCGCCTACGTTATCAGCAATGGTGGCTGGGTTTCTGGGATCATCTTCCGGAAGTCCGGATTCAACTTTTCCAACCAGGTCGGCCCCTACATCAGCGGCTTTGGTATAGATACCGCCGCCGACACGGCCGAAGAGAGCGATTGAAGATCCACCCATGGCAAAGCCATTCACAATTGTTGGTTCTCTAAAGATAAGATAAAGAATTCCTAACCCCAAAAGGCCGAGGCCGGTAACAGACATACCCATAACCGCTCCACCGGAAAAGGCAATCCCCAGAGCGGCATTTTGTGAAGTGCGGGCAGCTTGTGTTGTTCTCACATTGGCTTTAGTAGCTACCTTCATGCCTATGAACCCTGCACTAGCAGAGCAAAGTGCCCCGACCAGAAAACAAATAGCGGTCTGCCAGGAATTGTTAGGAAGGGTCAGTCCCAGCAGGAAGAAAACAACTACAACAAAAATGGCGATTGCACTATACTGCTTTCTGAGAAAGGCCATTGCTCCATCAGCAATGTAACCAGAAATCCTCACCATATCCTCAGTTCCTGGATCCGCTTTGCTTATTTTGCCCGCCAGATAAGCCGCGAAAAGCAGCGAGATTGCTCCGAGTGCTGGAGCATATGGAACTAAGCTTTGTAGACTATCCATTGTATTAAACATCTCCTATTCCTTAGTGTAAAAATCATTTGCAACCTGTACGAACAGGCTCAAGGATATCCCTAATCCCATATCTCCAAGGTTAGCTCTCTATGGTATCCTTTCTTATATTAGGATTACAAGACTCCTTGATGAGTACACCTCCTTTCCTTCCGCTTTGAGCCACCTTGATTGAATACAGCACTTGCAAAATCTCTTAATTAATTCAACATTGTCATTTAAGCAGATTTTATTGAGTTTTACAAGACCTGCACCTTAATCCATAAAAACAACCTCGAATATACACCCGAGGCCGGAGTCCTGTGTCGGTGAGTCAGGGGGACGGGTGAGTCAGGGGGACGATGACTTTGACTCAAGTGCGCCCGTCCCCGTAACACACTAATTATAAAATATTTCCATGCATATTACAATGGTTGAGTCATTGAGTCAGGGGGACGGTGGTTTTAACTCATGTGCCAAGAACCCCGTCCCCTTGTCACACTAACTCATGTGCCAAGAACCCCGTCCCCTTGTCACACACCCCTGACACATTATAATCTCATTTCATCTTCTTCCCGCTGCTTTTTTTCTTTCAGCCATCTGCTGACAAAATAAGAGATTAGAGCAAAGAGAAGGGTGCCGGCTGCGGCCCAAATGATCCATCCAGGGAACTTTGTTGTAGTTTTTGTCATGTCGGTTTGCTTGGGAACTGAAACCTCTTTTTTTGCTTCGATGTTTGTCGAAAGAGGGATTTCCTCTTCATAGCGTTCACCATATTCATCCTCATAAGATAAAAGAAGTGTTCCTTTGACCGGACCCAGTTGTTCGGATTCCACTCGCAAGTTGGTTGTTCCTGTTTGGGACTCACCGGGGGGAATGGTGCCGATCAGGAGGCTGCCGCCGCTGAGTCCGGGTATATCAAATTTCAAGTGGACATTATAGATCGTGCTTTTGCCGAGATTCATCAGAGTCATCGTAAAAGACGGCCTGTCTCCCTGGGTCACCCGCACCGGCAGTGATGGTTCTGCATAGCTGAGGCGTACAGGTTGGCGCACTTGAAGAATAATGCGGTCAGAGGCGCTAAGGGGATTGCCATTGCAGTCCTCATATTCCATGGTGATGGTGGCAGGGTGTGGTTTGGACTGGGCAGTTGTAGTAGCTGTTACCTTAAAACTCCAGGTACAGGAGCTGTTTTTGGCAATCTGCTTGTAGTAAACCGCACCTGTGCCGTCAGGTAAAATTTCAGCGCTCTCTTCCCAAAAGGAGACCTTGATATTTTTCACATCTTGTGAGCTGCTGGTGTTGCGTATGGTTACTTTAACAGTTGCACTCCCTCCTGCCTCAATATAATCCCGGTCCAGCACATATTTTTCCACCATCAGTTTGGGTTGAGAGCTGACGGCCTGTGCCGGTTCAGGTTCAGCAGCAGGGGGACTGCTGTTTTGCTGTGCAGTTCCGGCTGACCCAGCATTTGTCTCTTTAGGGCAGGCCACTATCACAGCAGCGCATAGGATTAATATTATGATGATAAAACACATGATTCTTTTCATCCCATATCCTCCTCACAACTCCCGGATGTTTTCCACGATACTGCCCCTGAAGATGGCGCCTACTTTAGAGCGGACATTGAAAAAGCATATGACAAAGAGCAGTGCTACGAACAGGAGCGGTTGCCAGATGGGAAGGGCGGTGCTGCCGGCTTGGATCTGTTCTTTCACCACCAGCCACTTGCAGACCGCCAGTTCAGCCACCAAGCCGATGATCGTTCCCCAGCTGAACATGTAGGCCAATTGCCACAGATATGAATGGAGTATCTCCCGCTCAGAACCACCCACAGCCCGGAGTGTGCCGATCTCACGCTTGCTCGCTAAGATGCGGGCTGATAGAGTGTTATTCACCATGCTGGCACAGATAGCGAAAAAGAGTATGATCAAGGCGCCTGCGGCGATCAAGATGCCGTAGGCGAAATTTCTGTTCTCTCTGGTTAAGGCTATATGGGAAATGAGATCAACACCTGCAGTCCGGGCTGCGATCTGAGAGAGGTTGGTTTCCAGATATTCCTCCATGGCTGGGTCCGGACTCTCTGTGAGGGTGATGGAAAGATTATCATAGGGGCGGTCGAAGCCGAGCGCCTCCAGGCCTGTTGTTGTGGTGATGATAGTACCCACCTCGGGATAGTATAAAGAGGATAAGTATTCTTCTATGTCCTTTTCATCGGCAGTGGTTTCAAGGATGGCGCCAATAGTGACCGTCTTGTCTATCCTTACCACCTGATCAGGCAGTTTCAAATTTCCCTCCTCATCATATTGTTCAGGCTCATCACTGTAGAGCAGGCTGATGGTGAGGACATCCCCTGCATGGAAGGTGTCGTTTTGAATTACAGCTGCATATGTTTTATTCTCATCGAGCACATCATCGATGTATGTTGATATAAATCCATCGCTTTCCTGACGAATAGAGATGCCGTACTCTGCCGGGGCGACGAGCAGTATTTCCTCACCGGAGGATAGTTTGTCTGTATCGATTTTTCCCTCAGATACAAAAGGGGAGAGCTTTTCCACAAGCTCTGCATCAATACCGCAACACTCCACAGTGAGATAATCCTGAGCATAGCCATATTTTGCCTTGCTTTGCTCATAGATGCCCTCCTGCCGCTGATAGTCTTGCCGCAGGTGCTCAGGAATAGCTGTCAGCAGTTCCGGAGCGGTTTCTTCTATGATTTCTAGGGGAAGATTGTCAAAGATACTGTTAAAGCTGATCCCTGCCATATAGGGTGTGATCTTGTTGGTGAGAATTTTTACAGTGAGACTTTTCGCTCCTATAACTGTTCTTACAGTGGGCAGGGAGGCAATGTCAGCCTTGTCCTGCTCAGTAATACCGGGTTTGTGAAACTCATACTCCACAAACACATTATAGGAGCGACCCTCCCAAAAAAGCCTGTAATCAGGGCCATAGTCCATCTCAGCTTCCTTTAAGATTGGGGTTGCCGCGAACACTATCAGTGAGAGCAGCATGATGGACACCGCTAACATGGCGGTGAACAGCAGCTGTTTGTTCTTGTAGAGTGTCAGGTTGCGGTGGGCGATGTGGCGGGAAACCTTAAAAAAACCCTTGCTCTTTACTGTGCTTTTTTTCATTCTGCGGGACAGATCTACATCCCGTATGGCCTGCATAGGCGGTATCTTGGCCGCTTTTCTCAGAGGGATGGATGCTGCCAGCATAACGCAGAGCACACCGGCCACTGCCACCCCCACTATAATCAGCGCGTTCAGCTGAAAGATGTAGTCGGGACCCAGTATCCTGGTGATACCCCATACAGTGAGGCAGGCCAGCAGCAAGCCAGGGGGGATAGAGAAGACAGCTAACAGCAATGTCTCTCTGCCGAAGATCTGGCCTATCTGCTTTCTCGTGGCGCCTACTGCCCGCAGCAAGCCGATCTGTCTTTTGCGTGATTCCAGGCTGGCTGTAAATGAGTTGACAATGCCCAGGCAGGCGGCGCACATCAGGATCAGGGCGATGATCATGAAGATTGTAGATGTAAACATTATGTTGTCGTCTTCGATAGTGGTGCTGTCAAAGAACTGGCAGCGGGTTAATACCATATTTTCCCATCCATAATCATCCATAATCCCGTTTTTTTCACAGAATGATTTCAGCTGCTTACAGGAAGTATCGGCGCTCCCGGTAGAACATCCATAGCAGTTTATGATCTCCTTGCCGCCAGGGGCTATGGGCTCATCTGCTGAGACCACACCCGCTGGAAAGTCGTGATATGCTGGGGTGCCGACAAAATTATGATTTAAATAAGCAAGCTTGTCACTGAGTATTCCTACTAGAGTAAAGGTTTTTTGGACAGGGGGATCTAAAAAGTCATTGCCATCCGGGATCAAGAGGGTGAGGGTGATGGTGTCACCCACCTGTGCCCCGCTGCGCAGTCGCGCCAGGGCACTCCGCTCAAGGGCGATCTCTCCAGTCTTATTGGGCAACCTGCCCTCGACCGCTTCTTTACCAGCAAGCTTGATAGCGGTTTCATCAAATCTGGCAATGGAAAAGCCGCTGCCTATGTCTTGTCCATCAGGCAGCACATAGCCTATGATTTCAGCTGTCCCGTACTCAGAAAAAACTCCCTTTTCCAGCAATTCCTCCAGCGGTGCATCCTGGCAATTGAAAATGATGGCATCCTGTTTGCCCGCAAGCTGGTAATACTTCTCTTTCAGTGAGGTAAACATGGTGGCGGCGAAAAGGAGGGCTGTAGCAACAAAATAGATGGCCAGCAAAATACCTGTGATCAGTAACCTATACTGCTTTCGTCTGCTGCGGAGGTTGGCAATGGCGATGGAGTTTACGGAGAAGGTAGACCTCATCCTTTACACCCCTTGCGCACAGCTGTCATAGGTGATCCTTCCATCTTCCAGTGTGAGGATGCGCTCAGCCTGTTCGGCGATGTTCAGGTCATGGGTGACGAGAATGAGGGTTACACCCATCTCTTTGCTGACATATTTGAGCAGAGAGAGAACCTCTTTGCCTGCCTTTCCGTCGAGATTGCCTGTGGGTTCGTCTGCGAAGAGGATGGAGGGCCTGTTGGCCAGAGCCCTGGCTATGGCAACCCGCTGCTGCTGGCCGCCGGAAAGGGCATTTGGCAGGTGATGCAGCCGGTCTCCGATCCCTAAGAGTTCAATGAGCATGCCGATGTATTTTTCATCCGGTTTTCTCTTGTCCAGCATCACAGGCAGCAAAATGTTCTCATAGGCGGTCAATTCCTGGACAAGATTATATGCCTGAAACACAAAACCAAACCTGCGCCTGCGCAGAATAGACAGCTGGTTATCGTTATAGGCGAAGAGATCTTCACCCTGGTAATACACCTTTCCCGAGGAGGGGTACTCCAGCCCGCCGAGAATATGCAAGAGAGTAGATTTGCCAGAGCCGCTGGGGCCTCTCACTGCGCAGAATTCTCCCTGCTCAAAGCTAACGGTGATCCCACGCAGGGCATGAACTGCAATCTCGCCGCTGGCATAGGTTTTTGTCAGGTTAGAGCATTGTAAAATCGGCATGGTTTACCCCCTTTTTACCCCTTTGCAGTCTATTCTAGCAGCTCAATCTTTCGTTTCCCTGACCCTTATCTTACGTTTTCGTAAGCTTAGCCTATGGCCAGAATTCCCTCCAACTTGGGAAAGTGAAGGGTGATCTTTAAGCCTTCTGCCGTGTTTTCCACATAGATCATCCCATGATGCTTTTCCACAATGGTCTTGGTAATGGCGAGCCCGATGCCGGCTCCTTCTTTTTGCATATAGGAAGAGCGGTAAAAACGGTGGAATATTTTGGGCAGTTCCTCTTCAGGTATCCCCTTGCCATTGTCCTCAACAGCTACAGTGATTGAGCTATCAGTAGCCAAAAGGGAAACCTCTATTCTGCCATCAGGGGGTGTATGTCTGCAGGAATTGATCAGAATGTTCTTCAGCCCTTCAGCCATCCAGTAGGGGTCACAGCGCATGGTTGCATTGCCTGTGATGGAAAAGGCATTTTCGGGGTACAGTGGTTGGATTTCTTCCCATACTTGCTTGACCAACTGGGAAAGGTTTTGTTCGGTAAAATTCATTTCATAGATGTTGGCTCGGAGTTTTTCCAGCCGCAGCAGTGAGGAGATCAAGTGCTCCATGCGCTCGATCAGCAGGAGCTGTTGGGGGGTGTGGGAGCGGGAATCATACCCCTTATCCATCTCACAGTAAAGCCTCAGCGCGGCAAGGGGTGTTTTGAGCTGGTGTGAAATATCGGCGATAAATTCGGCGTTTTTTTGCCTCTCTTTTTGTCTGTTATTTTGCTCCAACAGCAGCCTGTTTTCCAGTTCCACTATATCATTTTCCAGCAGTGCAAAGCTGTCGTCCTCTGTGCTGAATTTAGGGGTTTTATCCCTTCCTTGGAGAAAATTGACCAATTGCTCATGCAATTCATAGATCTTTTTCTCTTGCTTCCACGATAACCAGAAACAAAGCACAAGTGCAGCCACAGCTGTGAGAAGCACTGCCAGCCCGACCCATTTTGTTGTTCCTAAAAAGGAGAGATACAAATAGGCCCCTAGGGCCGCTGTGATCCCGGAAAGTAAAGCGATAAATTTCATGGTTTATCCTCGATCCATTGATAGCCGACACCGCGCACAGTCCTGATATGGGAGCTGCCGATCTTATCACGCAGGCGGCTCATATGCACTGATAGGGTGTTGTCGTCTATATACAGTCCTTGATCATCCCAAATGGTTTGCAGCAAAAAAGTCCGTGTCACTACTCTCCCGGCATTGCGAATCAAAATGGATAACAGCTGAAATTCTGTCGGCGTCAAAAACAATTGTTCATTTTTGTAATAAACGCTCATCTTTTGCAAGTCAACGCGTAACCCGTCCTTTTCGTAGACAGCAGGCTGATTTCTCCTGAGCAGTGCACGGATGCGGGAGAGCAATTCCTGCAGGCGGAAGGGTTTTGTCACATAATCATCCCCTCCGCTATCCAGTGCCTGTACAATTTGAATTTCCTCATCCTTGACAGTTAAAAACAAGATGGGAGTGCCTTTCCCGCTGTTGCGCCATTGGGTGCAGAGATCCAGTCCGCTGCCGTCAGGGAGCATGATATCCAGAATAATTAAGCTATAATCGTTCTCTGCCATACAAGTTTTTGCCTCACTGCAGGTACCTGCACAATCGACAGCATACCCTTCCCGCTGCAATAATTCACACAGACCTTCCTGCAAAAAAATGTCATCCTCGACGATGAGTATTTTTGTATGCATCATAAAAACCCCTTGCGTGAGTCAGTGAGTCAGGGGGACGGTGACTTTGACTCACCTGACTCATTTTTTAGAAAATGTTTCTTCGACATAATTGTTAATACCAATGTTACTAAAAGAGGCAATCCAGCAAGTATAGCAAAATGATATCCTTGTAGCGGTATATTTTCTAGGAACAATATCTCTTTTGACGGAAATTTCATAATGTCAAGAATAGTTGCATAGCTCGAATTAATGAATGTCACAATTGTCGATATTGCAAGTATACCTAATGCGAATACTGTTCCCCACCAAGCCCATAACTGCAATCGCAATAATCCCCAAACAAGAAGAGCCAGGCACAGGATTGTAATATCAAGAGTCAGGGGGACGGTGACTTTGACTCACCGAGAGGCTCAAGCTTTTTAGATGTTTCATGGTAGGGCATCCCCTCTTGATTGATTTTGACTCATTAAAAGGCTCAAGCCCTTTGAATCATGTTCCTGTTTATCCCGGTTACCCGCTCAATTTGCCGGTGACTGACCCCAGGCAAGGCCTTTAATTTCCGCAAAAGCATATTTCTCTCAGGAATTGGCATTTCCAGCAGGTCAACTGTTGTTCTTCCTCCTAAAACCTGTTTTATTAATTGCTCTGCAAGGGCGTCTGTTGCTCTGGTAACATCATCAATATCTAGCAAATCGTTGCTACACGGCTTTTGATGAAACTCAGCGAATTGCCTGAGTCCGCCTGTGGTCTTTAAACCTAGCTCTGTGTCAGTCAAGCTTTTTGCCGTTCTTTCTGGGTTGATGTAATCATGATAACTACTCCAGGGGTAGCTTTCACAACTTTGTGCAATCCCGGCTTTGACGGGGTTTTGATGAATGTAGCGCAGTGCTGCTAGCAGGTAGGTTTCAACGTTTATTGGCTCGCTCCGAAAACGCCCCTGAAACAAATGCCCTATCCGCTCGTACTTTTTATTATACCAATATGCATAAGAACTGCCTAACCGCTTCATTATCTGGCTGATCGTCTCAACACCCTCTCCAATAAGCAAATGCACATGATTGCTCATCAGGCAGTAGGCATAAATGCTACACTCACTGCGCTCTTTGACAGCGCTAAGTTTTTCAAGAAAAACTATTCTGTCTTCGTTGTTCTGAAAGATGTCCTGGCGATTAATGCCTCTGACCATCGCATGGTAGACGCCCGAGTCGCTCTTTATGCGAGCAGTCCTTGGCATATCATCTCCTCCCGGCAACTTTCCTATTGGATTATTATACCATAGAGATTAGCCGGTTGGCATGGAAAGGAAAAAATGAGCCAAAGGCACTGTGTCCCCTTGACTCACATTGACTCATTGACATAAATACGAATCCAATCCAATCCGAAATGCCTAATGGCGAACATATGTTGGAATGGAATCATTTCATGTATTCAATTTAATCCATATAAAAGAAAACAGCGGACAGAATATTATTCCTTGTCCGCTATCTCTATTACTATTCCGACACAATCCGAAAGCAAGAAGAGGTTCGGATAAGATTTTGCTGGTGGAGGCGAGGGGAGTCGAACCCCTGTCCGGAAGAACGGCTACAAAGGTTTCTCCGAGCGCAGCCGATATTTTGTTTTCGCTTACGGGACGCCTATCGGCAGGCTTCCCTCAGCTATCCCTGTTGGTGTTCCCGACAGTCTCTCCAGGGATTAAGAGAAGGCCGGTGAGCCTGCTGTATGACGCCCGTTACTGGTCCGCAGGCTAGACCAGGCGGACGGGCTGCTTAATTAAGCAGCCAGTGCGTATTCGTTATTGGCAGTTATTTGTTTTCCACCGTTTTACGGGCAGATGGAACCCCGGCTCGCTTCCTTTGCTCCTTATTCCCCCGTCGAAGCCAGTACGCCCCCAGTTATTCGGTGCTTATATTATAACATATGCTCTGCTGACTTCAAGTCGTCAACAATTATTCCCCTTTATAGACATATCATGTCTCCCTTCCCAGATCAAATGAGTCAAAGTCACCGTCCCCTTGACTCAGTCCCCTTGACTCACTAAGTCACCGTCCCCTTGACTCATTCACCGGGGCCGATCACCCAACCTGTCCCCCTGATCGCGCGAATTCCATTTGAATAATTAATATGGTAAACTGTGCTTAATCATGAGTAGATGCTGAGGAGATGCGTAAGATGAGAGCAGTAATTGTTGGGGCGGGAAAAGTCGGGTTTAATATAGCCCAGCTGCTGTCAAGAGAAGGGCATGATGTGGTAATCATTGAAAAAGATGAGGAAAGATTGGCGATTGTTGAGGATCATCTGGATATTCAGACCATTCTCGGCAGTGGCTCCAATTATCGTGTTCTTGAGGTTGCTGGGGTGAGGGATGCTAAACTGTTTATAGCAGTTACCGAGGCTGATGAACTGAACATAGTGTCCTGTGCTCTGGCCAAACAGTATGGTGTTCCCCAAACAATTGCCAGGATTAGAAAGCCGGAATATGTGGAGATCGACCGCTGTATTTCCTTATCCAAGCTGGGGGTCGATATGATCATCAATCCGGAACGGATTACTGCTCTGGAGATCGCTAAATTACTGGCCAACCCGGAGTTCAGGGATATTGAGTATTTTGCCGACGGACAGATCCAGATGGCTGAGCTAAAAATCGAAGAGAATTTTCCCATGCAAGGGCAAAAAATTCATCAGTATGATTCACCTGGGCAGTTCTTAATTGTTGCAATTATCCGGGATGGCTGTCTGATTATACCTAGTGGTGATGATGTTATTCAGCCAGGTGATTTGGTGTTTGTCATGGCTCGTACTAAGGATATGAAGTCTATTGAAAAACTATTTCTGTCCGATAGAAAGCCGATCATTGAGAATGTGATTATTTTGGGTGGGGATCTGATCGGCTATTACCTGGCACAGGAACTAGAGAAGAATAATTATATTGTCAAGGTGATTGAAAAGGATAAGAAAAAATGCCAGGAGATCGACAGCCGTTTGGAAAAAACCCTGGTGATCAATGGAGATGGAACAGATATTGATCTCTTAATGGAGGAGAATATCGGCCTGGCTGATGCCTTTGTGGCGGTGACCGATGATGATAAATTGAATTTGCTGGTTTGCCTCATTGCCAAAGAACTGGGAGCCAAGAAAACTTTTGTGCAGATCCGCCGCTCTGACCTGATACCATTGATCGACCATGTAAATATAGATAAGGTGATCAGCCCTAGGATGTTTACAGCAGGCTCAATTTTACGCTTTATCAGGCAGGGGCATGTTTCATCTGTTACTCTGCTGGGGGATACTGATGCAGAGATGATCGAATTGGATATCACTGAGGATGTGCCGATCGTGAACAAAGTGCTGAAAAATATTAAACTGCCTAAAGGGACACTGGTGGGCGCGATTATGCGGGGTAAAAAGGTGATCATTCCCGGTGGAAATGATCTCATTAAGGCAGGGGACCGGCTGACTCTGTTTACTGTTCCGGAGAATATTCCTAGGCTCGGTGCTTTTTTTGAGCCCCGGAGGATTATCAAGAGATGAATATCCGCTTGATCATCAATTTAATGGGGAAAGCCCTAATTTTTCTCGGGCTGTTTATGATTTTGCCGCTGCTGTGGGCTCTTTACGACCAGGGGCCTGACAGGCTGGCTTTTATTATTTCAATTGTAATCACAATTTCTTGTGGTTTGCTGATCATGTGGTTAGTGCCGGAAAAGGGGGAGATACGCTATAGGGAAAGTTTTGTGATAGTTACTGTGGGCTGGCTCCTTGTTTCTCTTTTTGGGTCATTGCCTTTTCTTTTATCTGGTGTATGCACCAGCTTCTCTGATGCTTTTTTTGAATCGGTTTCAGGGTTTACCACCACAGGGGCGACTATCTTTACTGATGTGGAAATACTGCCCAGGGGTATTCTCTTCTGGCGAAGCCTGACCCTCTGGTTAGGGGGAATGGGTATTATTGTGTTTATGGTCGCCCTCCTGTCCCAGTTGGGAGTGGGAGCCAACCGTATCTTTCGGGCAGAGATCCCCGGGATCGCCACCAAAATATTACCCAGGATCAGTGAGACAGCACAGGTCCTTTGGATCACCTATTTGGTTTTAACCCTTTTGGAAACAGGCCTATTATGGTTGTTGGGGATGCCTTTATTCGATGCTCTTTGTCATTCCTTTGGTACTGTAGCCACAGGTGGAGTTACCATAAAGAATGGGAGCATCGGTGCTTATCCTATAGAAGCCATCCAATGGGTAATCATTTTATTTATGTTTTTGTCCGGTGTTAATTTTGCACTCTATTACCAGGCTCTGCGCGGCCGGAGCTTAAGGACCTTTTGGCGGAATGAGGAGTTTCGTTTATATACAGCAATTGTTTTGGTGGCAACTGTTATTATTGCTATTAGTACACACCAGCTGTTCAGCGGTGGGGAAGAGCTGATCAGGACCTCTCTCTTTCAGGTTGTTTCCATTATGAATACCACCGGTTATACTACCACTGATATAAATGCATGGCCCTCTATGGCCCAGGCGATTTTAATCGCTTTGATGTTTATCGGGGGGTGCTCTGGGTCCACAAGCGGTTCTATCAAAATACGGAGGATTTTGGTTTTACTGAAGGAGGGGATCGTAGAAATCAGAAAGTTAATTCACCCCAGAGCGGTTATTTCTCCTAAAATAGAAGGGAAAGCTATTTCTGTGGAACTGGTTAATAATATTCAGCAGTTCTTCTTTTTATATGTTGTCATCTTTGTAATATCAGGTATAATTATGACAGCTATGGGGTTGGATTTGACCAGTGCGTTTACCTCTGTTGCTGCTTCCCTCACCAATGTGGGGACAGGTCCCGGAGCAGCAGGGTCTGCAATCACCTATGCGGAGCTGGCAGACCAGGGGAAATTTTTTCTCAGCTTTTTGATGCTGTTAGGGCGTTTGGAAATTTACACAGTTTTTATTATTTTTTCACCGAGTTTATGGAAATAGATTATTTTTGAAGGAGATCCACAATTCATCTAGAATATGATATAAATATAGAGAGGTAAGCAGAGGAATGGAGCTAATAAATAGAAAGCGCTCTATTCTGTTCTGCAGGGGCACGCTAAAGGGGCCAGATTTCAATATTAGTACTGCTTCTGTTGAAGCAATTTTTATGCAGAGCATTCATATTTGATTTTCAAATTTAATCAGTATTCTAAACTGCAGCATATCTCCATTAAACTGCAGGCAAGAATTTTTCTGGCATGATTATTGCATAATAGATATAATAGTAGTATAAACTAGCGGCCCCCGAAGCTGTCGGTTTACCTCCCAAATCAAAATAAAAACAACCGGCAGCTTCTTTTTATTTCTGTTGTCGGTCAAAGGGGCGAAAAACACAATAACTGCCGGTCATTAATAATTCCAGCCGGCAGTTATTCCAGTCCGTGGGTTGTCGTTTTTCGCCCTTTAATATTATTTTTTTGTGTTCATTTCTTTCAGGATGTAGTCGTAGAGCAGATACAGGTCATCATAGGGGAACTCATACTGAATTTTTTTATTTTCCTGTTTGGGTGCTAACTGTAAATTTTCCTTTTTAACCTCTTTCTCTTTTACGACTTCCTTCAGTACCACTGCCATTTTATACCACTCCTTTCAGGCTGATGCCTTGTTATTTTTTTCACTTATTTATATAAGCAAATAGCATGCCAACAAACAGGTGATTTAGAAAAAAATTAAAAAATAAAAACGGCTTGTTACAAAAGGTACAAAGTCCTGAGTATTTAGCTGGACATAGGTGGGAAATAAATTGGGATGATTATGTGCCGAAAAAACGGCATATTAACGAAAAAACGGCGTCATGTACCGTAAATAGGGAAGGCACTGAGAATCTATCTGAGAGCTGTCAGCCATACTAATGTTATAAAGCAATGGGGATGAGTCAGATGCCTGTATCAGAAAAAACTTATATATCAATTGAGGGCAGGGAATTGCAGTTGTCGAACCTGGACAAGGTTTTTTATCCAGGCAGCGGTTTTACAAAAGGTGATGTGATCAAATATTATATTGCTATTGCACCTGCCTTGCTGGTACATCTAAAAGACCGGCCGGTAACCCTGAAGCGGTATCCTGATGGTGTTGAGAGCAAGTTTTTTTATCAAAAGGAGTGCCCTGAACACCGGCCATCATGGTTAGAGACTATTCCGGTCAGCAGTGATAAAAGGAAGATAAACTATTGCAGTTTGGATGACCTACCTTCACTTATTTGGGCTGCGAATCTTGCGGCTCTAGAATTGCATCCCTCGCTGGCAAAAGGAACAGATCCCTTTACCCCAACTGTTTTGGTTTTCGATTTGGACCCGGGCCCGCCGGCGACAATTGTGGAGTGCTGTTTGGTGGGGCAGATGCTGCGGGATATACTGAGAGACCTTGGACTGCACTGTTTTCCTAAAACTTCTGGGCTGAAAGGGCTGCAGGTTTATGTGCCTCTTAACCGGCCTGTGAATTATGAGCAGACAAAGGGGTTTGCCAGGGCATGTGCTGAACTCCTTGAGGAAAGGCATCCCGATTTAGTTGTTTCTAAAATGAATAAAGAGCTGCGTAAAGGAAAAGTTTTTATTGACTGGAGCCAGAATGATTTTCATAAAACAACGGTTTCAGTTTATTCTTTAAGGGCAGCGGAAAAACCCACTGTTTCTACTCCGGTTCTATGGGATGAGGTAGAAGAAGTTATCAAAAATAAAAATGCGAAGTTTCTGGTTTTTGAAGCAGCGCAAGTTATTGAACGTTTTAATCACTATGGAGACCTGTTTGCTCCGGTTGCTGTTATGGAGCAGGAACTTCCCTTAAAATGACAAAAGGAGTATGATCTTCGGTGCCTGGAAAACTGGTAATTTTAATTGGCCCTCCGGCAGCAGGGAAATCAACCTGGCTACACCAGTTTGAGGGGGTGGTGATCAGCACAGATGATATTAGGAGAGATGTTTTTGGGGTTCAGTTTGACCCTAAGTTGGAGCCTGCGGTTTGGCAGTTGGCCTACGAAAGGTTGGAGGCGGCTCTCCAGGCAGAAAAAACGGTGTGTTTTGATGCTACTAATACCACAATCGAGCGCCGTAAACCTTTGATCAGTACGGCGAAAAAGTATGATGCTGCTGTAGAAGCTGTTGTTTTTCTTCAAGACCCGGATGTCCTGCTCAAGCGGAATGCGGCTAGACCTCATGGGAAAAAGGTTCCAGAGGAAGTTATTTGGGAAAAGGTGCAGGAACTGGAGATGCCGTCCTATCAGGAAGGTTTTGATCGAATAATTATCTACGATTAATTTTCCACAGATAAATACTGTTGCCAACAATAGAAAATTAAAAAACCCACACATCTCGGTGGGTTTTATGAAATATAAAGTTTTTTGCATTAGATCAAATGACAGGCTACCTGGTGTTTACTGTCCCCTTTGAACTCCGGTACTTGTTGGGCGCAGATATCTTTTGCGAACCTGCAGCGTGTGTGGAAACGGCAGCCTGCAGGAGGGTCGATGGGGCTCGGCACATCCCCCTCCAGAATGATGCGCTTATGTTCTTTAGCTATCTTCGGATCCGGGGTAGGGATCGCAGAGAGAAGCGCCTGTGTATAAGGGTGCTGGGGATTGGCAAACAATTCATGACTGTCTGCAATTTCAACTATTTTCCCTAAATACATCACAGCTACTCGGGTGCTGATGTGCTTGACCATGGCCAGGTCATGGGCGATAAACAGGTAGGTCAAGCCTAAATTCTCCTGCAATTCCTCCAGCAAATTGATCACCTGTGCCTGGATGGAAACATCCAGTGCAGAAATGGGTTCATCACAGATGATGAATTCCGGTTCCACTGCCAGTGCTCGGGCGATACCGATGCGCTGGCGCTGTCCACCGCTGAACTCGTGAGGATAGCGGGTGGCGTGTTCGGCGTTGAGACCAACCATCTGCAGGAGTTCATGGATCCGATTCTTACGGGCATCCCCTTTGGCCAGTTGGTGGATATCCAGCGGTTCTCCGATGATGTCACTCACGGTCATGCGGGGGTTAAGGGAGGCATAGGGATCCTGAAAGATCATCTGGATCTGGCGCCTGATGCTCTTCATCTCGTTGGGTTTAGCGGATACGATATCTTTCCCCTTAAAAATGACCTTTCCTGATGTTGGTTCATAGAGACGAATAATGGTGCGGCCAACAGTTGTTTTACCGCAGCCGCTTTCCCCAACCAGACCAAGGGTTTCCCCTCTTTTGATAGTAAAGCTCACATCATCCACAGCTTTCAAAAGGGATGATTTGCCAAAAGCTTCTCCAGCAACGGGAAAATATTTTACTAGATTTTTTACCTCCAAAATTATTTCATTGTTATTCATGCTCTCGCCTCCAGTTCAGCGGCCTCTTTAATTGCTGCAGCCGCAGGGTGGAGCAGCCAGCAGGCGGCTTTGTGACTGTCGGTTATCTGAAAGTCTGTTGGGTCATGTTCTACACAGACCTTCATGGCATACTTGCACCTGGGCATAAAGGCACAGCCAACAGGTGGTTTTATCAGATCAGGCGGCTGACCCGGGATGGGAACCAGCCGGCGTTTCTCCTGGGAATGAATGCTGGGGACAGATTTCAGAAGTCCCCATGTGTACGGGTGTTGAGGATTATAAAAAATATCTTCAATAGTTCCGCTTTCTATGATCTTACCAGCATACATCACTAGTACCCGGTGGCAGAGGTCCGCAACAATACCCAGATCGTGTGTGATGAGGATGATAGCTGTATCCAGACGCTTTTGGATATCTTTCATCAGTTCCAGGATCTGGGCCTGAATGGTGACATCCAATGCTGTTGTGGGTTCATCTGCGATCACCAACTTGGGCTCGCAGGCCAAGGACATAGCGATCATTGTCCTCTGTCGCATACCACCGCTGAACTCATGGGGATACTGATCGTAACGGCGCTCAGGGTGGGGCAGCCCTACCAAATTTTCCATCTCCAGGGCGCGTTTTTTTGCCTCTTCATTGCTTACTTTAAAATGCAGCCTGACCCCTTCTGCAATTTGTTTTCCTATCTTCATTGTGGGGTTCAAAGAGGTCATAGGGTCCTGAAAGATCATACCGATTTCATTACCCCGCACATTTTCCATTTCTCTTTCGGAGAGTTTAAGTATATCTTTTCCCTGAAAAAGGATTGAACCCCCGACGATCTTGGCAGGAGGGGACTGCAACAGGCGCATAATGGATTGAGCGGTCACACTCTTGCCACAGCCGGATTCACCGACAATGGCCAAAGACTCTCCCTTATCCAAAGTGAAATTAACACCCCGTACAGCCTGGACCTCACCGGCCGGGATGAAGAAAGAAACACGCAGGTCTTTTACTTCTAATAGTGCTGTCACTTAGATCCCTCCTATTTCCTGAGCCGCGGGTCCAGTGCATCACGCAGCCCGTCACCGAGTATATTGAAAGCTAAAATTGTTAAGCTGATAAAGAAAGCCGGAAAAAACAGCTGATATGGATAGAGACGGATAGCGCCGATGCCATCGCTGACCAGCATTCCTAAACTGGCTGCAGGTGCTGAAACACCAAGCCCCAGAAAGCTCAGCCATGCTTCTGCAAATATAGCCTCCGGAATGGCCAGTGTTGAATAGACCAGAATCGGTCCCATACAGTTGGGGATCAGGTGACGGAAGATGATCCGCCATTGGCTTGCACCCAAAGCCCTGGCTGCTAAAACATATTCCTGTTCTTTCAGTGCCAATACCTGCCCCCGTACCAATCTGGCCATAGAGAGCCAGTAGACAACCCCTAGTGCTATGAGAATGGTTTTTAGTCCCGGTTCCAAAATTACCATCAGCAAAATCACATATAGCAAAAAGGGAATCCCGCTGAGTATCTCCACAATACGCATCATTACTTCATCAACCCAGCCGCCTATGTATCCTGAGATACCCCCATAGGTAACCCCGATTACAAACTGTACCAGGGCGCTGAGAAAGCCGATCAGTAGGGATACGCGGGCACCGTGCCAAACCCTGGTGAAGAGATCCCTCCCCAGGTCATCTGTACCGAACCAGTGTGCAGAGCTAGGAGGCTGGTTTGTATATTCGGCAGTCAAATTCTGGGTGTCATAGCTATAGGGGGTCAAATAAGGGCCAACAATGGCCATTACTATCATGATCAGAACGATGACCAGACCGGCTATTGCACCCTTATTCTGTTTGAGCCTGTACCAGACATCCTGCCAGTAAGTGGTGCTGGGGCGGACGATGGCCTCATCTTCACCGATTTTATGGCTGAATGGTTGAAAAAGCAAATTGGAAATAGGATCCACAGCCATCACTCCTTCCTGTCAGCTAGCTTGATTCGGGGATCAATGATTGCATAAGCAATATCTACGATCAGGTTCATGATCATCAAGAACAGGCTGTAGAAAACTGTTGTTCCCATTATTACTGTGTAATCTCTGTTCTGGACGCTGGTAACAAAAGAACGCCCTAAACCTGGAACAGCAAAGATGTACTCAATGATAAAACTGCCTGTGAAAATCGCAGCAATTAAGGGCCCCAGGTATGTGACCACCGGAAGTATGGCGTTTCTTAAAACATGCCCGGTGATGATCTTGCGAGCAGGCAGACCTTTGGCTCTGGCTGTTTTAATATAATCCTGCTGCAGCACTTCCAGCATGCTGGTGCGCATCAAACGGGCGATAACACATGTGGGAAGTGTGGCCAGTGAAAGAACAGGCATCACCATGTTCTGCCATGACCCCCACATAGCAGGTGGAAGCAGGTGCCATTTATAGGCGAATAAATATTGGAGCAGGCCGGCGATAACGAAACTGGGGACTGAAAAACCTAAAGTGGCCAGGACCATAGTACCGTAATCCTGGATCTGATTTTGTTTGAGTGCGGAAATGATTCCTGCACTAATACCCAAACCCAGAGCCAGAATCACTGAAACAGCACCCAGTTGGGCGGAGACAGGGAAATAATCCCTGATAATGTCATTGACCGTTACGTATTGGTATTTAAAGGATGGCCCGAGATCCCAACGGGCTGTACGCACCAGATAATCTAGATACTGTTTCCATAATGGATCATCAAGGTGATATTTTTCATTAATAGCTTGTTCAATTTGGGGTGGCAGTGCTTTTTCACTCTTAAAGGGCCCTCCGGGAATAGCCTTCATCATAAAAAATGTCAGTGTAACAATAAAAAAGAGGGAAAGGAAAATGGTTGCCACCCGTCGTGCCAAAAAACGGAACACCTTTTTACCACCTCCAGTTTCTCTGCCCAACAACTAGGGTTTTTGGGAATGTAAGAAAGAAGGGGGCATACAGCCGGCATGCCCCCGCATTGTTAATTTATTAATTATTGATCTATAAACTATTTTTTCTGGCTTAAATCCACATCGGCCCATCTGAACTCCTGGTAACTGCCGAATGGCGGTGTGAACACACCTTTGACCCATGGTTTGTACATATTGACATTCACATAGAAGTAAATAGGAGCAACAGGCATTTCTTCCATCAGGATCTTTTCGGCAGCATGCATTTTCTCCATACGGACCTTCTGATCATTGCTGGCTTTGGCTTCTCTGATCAGTTTGTCATATTCTTCATTGCTCCAGAAGGAATCGTTATTGCCGCCATCTGTAACATGCATATCCATAAAGGACATGGCATCATTGTAATCAGGCGCCCAGCCTGCCCTTGCCACCTGGAAGTTCCCTTCGTCACGCTCATTGAGGTAGACTCCCCACTCAGCATTTCTCAGCTTAACATTGGCACCCAGGTTATCTTTCCACATCTGGGCGATAGCTTCAGCGATCTTCTGATGTCCTTCATCTGTGTTGTATAAAATCTCGATTTCAGGCAGTCCCTTGCCATCAGGGTAACCGGCCTCAGCCAAGAGCTGTTTTGCTTTTTCTACATCATTATCCTTGAAATAGTCCCCACCGACCTCTCTGAAGTCTTTGTCTGGGGCCTCATCGGGGAAACCCAAAGGTGTAAAAGCAAGTGCTGGTACCTGCCCGGCCTGGGTGATGTTATCAACAATGGCCTGGCGGTTAATAGCATAGCTGAAAGCTAAGCGCACTTTGGGATCGTCAAAAGGCTCTTTTTCACAGTTGAAAATATAGTAGTAGCAGGATGGTTCAGGGAAAGCAACAGCTTTGCCTTCATCAATAAGCTTTTTGGTGTCCTTGACAGGAACACTTTCCGCTATATCTATCTGGTTGCTTTCGAACATGCTTAATCCTGTGTTTGCATCTTCCACAAAGGTCATGATCAGCTTGTCCAGCTTGACATTTTCTGCATCCCAGTAGTGTTCATTCTTGACCATTTCGATTTTTTCCTGGGCCTGGAAGCTAGCCATCTTAAATGGGCCGTTACCGATCATTGTCTCTGGGTTGGAAGCCCAATTTTCGTTGGCTTCAACAGTCTCTTTGTGAAGCGGGAAGAAGTTGGCAAAAGCTGTAAGGTCAAGGAAATAAGGTGTTGGTGCTATTAGCTCAACTTCTAAAGTATAATCATCTACGGCTTTCACAGCAACATCGTCTGCGCTAGCCTCTCCGCGATTAAATTCTTCACCATTCTTAATATAGTAGCCCTGATAGGCGTATTCAGCTGCTGTGTTTCTGTCCAGCAGACGCTTCCAGGAATACTCAAAATCGTGGGCGGTTACAGGATCTCCATTGCTCCACTTGGCATCCTTTCTGATGGTGAAGGTGTACTTGGTGCCGTCTTCGGAAATCTCCACTTTTTCTGCTGTTGCAGGAATAAGTTCCTTGTCTTCGTTATACCTGTAAAGCCCTTCAAAAAGTGCACTTTGAATGGTGGCTTCAGGCAAACCTGTAGACATGGTTGGGTCCAGTGTTTCCGGACTGGCACCTAAGTTGTAGGTGATTACTTTTTCTCCCTCAGTAGTTGCCTGATCTCCGCCACAGCCAGCTAACACAAAGCTGAAGACGAAGGTCAGCACTACAAAAAGGGCTATGACCTTCTTTCGTGACATGATTCATCCTCCTGTTAATGAATTTTTTTGAGCTATCTACCGAGTCTCGTCCGGTTGATAGACCTGCATAGTTATTTTAAATAATTTGATGAATAATGACAAATTCCTGCTGAAGAGATGAAGAAATAGATGATATTCATGATAATCATCGATTAATCAATAACAATTTCGTTAAATATAAGATAAAGCGGAATAATTATACATTATGATGAATAAAGGAGCGAAAAAATTTTTTTGGAACAGTTTGACCATAAATCATAATTTAATATAGAGAGCTTAATAGGAAAGGGGTTAATTGATTGAAGCTGAGGATAGGAACCTGGAATATAAAGGGAGGAAGGGGAGCAAAGGGTTTTCCTGTCATGCTTAACAAAAAAAGACTTGACAAAATAGCAGAAGAGATCCACCGGGCTGGGCTGCAGGTTGTTGCTCTCCAGGAGGTTGATCTAAGAAATTTGCGCAGCATGTTTGTCCACCAACCTCTATATCTCGCCAGTAAACTGGAGGAACATACAGCTAGGAAATGGTTCTTTCTTTTTGCGCCTGCTTTTAAATTATTGGGTGGATATTATGGAAATGCCATTTTGGCTGCTTATCCTTTGCAGGAGGTATTGAAGCTTTCACTGGAAATACCTGGCCAAAGAGTAGAAAAGAGGGTTTTTCTTTTTGCCCATCTGCTGTTCTGTGACCATGAGCCGGTTGGTATAGGAGCATTTCACCTGTCTGTGAAAGATGAAAAGCAAAGGCTGCAGGAAATAAAAATGATCAAAGCTGCACTGGGGGAGCTATCCCCTCCTGTACCCCTGATTTTGGGAGGTGACCTCAATGGAAGAAGGGGCAGTGCAGCTTTTCAAGAAATGCTCACTGGGGTATTTCCCCTCGCAGAATTGGGGCCCGGTGAGGGGGATTCATTTATTGCTCCTGCCTACCGGGCCAGAATTGACTTCTTATTTGGCAGAGGGGTGACACCCCTTGCCTCAGGGATTGCTGATACAGGTGAAACCTCAGATCACCGTCTGGTCTGGGTAGAATGCGAAATATAGCTTATTGTGGAGAACCAGGAACACATATTTCCTGTCCGATGGCCAGTTGATTGGGATCGATCCCTGGGTTTGCCCTGATTATTGCCTGAACAGTGGTACCAAACTGCCGGGCAATGGCAGTTAAAGTATCTCCCCTTCTGACCACATAGATAAATGTCCCCTGGGGACAGCGCCTGCTGGGAATGCAGATTCTCCGTCCAACTTGCAGACTTCTGGGATCAAGGCCTGGGTTTACCTCAAGTATGGCTTCCACTGTTGTTCCGAAGCGGTTGGCAAGACTGAAAAGGGTATCCCCCGCTCTAATGGTGTAGAAAAAGCCCGGACATTCAGGTGGCCCTGGGGGTTCTGTAGGAATACAGACAGTTTGCCCGATCTGAAGATTATTTGGATTCACCCCTGGGTTGGCTGCAATAATAGCATCTACGGAAACATTAAAGCGCTGAGACAGCTGAAAAAAGGTGTCCCCTGCTTGAATAACATATAAAAACCCCGGACATTCCCCTGGTGGCGGCCCTGGGGGAGCGGTCGGTATGCACACAGACTGGCCTATTTGGAGATTATTGGGATCAACCCCAGGGTTAGCGTTGATAATAGCATTGACCGAAACATTGAACCTCTGTGCTAAAAGGAAAAAAGTATCACCTGCCTGTATGGTGTAGAGGAACCCGCCGGGACAAGATGGAATTGACATATTGTTCACTCCTTTCAAAATGCTTTTCACTCTATGTTATGATCAATGCGCTTATTTGCTCCTTGCTCACAGTAAAGACCCATCTATTTGACCCTAGCACTGCAGCAGTTCACCTTGCGTTGCAAGCTGTTATGAATTTGGTGTTGAATAAAGCAGTTTAGCAACGGAATTGTATGGAGGGCAATCCCTCTGCTCATACTAATTCCGGAGGTGTTGTTAATGGGTCGTAGGCATTTACAGTTAGTAATCGTCCTTGGGATCATATTTGTTTATTTGGCAGCAACTGTTGGTTGTTCACAGCCCCAGAGCAAACCGGTACCTGAACAGAGTAGTGAGGGGAGGGTGCCTGTTCCTAGTGAACTGAAGCAACTTCAGGCAAGCCTTGACCAGTTATATGAGGAATTGAAGCCAGAATTGCCCCAGACAGGGGGTAATCAACAGCAGGGGGGGCAGACAGGCCAGCAGAATAGTGAACAGGGTGGCCAACAGGAAGGCCAAACAGATCAAGGCCAGCAACAGGGAAAGGGAGATAACCAGCAGGATCAAGGAGGACAAGCTGATCAGGTTGATTGGAATAAACTTCAGTCTCAAGCGGAAAAGATCCATGACCAGTGGAATAGGTTTGAAACAAAGGCAGTTGAAGCAGGGGCCAGGCAGGCAGATATTGATGGAATAGAAGAGGAGTTGGACAAGCTGCCGATGATGATAACCGCAAAAAACAGGTCTGGTGCACGGCTTGCTGTTAACAAGGCCGCTGCCTATCTTCCTAATTTTATGGAATTGTATTCAACAAAGGCTCCTCCTGCTCTTTACCTGATGCAGGTACTGACTAGGAATGTGATGTCAAAGGTTGATGATGGTGATTGGGGTGGAGCTGAGCAGGACATGTTGAAAATGAAAACCACCTGGTCACAGCTTCTGGTGCAGTTGAAGGATGAATCAAAAGCGGAAACCGATAAAACCCACATGGCTCAGCTGGATCTGGAGGATGCTTTACAAAAGCGGGATCAGCTGCTGGTGTTGATCAAGGGAAATATACTGGAAAAAAACTTGGATGATCTCATCAAAAAACAAGAGGCGAAAATGTAGGAAACCTGGGATCTGCAGCTTAACGGTACGCGTCTATAACCTGTGTTTTCCCCTTTGACTAAAACTGCTGAAACTTGTACTATCTTGCTATGTTGAAAGAATGCCGTACTAAAGCAAGAGGATTGCTCTAGTGATCTAGAGAATTATTGATAGAAAAGTAGTCGCGGGGACCGAGTAGGGAAGGAGGGAATATGGTTATTTTTGAAAACTACCCAATTCAGGAAAGGCGATCAACGGTTAGAGCGGCCAGAACTGAAACTCATTTTGATAAGAACCCCGATGAACAGTATGATATTCACCCTCATATACAGCACAGCGATATCCAGAACCTTTTAATCCTCTATACTACCTTCACTAAACACGCAGCAGAATTCATAACAGAACAAACAGCTGAGACAGATACAGTGACCTTGAGCAGTCGCCGAACAAAATACTGCAGTTTACTCCACAGTACTCAGGAGGGAGAGGCACGCTGTTGTCAGCAGATGCTCAAGGCAGGGAAGCAGGCATTGGACCTGGGTGAGCCTTATATCTATGTCTGCCATGCCGGGCTTGTAGAGTGGGCGGTTCCTGTGCTTTGTAAAGGACAGTATCAGGGGGCGATTGTCTCCGGTGGGGTACTGATGTGTGAACCTGATGCTGATGCTATAGAAGAGATTGTCAACAGGACCCGTAAGTTGGAGATTGACCGGCAGAAGCTGAAGCAGGCTGTAAAGCAGATACCCATTATCAGTGCGGAGCGTGTGCAGGCAGCTGCACAACTGTTATTCCAGATGACCTGTTACACAATTGGTGCTGATGCTCTATTGCTGCAGAAGCAGAGAAAACTCTGGCAGAAAAGAGGTGTTCTGGCAGAGGCCATTTCCCAGCGAAAAGTGAGTCAGATGCGTGATCTGAATTTTTGTGCCAGTGAAAATACTGCAGAAAAAACTGTTGAAAAAGAGCCAGTTGATTATCATCCCCTGAAAAGGACGGACCAGACTCTGTCTTCAACCCCCTTATCGATGCAACATGAAAGAAAACTGGTAGGCTATATCCGGCTGGGGGAGCGGGAGAAAGTAAAGAAATTCTTAAATCATGTCCTGGGGGGTATTTTTTTAGACAGGGGTAATGATCTGGCGATGATCAAAATACGGCTCTTGGAACTCCTGACCGGAATGTGCAGGGTGGGTTTACAGGCAGGTGCCCCAGCGGAAAGAATTACAGAGCAGTATTTCATGGCAGTTAATGACCTGCAGCAGGCAGTTGATGATGATGTGATTTACTCCTGGACCATGGATATCTTTGACAGGATGATGGATGAAATCTACATCAGCAGGGATAATGCCGAGTATAACAGTGTACGACAGGTGATCGAATACCTGCAGCAGCATTACAATGAGGACCTCACCCTTGATGATGTGGCTAGAAAGGTCCATATCAGCCCCTCCCATTTGAGCCGTTTATTCAAAGATGAACTGGGCATGACGATCATCGATTACTTGACAGATATTCGTATCGCAGCTGCCAAACAGATGTTGGAAAACAGTGATTTAATGGTCAAAGAGATTGCTGAAAAGGTGGGTTACCAGGAAGCAAGCTATTTTACAAGGGTTTTCAAAAAGAACACAGGTGTGAGCCCAGCCGAATATCGGCGTCTTTGGGGCTGTTCCAAATATAAGAAAAGATAATGATACAAAAGGCAGGGGGGTTACACTTGAGTATTGCTGAGGTAAAAATTAATAAAATAGCAGCCAACGAGATTATTTTACAACAGCTGGCCTCTAGTGTTATTTCAGGGAATCAAAGCAGAGTAAAAAAAGAAATTAATCATGCCCTTCATGCCGGTATTCCAGCCTGTACTATCCTCAATGAAGGTATGATTCGCGGTATGACAGTTCTCGGTAGGATGTTTCGCGACAATGAAGTCTATGTGCCACAGGTGATCATGGCTGCCCAGGCCATGGAGGCTGGTTTGAAAATATTAAAGCCCTTCCTTTCCGAGTTTCATCTTTCCTATAGAGGGAAGGTGGTGATCGGCACTATTCAGTACGATATCCATGATCTTGGCAAAAACATCGTTGGGATTTTCCTGGAAAGCAGTGGTTTTAAGGTCCTGGATCTGGGTGTTGATGTGCCAACCGAGTCTTTTGTCAGAGCGGTAGAGAAGGAGAGGCCGGATCTGCTGGCCATCTGTGCAATGATGACCACCACATTACCGTATATGCAGGAAGTTGTAGAAGCTGTGCGCAGTTCCCCCGCAGGGAAAGGGGTGAAAATACTTGTAGGCGGACTGCCGGTCACCCCACGCTTTGCCAGATCTATCGGTGCCGATGCCTATGGTGTTGATGCTGACAGCGGGGTAAAACAAGCCTTAAAATTAATTAAAAAAGGGCATATAGGGAAAAAAGCCCAGGTGAGGTGAAGCGCTGGTGACCAGGTGGTCAGAAGGCTATATAAAGTTCTGTTCGGCTCTCTCTGGAGAGCCTGTAGGGGTTCCTGTTGCTGCCCAACTGCAGGACCATGCCATGTGTTTGACCGGTTGTCCAGCGGACATTTTTTTTAGCGATCCAGAAGCACTGACCGAGATCGTGCTGCTGGTTACTGAGTACTATGGTTTTGATCTACCCTACCTTATTTGGGATGTTTATAATATCGAAGCAGAGGCTTTAGGCCAACTGCTAAAACATCACCCCTTCACAATGCCTGACATCGACCAAACAGATCCATTGATCAAATCTGAGAAGGACCTTGATAAAATAAAGCTCATCGATCCAAAGAGCTCAGGGCGTATGCCGATGGTTCTGGAAAGCTACCGGCTCTATGAGAAATACACAGGCCTGGTTCCCACACTGCAGGTCTGTGGGCCATTCAGCCTGGCCTGTGGTATCAGAAGCTATATAGGGATGATCAATGATATAGAGAAACGGCCAAAATTCGCCCATGAAATGCTAAAACGTCTCTGTGATGATGTCCTGCTCCCCTGGATCAGGGTGCAGCATGAAACAGTACCCAAAGCCAAGGTCATTGTGGTGGCAGATGCCTGGGGTTCTCTGCCAAATGTTGATTTAAGGATCTTTGAAGAGTTTGTGGTACCTTATATCAAACGGCTTGATGATGGGGCCCAGCAGTACGGCATCAGGGTCAGTGGGGCAGGTTATTGGGGTGAAAGCTGCCTCCAAGAGCCGCTGAAACTGCTGGAGGCCAAAGCCCAGATCTCCCGGTATTCGCCCCTGGGCTTAACAGGTTTGGATCCCGATGTGGACATATTGGGACCTGAGATCTTCAAAGATGCGGCTGTGAAATATGATCTGCCTTTAGTGCTGGGAATAGATGCCCTACTGTTGAACAACGGGCCGGTTAAAGCCATCATTGAGCGGGTGAAAAGGTACATCAAGGCCGGCGCTCCAGGAGGGCGGTTTGCCATTCTGTTCAACAACATACCTGCTCATACTCCACCACGGCATATCCATACGGCTGTAGAAGCGGTACGGGTTTACGGAAAATACCCTGTAGACACCGATTTGAAGATAAAGGTGAAAACCCCACGCAGGGAAAGCTTCCAAAAGTTTATTGAGCGGAAACTGGCCGATAATCCCGAAGGGTACACATTTAGTTGGTACCAGGCACCAACCGTTTCTAAAAAAACATTCTCCCTAAGTTAATTTTTAACCGGTGAAGTCAAAGGTTAAGGTTGGTGCCTGGCAGGATGGAGCCCGGCAATCAGACAACTAGCTGGCGCCAGGCACCATACCCTGAATCTTCTTGATGGCGCTAAATGTATTTATTTAATGGATTATCTGCTGTTTTCGGTCTGATGCCCTCTAGGCGCTTTTCGTAGGAACAGATAGCTTCTGAGATGGCGCAGGCGGGAAATGCCCAGCTGGCAATCCCTATTGGCCCATAAAAGATAAAGTCAGCTCCTCTGGCGATCAAGTAGGAGAAGATGCCTCCGGCTATTGACTCGAAAGCAGGTGAGGTTATCCCTTTTGACCGTTTCCAGGTATAGATGGCATTTGCCGGAGCACAGCCCACTGGGTAGTTTTCATATGTTTCTTTGAGCTGTTCGATAGCTGCCCCTGTCCAGCCGGTGCTGGCCAGGTCTAGCACACCGGGATCCAGCAGGATATTTTCCACTCCTGCTTTTTTAGCTGCAGGGAGTAGTTTATTCTGGAGCAGTTTAAGCTTAGCTTTTGGTTTGACAGCCTTGTTGCTGAAGGCTAGAACCACAGCATTCTTTACACCTGACTGAGCGATGGCTTCCAGTTCTTCTTCTGTGAAGTGTTCATCAATAGAATTATAGATGAGACGATCCATGACCTCTGAATTGCTGAAGTGTTTTATAGCTGCCATACGCACTGCAGGGGACATAGAGTCCACAAGAATTGGTGCATCTGTTATCTCTACTACGAACTCCAGATAGGTGATCAGGGCTTTTTCAGTACTGCCGATAACATCGAGTATACAGGGCAGCCCTACCTGTTGAGATAGCTCATCCTGTTTCTCTATCAGTTCCCGGGCTTTATCCCGGTCAAACTCGCCTTTTTTTTCATCCCGGACAATTTTTTGTCCTGCGTTAAAAATGCTTCCTACCATTACCGTAGGGTGTTCCCCTGGCCTTCCACCCATGGTTACCCCGCCGATTTGTACGATTGTTTTGGTCTCTGTCAAAGTTATCCCTCCTGCCGTAAAGAAACCTGGGCTCCGCAGTTCAAGGGAGCCCAGGTCTGTTTAGTTTATTTTTCTGGGCTGTTCAAATGCGGTGATTATACGGTGACAGACACCATTATCCCAACAGCTGGTTTGCCTTTTCAACAGCATCTAAGGCATCTTTGCCCCAGGCATCAGCTTTGATCTCAGCGGCAAATTCGGCAGATGTAGGGACCCCGCCGACGAGAACCTTGACCTGGTTGCGTATGCCTTCATCAACCAGACGCTGGATGATATCCCTCATATACTCCATTGTTGTGCTCATATAGGCTCCCAACCCCAGGATGTCAGGCTTGAGTTCCTTTGTTTTTTCGATAAAGGTGTCAGCAGGAACATCCACTCCCAGGTCATGAACCTGGTACCCTGCACTGCTGAGCATGGCGATCACGATGCTTTTGCCCAGGTCATGCATGTCTCCTTCCACAGTGCCGATCAAAACAGTGCCACGGCTTTTAACATCTGCGCCAGCCAGTTTCGGCCCCAGCTCTGCCATAACAGCTTTGAAGGCCTCTGCACTCAAGATCACATCGGGGAGGAAATACTCATTTTCCTGCCAGAGCTGGCCTGCTTCGTTAATACCGGCCACAACAGCTTTTTCTAAAAGTTCTGCAGGTTTTTCCCCTGCATTAAGGCATTCTTCCAGTTTCTCTAAAGCTAAATCCTCATCACCTTCAACAATGGCTTTTTTCAATTCATCCATTATTTCTGTCATCATAGCCGCTCCTTTCTATAGAGAGTCTATTTTTGACATAAATTCAGCAAAGCTTTCCCGTTCTTGAAGCTTAAAGGAGGCTTCATCACGGAACTGATAGGGCAG
This sequence comes from Syntrophomonadaceae bacterium, assembly GCA_012516535.1. Lineage (GTDB taxonomy): Bacteria > Bacillota > DSM-12270 > Thermacetogeniales > Thermacetogeniaceae > DTU068. The sequence goes on along the minus strand of JAAYWP010000013.1, from coordinate 22,384 downwards.
TTGTCCGAAGTAATGGGTTGCCTGGACAGCTGCATGGACATGTGCTGGCGGTGTATCCGCAGGGATGCTGGCCAGGAAAATATTTAAATTAAACTCAGGTGCAAAGGTATCGATCATTCTCTTCACATACCTGATGATTTCAGATACAGGGCCATCACGCAACACCCGAGCATTAATGCCAGCCATTACCATAACCGGCTTGTCCTGCTTTTCTTTCAATTCCCGGGCAAATTCCAAAACAGGCTCCAAAGGATAATCCTGCCAGCGGCCCATCCCCATAAAGACAACCGGAGCACACTGAGATCTAACACCAAGTTCCAAACACTTTTTCAGGATGTCGGCATCGAATTTTTCCGGCCGCTCCTCAAAGTAATCTGCTGTTCCTGCTGTTGCTGCGTAAACACCTATTTCCGCGCCCTTCTGCAGCAGGCGCAGGTTCCAGGGGAGCACATATTCTTCGATCAGTTCTGTTGAAAGGTTGGGGAAGGCTGCCCAGGCATCAGCACCAGACATAATGGCGATCCCTGTTTCATCATGAATAGCCTTGACATAAGGGAACAGGACTTCATCCACCAGGAAGGTCATCAGGTCATTGTAAAAAGAGGGGTCCTTTCTCATATCCCGCACCAGAAGGGGGTAGCTGCGTATGCCCACTGCCAGGCTGAAGGGCCCGCAAAAGCTTGCCTTATTACAGCCAATTTCTATGCTCTGTCTGAAAACCTCCATTTGGTAGGGGAAGCGGCCATCTTTTTTGAAATCAGGTGTTTTCAGCTGCAGCAGGTCTGCCGGTTTTTTAATCAATGGGTCTCTGAAGTCTATGGTAGGCATGGCATCCTTGCCATAGATCATCTTCTGACCCAGAGCCTCTGCCTCAAAATTGTATACATCATTAATCAAGGTGAGATCATCTAAACCGTAATAACTGTGAACAGCAACCTGTGCATCAACAAAAGGTGTTGCCTCATAATAAAAGGTCTTTGCCGGTACCCCGGCTACACGCATGGTATGGTCATGGGTCTGGGCAGCAACTGCTACCCATTTTTTCTCATCACTGCTGTGCCTCAGCCAGTAAGCCCTTGGCCCGGATTCAAATTTCGCCGTAGCTTTGCTTTTACCGCCGGTGATAATATTAACAGTATCTTTGTCAGACATTAATAAATCTCTCCTTTCACAGTTATCAAGTTTTAGTCAGGAAACACAACGTTCTGTCCTGGCATTGCCACCCCCTTTGAGGTAATGATTTCCAATTTGCTGTCTGTTCTGTGACTGCTGGTGTTTGGAGAGGTCTAATATATTCGGCAATTGCTGCTTGTACCATGACCCAAAGCGAAGCTATTGTGAGGCCGTCTCTCTGATTGCTATTTATGTCACGGCGATCGGCTAGAACTATTTCTTTGGTTTGATCCTTGGTGTGTACAGTAGTATTAGAATTGGTCTCTTAAAAAACTGAATTCTTTCTCATCTCGCCCATACCTGTAACTAAAACTGCTGTCACTTATACTATCCTGCTATGTTGAAAAGTGGATGCAAAATACAAAGGATCGATCCGTAAAGACCGTCCCAGCGTCACCCTTCCCAAGCTAGTCTTTTCTTACCGGCGAAAGCGAGGATAAGCAGTAATATGGCAATGATGCAAACAACAGTACCCAAAATGAAAGTGGGATTGTAATTGCCTGTACTGTCATAAATAAAGCCGATAATTGTCACGCCAAAGGCATTTACAAGGAATAAGCCCATACTGATATAGGTATAGATAGCAGTATAGTCTTTGTTGCCGAAAAGGCTGCGAACTAACAAGGGAATGCCCACAGCTGTCATCCCATTGGTGATACCCAACAACACACAAAGCACCAACAGCATTGTTGCGCTGTTCTGGGAACCAATCAGACCCAAGCAAACAGCGGCTGCTGTGATGATACAAAGCAGAGCGACTTTGAATATGCCAATTTTATCAGCCAGCCAACCTATCACCAGTTTGGACACTATATTTCCGATCATGATGGCAGAGACCAAAAGCGCACCAAAGGCGGGTGTCTTTCCTATGGAACTTGCAAAGGTCGGCATATGCTGGTTGAATCCACAAGGAAAAGCAATAAAGCCTGCCAATAGAAACATCATGACAAAGGAAAAGGACTTGATTGCTTTGTCTGCGGGAACGCCTGGCAATGATGAGGTGGCAGTGCTGGTCTCTGTCCCATTTTCTTTGTAACCATAGGGCTTTAAGCCCATATCCCCAGGTTTAAAACGGAAAACAAAGAGGGTAAAAGGGAGTACCATAAGGGTAGAAATGCCGGCCATTATTAAATAGGTAGTTCTCCAACCGAATGTAGTGATAAAGTAAGCTTCAAGCGGATTAAAAAAGATACCGCTGACACCGGAAAAAGCCATAGCAAAACCCAAAGCGAAGCCAGTATGTTTTTGAAACCAGTTATTGATTAAAACAGTAGCAGGAACTAAAAAGACAAATGCTCCAGCTAAGCCCATAACTGCGCCGGCAATATACCACTGCCAAAGGGCAGTAAACTGAGACATTAAAGCAACACAGCCGGTACAAATGAGAAAACAGATACTCATCAAAATGCGAATATTCAGCTTTGGCAGCAATTTGCCGACAAAGGGCATTGAGATTATTGTAGTGATTTGAAATATTGTAAAATAGACTGAAAGTTGGCCAACTCCAAAACCTAGTTCAGAACAAATTGGAGGAACAAAAACTCCTGCACAACCCAACAATATGCCGGCAGCCCCAGCCTGCAAAAAGCAGCAGCCAACCATAATAAGCCAGGCATAATGGAATCTGTTTTTTATTCGTGATAATGTAAACAAAAAATCACTCCCTATTTACAGGTGCCACTTGCGCTAGGCACCGGAAAAGCGGTTGGGATTACTGGTGCTTAAGTGGGAAATCATCATTAATTCTTGCTTCTTGTTGAATCAACTTCTTTTTCATACGAGCCATACCTGTGACTAAAACTGCTGGTGTTTGTACTATCCTGCTGAGTTAATTCTTCATTTGGGGAAATTCCCGCCAGTAGTCAGATTCAGTTTTCATAAGCCGGTATTGAATGCTGAGAAGAGCAGTTGTGATAAAAAAATGAATAATAACACTAATTTTGGGGCAGAAGATAAGGTAGTTGGATGGGGTGATGGTATGGGGTTTAATGACCGTCGAGGAGTTAGTTTTTATGAATACAAATTAGAGCGTGTGATGAAGCGGCTCGGTGTGGGCGCATATACCTTCAACTGGGACCGCTGGGGTTGTTATGTTGATTTCCACTATAAAGGGGAACACTACAGATTTGAACACAGTGTGGAGAAAGCCAGGGCCAAGGGCCTTAATCTGCGCAATGGGTCGGAAACCTTTATTGAGGTGGTATTAACCTTAGAGGACCTGGCCCGCATTGTGGAACGAGGAATATACGGGTTGGAAACATGGGTGAGTGGTATTAAGTGCCATGCTGATTCTGCTGATGAGGTGCCTGAGTACTTTAAGATGCTGGGTTTTTCCGAAATTCCCGCAGGGCCTGAAGGTGTGCGCCGCAGATATGAGCTACTGGCCAGAGAAGTGCCATCTGACGGCAAAGATAGTGAAGAAAAGCTCCGCCACCTGAAAAAGGCAGCGGAGCAGGCGATAAACTATTTTGGTGAAAAACACTAGCTAACTGTGAATGTTGTAAATGCTTAAGCGGAACCAGTTGGTTCTGTAGAAACTTCTCCCGACTGGTCGGTGCTATCTCCGCCTGCCTCACCTGTTCCTTCTCCTGGACCACCACCGGTTTGTTCATCAGGATCACCACCGGTTTGTTCACCAGGGCCACCACCGGGTTGTTCACCGGGACCATCACCAGAATTGGGATCTGTATCTTTTCCTTCATCTCCTCCTGGCTGATCGCCACTCGGGTTGGTACCTTTATTATCATTATTTTTGTCTTCTTCATTATTTTTCGGAGGAAGTGTAACCTCTATACTCTTAGGTGGTGTTTTACTTTCCTCCTGCGGCTGCTGTGCCACCTGCTGATTCTGCTTTGGTTTGGGTTTCATATTTTCAGGGGTGGCTTGAACAACCTTAGATGTGGTTTGTCCATTAAAAAAGAGATCATAGGCAACCCGGCGGGCCTGTTCTGGATCCACTCCCCAATAGCTGATCCCATCGATATTGAGAAAATAGCCGGGCAGTGTCTGGGTGAGCACTGAACTATCCTTAAAATTCATCCCTGCTTTAGCAAGAGCAACCAATTCCTTCAATTTCATATTTGTTTCAACATTTTTATAAAGATCCGGCACAATAAGCGGCAATTTCAGCAGTGTAGAAGGTTGTTTACACTGTTCTACCAATGCTTTCATCAATTCCAACTGCTGACCCACTCGGAAAATATCCCCCTGGGCCTCACTTCGATAGCGGACAAAAGCCAGTGCCTCCCGTCCGTTCAGGTGCTGAATTCCTTCTCGGAAGTGGATCTTCTGTTTATCTCCATCAAATGCATAGGCAGAAAAATCTTTGGCAACATGGACATCGACACCCCCGAGGGTATCAATGATATCTACAAAACCTTCCCAACGCACCATCATATATTTGTCAACGGGTTGTCCAATTAAGTCGGAGACAAGTTCAGCTGTCAGTTCGGGGCCCTCGTAGACTGCAGCTGCATTGATCTTCTGGTATCCGCGCCCAGGTATCTGCACCCGGGTATCCCGGGGGATAGATAACATGGCAATTCTTTCTTCAGAAATCTGAGCAGCAATAATGGTATCGGTTCTGCCAAGCTTTTCACCTGGACGGGCATCACTTCCTAACAGCAAAACATTGAAGGCTTTGATGGTTTTACCGGTTTCAGGGTCTATATGGGTGGTCATAGGATCATTAAAAAAGGTGTCTTTTACCCACCAGGCTCCTCCCAGGATAATACAAAAAATAACAAGGAGCGAAAGTATTACTTTCCCCTTGGGTTTTTTCATTTTCTCCCCTCCAGAAAAAAATAAAATACTACACAATATACTAGCCTATATTATAGCAGAACTACTCGAATATTAATATGATTCTTTTCCAGGTTCATTCAAAAGCTATTCTCTATCTTTTATGGCATCAACTGGACAGCTTTCAACACCTTCCCGGGCACAATCTTCTAACTCTTCAGGTACTTCCTCCTGTATAGCACAAGCTTTGCCATCATCATCCCAATCATATATTTCCGGGCAGATATCAATACAGGTTCCACAACTAATGCAGAGATCCGGGTCAACAAATACCTCCATAAACTTACCTCCAAATAACACTTTTTTTGTGTTACTTATTATGACGCTTTTAAAAAAAAATAATCGCGGCAATTTTGAAAAAAGTTGACTGGATAGTCCATCTTAACGCAGCAAATAATAAGATTGCTTTAATACCACTAAAGAAAGGAGGAATAAAGTATGGCCAGAGTCCGTTGTGGATGCACCAGATGTGAATTCAATAATAACAAAGAGTGCCAGGCTGATGATATCGAATTCAAAAGCCAGCGAGAGGATAGGGGTGATGGCATTACCTGTAGTTCTTTTAGGCGAAAACAAGATACTTAGCAGTTAATGCCAAAGGACTTTCCCTACTGGAAAGTCCTTATTTCCTTGAGGAACAAGGGGTTTAGAATTTAAATAAAAAATTTGAAAAAAAGTTTGACTGTTATGATTTTATCTGGTATATTTTAAACATGTAGGGAAGTGATATATTTCACAAGCCCACTTAAAAAAAATGGGATAGAATAATCCCACCATAAAAATACACAAAATTGAGGCCCCCGAAGCCGCCAGGTACCCCCCTCTTATTTTTTATGACAAAGAGACTATACCCAACTTCCTGGCGGCTTCTTACTTGTATTAAAAGTATTCTGCATTCGTATAATAATTCCTTCTTCCTTTTGAAAAAAATTACCTTTAAACCTCTTGTTTTATGGAGAATTCCTACCTCTAAGTGAAAAAAACAGTTTGTCCAGCAAATCTTTTCACCCTACAACCAATCTTTGTTTAGTTGGTATGGTTTTTGCATTTATTTTATAATAGAAGTGTAGTTAATAAAGAAAAGGGAGTGTGTTTTTCAGCAGATGGATGTGGAATGGGTATATGACTACCCTGTTGTGGTCAACAGGTAGACTTCAAGCTGAGAGGAGGGGGGTTAATGCCAGAGCAAAAGACACAACTGATCGAAAAATTGACAGGTGTTTATTCTTCTAAACGCAATTATTATGTTGAACTGAAAGAGAAGGTAAATGAACTCTCCAAGAGAAACGCTCAGTTAGAGATTATTAATCAACTCGCCCAGGAATTTAATATTACTCTGCCTAGGGATTATTTGGATAAAACGATAAAAAAGATATATGAGAGTGTGCGACAGATTTTATACCTGAGTCGGGTAGCGATCCTAACACCACATGGCGAAAATCTATTAGTTAACTTCTGCTATATAAGTGATGACAAGTGCTGTAAGGGGATCAAAATCACTCCTGATAATGGAGAGACCCTATGGAAGTCAATAAATAGCAACAGCCAGATTGTCTGGCAGCGCAGTGCAGATACAGCAGATACAAAAGATGGTTTTTTGCTCAAGCAAGGGTTGGAGGTAGCGGTAATCAATCCTCTGGTGACCCAGAACAAGGTTTACGGGCTTTTTGTGGTAGGAAGTGACCGTTGTATTACATATGATCCTCATGATTTGGCATTCTTCCAGCAGCTTGCCAATCAGATCGCCATTTACCTGCAGGATGGGGCGCTTTTCTCTGAAGTGAACAGGGCTAAACTGGAATGGGAGGCCACATTCAAAGCTGTAAAAGATATTATCATTATGGTTGACCCTGAGCTTAATATTTTGCGCTTTAACCAGGCAGCTTTGGATTTCAGTGGGTTATCTGAAAAGGAGTTATATGGGAAAAAATACTGTGATGTTTTTTGTACAGCAGAGGATTCCTGCTCTGAATGCAGTCTTAATAAGGCGTTGAAAACCGGTGAGATGATCGATTTTCAGCGGCGGTTAAATGATGGTCGGGTAATGGAGGTCTATGGATATCCTGCTAGCCAGGAACAGAAAAATTTAGGTTTGGTTATCTACATCAGGGATATTACTGAACGGCTTAAGATGCAGGTGCAGCTGCTTCAGGCAGCCAGATTGGCTGCTTTGGGGGAGATGGCAGCAGGGGTTGCCCATGAATTGAATACACCCCTGGCTGTTATTATCGGAGATGCACAGCTTCTTTTGCGAACTACTCCACAGGATGAACAGGCATACAAGATACTTAAGGATATTGAAACATGCGGCCAGCGGTGTAAGCGTATTGTGCGCGGGCTTCTTACTTTCTCCCGCCAAGAGCAATATCTTTTTCAACCGATTAATGTCAATGATGTGGTTAAGGATGCTCTTTCTCTGGTTTCTTATCATATTGAAAAAAGTAAAATTAGAATATATTTGTCTCTGGATGAACAGCTACCGAATGTAGAAGGGAATTCACAGCAATTGGAACAGGTTATCGTCAACCTGCTGCTCAATGCTAAACAGGCTTTTGATGAAGATGAAGAAGAACAGGAGCAAAGGATCACAGTAAAAACAGGTTTAGATCAGGAAAGAAATCAGGTTTTTATTAAAGTAGCTGATAATGGGTCTGGCATTCCCCAGGAGATGATCACAAAGATATTTGACCCCTTTTATACCAGTAAAGGAGAAAGTAAAGGAACAGGACTCGGGTTATCAGTAAGCTTAGGGATTGTACAAAAACATGGGGGTACTATCGCTGTGGAAAGCGAGCTAGGCAAGGGAGCAGAATTTACTGTTTATCTGCCGCCTTCCCGGAATGTAGATTGCACAGATAGTGGCCAAGAGGGTTGATGCAGGTAAATACTACCTGCAAATAAACTATTGCAGAAAGGGGGAAAAGGGTTGGCACGCATTCTTGTTGTTGATGATGAGGTTGAAATGGGGAATTTCTTTAATTTTTTTCTGGATGGCAAGGGGCATGAGATTACTGTTGCGGAAAACGGGAGAGATGCGAGGAAGGCTTTCCAGGACTACTATCACCTGGTGCTGTTGGATTTAAAGCTGCCTGATGTGAACGGTATTACGTTGTTAAAGGAGATAAAAGCCCGCCATCCTGATAGTGAGGTCATTATCATGACCGGTTATTCTACAGTAAAGTCTGCAGTTGAAGCCATACAATTAGGTGCATACGATTATTTGGAGAAACCGTTCGATAACCTGGATGCATTGGAAGGCATCATTAACCGGGCGTTAAGCCGTGCACTTGCTAAAGGCGAAACCTATGATGATGAAGAAATGGTTCGCAGAAAAACCACCCTGAAAAAGGTCGGTTTTGTTGCAGGTAGAAGCGAGAAAATGCAGCGTTTGTTAACTGTTGCTGAGCGTCTTGCCAAAAAAAATATTACTATTCTTATTAGAGGAGAGACAGGTACAGGCAAAGAAGTTCTAGCACGCTATATCCATTCGGTCAGTGACCGCGCAGATAAGCCTTTTTTAGCCATTAACTGTGGTGCTTTTACTGAGACTCTACTGGATAGTGAATTGTTTGGACATGAAAAAGGTGCGTTTACAGGAGCAACATCTCAGCATAAAGGAATTTTCGAGGTTGCTCACAGGGGTACACTGTTTTTAGATGAAATTGGTGAGGCTGCTCTGCCTATTCAGGTGAAATTGCTGCGTGTTCTGGAGACAGGAGAAATATTCCGGGTAGGCGGGGAAAGCCCGATTCGAGTTGATACCCGGCTTATTGCTGCCACAAATGCCCCACTGGAAAAGCTTGTTGCAGAACAACGTTTCCGGGAAGATCTTTTTTACAGGTTGGATGTGGTTACTTTACACCTGCCAGCTCTACGGGAGCGTCCTGAGGATATTCCCCTTTTGGCAGAACACTTTCTCCACCAGCGTCATGGACCAACCCCCCCTCGCTTAAGTACTGAAGTAATGGATGCACTGACCAGATACAAATGGCCGGGCAATATACGGGAGTTGGCCAATGTTATAGAGCAGATGGCAGCTCTGTGTGATGGGTCAGTGATTACGCCGGAACATCTGCCCCCAAAAATAAAAAATGAGAAACCCCTTGTTATTGATGAGCTTAATGCAGGTGCTGCAGAAGAGCAGGTAGCTGGTTCAGAACAGGATACGGTTGAAAAGCGATTGGAGGAGATCGCTGATAGGCTTGACTCTCTGGTAAATCAAATCGATGTCAAAGCAGGTTTCGATTTGCCATTATACCTGGATAAACTGAAGGAAATCACAAATGAATCAGCACGAAAACTAATTGCTAAAGCGCTGCAGGAAGCCGGAGGCCGCTACCCCCAGGCTGCTGAATGGCTAGAGACAACACCCAGGGTTTTGCGTTATTTATATAAGGAAAAGAAATGATAACGAAAATTCGTTAAGCTTCCGGAAATTCGGTTCAGCTTGCCGCGTTTGCGGCATTTTTACTTATAAAATATAGGTTGGTGATCACAACTTTTCGTTATTTTAAAGGATTTTACCATCAAGAATTGAATTTGAATAAAAAAGAGAAGGCATCTAGCGAAAAAAAGGAGGAAGGTATCGATTATGGCAGTAAATAGCGAGCAAACTGCTGATCGGAAAGCCATGGGGAAGATTATTAACAGATATCCTCCTGAGAGAAGGTATATCTTGGCGATTATGCAGGATCTACAAAAGCAGTTCAATTATTTACCTAAAGATGCCCTACAGATGACCGCTGAGTATGTTAATACCCCCATGTCTGTTGTATACAGTATGGCCACATTTTACAAGGCTTTTAGTCTTGTTCCCAAAGGCCGTGTAGTACTCAAGACCTGTGATGGGACTGCCTGTCATATTAAGGGATCAAATATTATTATCGACGAAATATACAAAACCCTAGGTATCAGGCCAGGTGAAACCACAGCAGATGGTGATTTTTCTTTAGAAACAGTTAACTGCCTGGGAGCATGTGCTTTAGCTCCTGTTCTCGTAGCAAATGATCGTGTATATCCCAAGGTGACACCTGCATCATTGAGAGAGATCATCGAAGAGAATAGGGGGCGGAGAGATGAATCAACTGAAAGGGAATAACCCTGGAAGGAGAACGATCCTGGTCTGTTGTGGTACAGGCTGTCTAGCCAACGGCAGTGCCGCTGTGTATGAGGCTTTATGTGATGCCCTTAAAGGGAATGATAAATTTGAGGTTGAAACACTTGCTAAAGCCACAGGTTGCAATGGTTTATGCGAAAAGGGCCCCCTTGTCAAGATCCTTCCAGATGATATTACATACTGTAAGGTAAAAGCAGAGGATGTACCTGAAATAGTAGAAAAGACACTACAGCAGGGGGAACTTGTTCAGCGTCTGCTTTTCCGTGACCCGGCTACCAAGAAATACTATAAATCACACCATGAAACCAACTTTTATAAGAAACAGCACAAGCTGGCTCTCCGCAATATCGGGGAAATTGATCCAAGCTCTGTACAGGATTACCTGGACCGGGATGGCTATCAGGCTTTAGAGAAGGCTGTTAAGAGAATGTCCCCTGCTGAAGTTATTGAGGAGGTCTTGAAATCAGGCTTGCGTGGGAGAGGGGGCGGCGGTTTCCCTACAGGTTTGAAATGGAAAGCCTGTGCAGCAGTAGATAACCCACCCAGATATGTGATCTGCAACGGTGATGAGGGTGATCCCGGTGCTTTTATGGACCGCAGTATTTTAGAAGGTGACCCCCATACGGTTATCGAGGGAATGATCATCTGTGCCTATGCAATTAGCGCTTCAAAAGGCTTTATTTATGTGCGGGATGAGTATGATTTGGCTGTTAAAAACCTTACCAAAGCTATCGAAAATGCCCGTGAGCGCGGTTATCTGGGAAAGAACATTTTAGACAGCGAACTGAGTTTTGATATAGAGTTGGTTCGCGGTGGGGGTGCTTTCGTCTGTGGTGAGGAAACAGCTTTGATCAACTCTATCCAGGGCAATGTGGGAGAACCTTGGGATAAGTATGTTTATCCTGCAGAGAAAGGACTCTGGGGGCAGCCGACTGTGATCAATAATGTAGAAACCTGGGCCAATATACCTGTGATCATCAATGATGGTGCAGCAAAATTTGCCTCTATTGGTACTGAAGGAAGTAAAGGCACAAAGGTGTTCTCCCTGGTTGGTAAGGTTGTTAATACCGGCTTGGTGGAAGTGCCTATGGGCACAACACTGCGTGAGATCATTTTTGATATCGGCGGTGGAATCCAAAAGGGCCGGCAGTTTAAAGCTGTCCAGACTGGGGGGCCTTCAGGAGGGTGTATCCCTGAAAGCCTGCTCGACCTACCTGTCGATTTTGATACCCTTACTCAAGCCGGTTCTATGATGGGATCAGGCGGTATGATCGTTATGGATGACCGCACCTGTATGGTGGAAGTTGCCCGCTACTATGTTAATTTCCTGGCAGAGGAATCCTGCGGTAAGTGTGTCCCCTGTAGGGAAGGGATCAGTTTTCTGCTGGAAACCCTGACCCGCATCTGTGAAGGTAAAGGTAAACTTGAGGACCTGGATCTTCTGGAAAGCATGAGTTGTACTATTCAGCAGGCAGCACTGTGCGCTTTGGGCAGAACTGCCCCCAACCCTGTACTCTCCACACTGAAGTATTTCCGTGATGAGTATTTGGAGCACATCAATAATCACAGGTGTCCGGCGGGAATCTGTAAGGAACTGACCGAATTTTATGTCGATGAGAAGCTTTGTACCGGCTGCGGCCGCTGCCGCAGAAACTGTCCTGCCGATGCCATCACCGGGGAGAAGAAAAAAGCACACACCATCGACCCTGAGAAGTGCATCAAGTGTGGGGAATGCATCGACAACTGTAAATTCCAGGCTGTCAAGGTGAAATAGGGGGTGGGAGAGATGAAGGTAACAATTGACGGGAAGAAAATAGAAGCCAAACTGGGAGAAACCATACTGGAGGCAGCTGTGAGAGCAGGGGTTGAAATCCCCAATCTGTGTTACATTGAGGCTTTTGGGGGCCAGGGTGTTTGCCGGATGTGTATGGTTGAAGTCAAAGATGGTGAACAGAAACGTTTGGTTGCTTCATGTACCTACCCTATAACCGGGGAGATTGAGGTGCAGACCAACACACCAGAGCTCCAGGAGATCAGACGCAATATTATAACACTGCTCTACAGGCGGGCTCCGAACAGCGATTTTATGAAAAAATTATACCAGGAATATGTATGCCCTGCTGTTGAAGTTGTTGATCCAGCTGAGAAGTGTATCATGTGCAGGCTCTGTGTTAAAGCCTGTGAAAAAGTAGGGGCTTTTGCTATTTCCACTATTATGCGCGGTACAGAGAAAAGGGTAGCCACACCCTTTGATGAGGCATCTCCCAGCTGTATTGGCTGTGGTGCATGTGCTGAGATCTGTCCTACCGGAGCGATAACTGTAAAGGAAGAGAACGGAAAACAGGAGATCTGGCACAAATCCTTTGAAATGTCCCGCTGTGAGATTTGTGGGAACTATTACAGCACACTTCCTGTGAAAGAACATGTAAAGGAACAGCTTGATAATGAAGTGTCAGGCGAAAATCTATGCCCCAGTTGCAGGAGGAAGAAACTTGCCGGTGACCTTGCAAAGTTCAGTATTAAATAATAGAGGAGCTGATAGCTCGGTCTCATCTTCAATTTAGAATAAATGTGAATGTCGAAGTAAAAGGAAATATATACTTTTTTATAGAATACTGTTTATTTTAGGGGATGAGATCTATCCACAGGAGGTATTTGGATGGAAATTTTTAAGTTCATGGTTCCTGAGATCATTTTTGGTAGGGGTACGTTAAAACTGGTTGGAGATAGTGCGAGACGGCTGGGGGCAACGAGGATTTTTTTGGTTAGTGATAAAGGGGTGCTCAATTCCGGTTGGGTTGATGAAGCTGTTAAACACATAAAAGAAATCGGCATGGATTACCAGGTCTGGACAGATTTATCAGAAAACCCTAAGGATTACGAAATAGACCAGGGCAAAGAACTCTACCTGGAATCGGGATGTGATGCTGTGGTTGGGTTGGGTGGTGGCAGTGCTATTGATGCAGCAAAGGCTGTCGCCATTCTCACAACCAATGGGGGCAGAATTCAGGATTATGTTGGTGTGGAAAAGATAGAAAAGCCCCTTCCTCCCCTGATCTGTGTGGCTACTACAGCAGGGGCCGCAGCAGAGGTGACACAGTTTGCTATTGTTGTTGATAGCCACAGGAAGGTGAAAATGACCATTGGATCGAAATCCCTGGTGCCTGATATCGCGATTATTGACCCTATTTTACTGAGTACGATAGATGCCAGGCTGACCGCAAATACAGGAATAGATGCCCTAACCCATGCGATTGAGGCCTATGTTTCAGTTGCAGCTACACCGATCACAGATATCTGTGCCCTGAAGGCTATCAAAATTATCAGCACAGCTCTGAGGGCCTCTGTAGCTTCCCGCACAAATATTGAAGCCAAAACACAGATGGCTATGGCTAGCCTACTGGCCGGTGTTGCTATGTCAAATGCTATTTTAGGTGCTGTACATGCAATGGCTCATCCATTGGGGGGGCTTTTGAACCTTCCCCATGGGGAAGTGAACTCGATCCTACTTCCTCATGTCATGCGCTTTAATTTGATCGCCTGTATGGCTCGCTATGCTGATATTGCCAGAGCATTGGGAGAGAAAGTGGACGGGCTGAGCACCAGGGAAGCTGCCGAAAGATCAATACTGGCTGTAGAAAAACTGTGCCAGGATATTGGAGCTAAAAGAAGGCTTTCGGAAATTGGACTTCAAGAGGAGTATATTCTTGAACTCAGCAAAGCAGCGGCAGAAGATGTTTGCCTGATAACGAATCCACGGGATGCTACAGTAGAGGAAATTGCTGAAATCTACAGGGCTGCCTTATAATTCAGAAATAATTAGGCTGTCATTTAACAACGGCTTTAAGGAATGTTCTGTAGAGAATTTTTATATCTTTTAGATGAGGTAGTTAAAAAAGTGGCCGAACATATCGCTAATAAAATAGAAAGTTTGAGGAAAAGGATCAAAAAATATGAAAAGGCTGTTATCGCTTTTTCCGGTGGTGTTGACAGTACCTTTCTCCTGATGGTTGCAGTTCAGGAGTTAGGGGAAAGGGTTTTAGCGGTAACACTGGATAGTATGTTGATTCCGCGCCAGGAGATAGAGGAGGCTCAGAGGATTGCTCATCAACTGAGGGCTAACCATAAGATCGTTAGCTTGAATCCTCTTGAGGTTCCTGGTGTAAGGGAAAATCAGCCAGAGCGGTGCTATCACTGCAAGCAGTATCTTTTCGGGGCCCTTTGTGACCTGGCTGGCAAAGAGGGTTATCAGGCTGTTTTGGATGGCACTATTAAGGATGATCAGAGTGATTACAGGCCCGGAATGAGGGCATTGATGGAATTAGGAATATACAGCCCTCTTTTAGAGGAAGGAATAACAAAAGATGAAATTCGTCAATTCTTACGCACAGCGGGACTTTCCAGCTGGAATAAACCCGGGGCAGCCTGCCTAGCCAGCAGAATTCCCTATGGTGAGGAAATCACTGCAGATAAACTGAAGATGATCGAGGGAGCTGAAGCCTACTTAAATTCAATAATCAACGGGCAGCTCAGGGTGCGCTGGCACCAGGGAATAGCTAGAATTGAGGCGTCAGTTGATGATTTTCCTGTAATTTTAGAGCATCGTGAAGAGATTACTGAAAATATCAAAAAAATGGGGTTCTCCTATGTAACCCTCGATCTCGTAGGGTACCGAAGGGGCAGTTTAAACGAGCTACTCCCAACCTTGCAAAGGAGTTATGCTTAAGATAGCGCTGCAGACCGGGCTGGCGCTATTTTTAATTGTGATAAAAAACTAACATTGTGAAGGAGGAAAGCCAGTTGAAGACTAATGAGAATGCCGCTGTAGACCCCAAAATAAAGGAAGCAGTGCTTAAGGCTGCGAAAGATGGGAAGATCAGTTGCCCTGCAGCAAGAAGCATAGCCTCCTCATTGGGGGTGGAACCAAGGGTTATCGGGAATGCTTGTAATGCATTAAAGATTAAGATTTATGGTTGTGACCTTGGGTGCTTTTAATATGTGCAAAGCAGTGGACCGGGAAAAGGTTATCGGAGGGGACATTTTTCCACAAATAAAAAATCTTATTTATGGCTTTAATGCCTCATGGTAATGAGGACAGAAATAAAGGAAAAATGAGCTCAGATGCTGGATAACAGTGGAAAATATTCCTTAACAGATTGTACCTACAATAAATAATAATAACATAAATGCAGGATTTTTTACAGCTGTATAGAATAATAATAACTAAAAAATCAAAGAGTGTATTAATACACTCAGGAGGGGAGGATTAGTTGGGTATGGATGTATCTAGACGGGGCTTCCTTAAGCTGTCAGGTCTTTCCATTGCAGCCTTGGCGACCGGCTTAGGGTTTGACCTTTCAGTAGCGGAAGCCCGAGGGTATGCATTGAAACTCGAAGGATGCAAAAAAATACCCAGTATTTGTCACTTTTGCTCAGGTGGATGCGGTTTGTTACTGCATATTAAAGATGGAAAACTGATCCACCTGGAGGGGGATCCGGATAACCCGACCAATGAAGGCACACTTTGTCCAAAGGCTGCAAGCCTGCAGCATGTTGCCGAATCTAAGGATCGCCCAATGAAACCGATGCGCCGCGCTCCCGGGTCTGATCATTGGGAGGAAATCTCTTGGGAGGAGGCCTTTGACCGGATTGCCAAAAAAATCAAGGAAGTCCGGGATGCTAGCTGGGTAAGGGAAGACGAAATAGTAACACAAGAGGGGGAAAAACGAAAGGTTCCGGCAAACCGTGCAGAGGGAATTGCTGTTATCGGCTCTGCTGAGGTCGATAATGAAGAGTGCTACTTGCTTACTAAATTCAGCCGTTTGATCGGAACACCATATCACGAACACCAGGCCCGTATATGACACGCGCCTACGGTGGCAAGTTTGTCACCTTCATTTGGCCGCGGTGCAATGACCAATTCCTGGTCCGATATGCAGAATTCTAAATGCTTTCTCATCGCTGGAAGCAACTGCGCCGAAAACCATCCTATTGCTATGAGATGGATCAACCGAGCTAGGAAGAAATGGGGCGCAAAGATTATTGTTGTAGATCCACGCTTTACACGCACAGCCGCACAAGCTGACATCTTCGCACAAATTCGTCCTGGAACTGATATCGCATATTTGGGGGCCATCATAAATTACATCATAGAGCAAAAACTATATGATGAATATTTTGTTCTCAACTTCACCAATGCCCTTTACAAGATCAACAAAGATTACAAATTTGAAGATGGGTTGTTTTCCGGTTTTGATGCTGAGAAAAAGAGTTATGTAACAGACAGCTGGGCTTATCAACTGGATGAGAACTACAAACCTATCAAAGCTGACAGCCTTGATGATCCAGATACCGTGTTTTCAAAGCTCAAAGAGCACTTTTCAAGATATGACTTTGAGACTGCGGCAAAAATAAGCGGTATACCTGCCGAAAAAATCAAGGAAATAGCTGATACTTTCATTAACAACAGGCCTGGAAATATCCTTTATGCTTTGGGAATGACCCAGCATACTACAGGTGTACAAGGTATTCGCTGCTATGCCATTATTCAATTGCTGTTAGGCAACGTAGGAAAGGCCGGTGCAGGTATCCAGGCACTGCGTGGAGAGCCTAATGTTCAGGGTTCTACCGATATGGCAAACCTGATCACCAACCTGCCGGGTTATATACCCTATCCCACCAACGCAGAGGTGACACTGCAAGATTTTGCGGTTAAACATGGTACTGCACAGTTGAGGCCAATGGTGGCTTTACTTAAGGCTTGGTTTGGTGATAATGCAACAGAAGACAATGATTATTGTTATGAGTATTTACCGAAGCTTAATCCCGCCAATAAACCGACACAGACAGAATTTTTCAACTGGATGGATAAAGGACAGTTCAAAATTCTCCTTAATTTTGGCTCTAACTCTACAGTTTCCATCCCGGACAGGAAGATGGTTGCCAGAGGGCTTTCTAAGCTTGATATGTTGGTTGTAGCCGATGTATTCGAGATTGAAACAGCCCAATTCTGGCGTGAACCGGGTTTAGACCCCAAAGAGATCCAGACCGAGGTCTTTTTCCTGCCGGCGGTTTTCGTTTATGAAAAGGCAGGCTCAATGACCAACTCTTCCCGCCTTATTCAGTGGAAAGAGGCTGCCCTTAAGCCGCCGAATGATGCGTTACCCGATTTGGATATTATAGACCATATCTTTAAGAAATTGCGTGAGCTTTATGCTGGGAGCACAGATCCTAAAGATGCTCCGATTTTGAAGGCTCGCTGGAATTATGATAATGAACATGGTGAACCGGATCCATTGAAAGTGCTGATGGAACTCGGTGGCTATGATGAGACTACAGGTGAGCCCCTGCCTACTTTAGGTGCTTATCTGAACGCACCGATCGGGACTGTTTCCACCGGCTGCTGGATCTATGCGGGTGTAACCGGAAAAGGAAATCTTGCGGCAAGACGTGACGGCATCGATAAGACAGGTCTTGGCATAACAGAGAATTTTGCCTTTGCTTGGCCAGGAAATATACGTGTGCTTTATAACCGTGCTTCTTGTGATGCTAATGGACAGCCTCTCGATAAAGATCGCGTGCTGATTTGGTGGGATGCGGAGAAAGGCGAATGGACCGGTAATGACAACCCAGATGTTGTCGATAAAACCAAGGGTCCCGATACTCCGGAAGGGAAGATCGCCTTTAAGCAAAATCCGGAGGGGGTTGCCCGGCTGTTTGCAGCAAAATATGTCAGTCGTAATCCTGGGGAGCCTATTCCAATACGCAGTGCAGGAATGTGTGTCGATGGGCCATTACCGGAATTCTATGAGCCTGTTGAGAGTCCGACAGAGAATATCCTACATCCCAATGTGCAGAATAATCCTTTAGCTAATGTTGTTTCTACAGAAATCGGAGATGTGGAAGAATATCCTTATGTCCTCACTACCTATGCTGTTTGTGAGCACTTCTGTGCAGGTGGAATTACCAGAAACATCCCCTGGCTCAATGAGCTCATGCCAGAACCTTTTGTCGAGATCAGCAAGAACGTAGCTAAAAAACATGGAATCAAAGACGGGGAATTAGTTGAACTATACTCTGCTCGCGGTAGTATAAAAGTGCGTGCACTGGTAACAGATCGCCTGCAAACTTACAAAATCAATGGGAAAGATCAGGAAACCGTCGGCATGCCGTGGAGCTGGGGCTTTGCCAGCTTGAGTCCTGGCCCAAGCGCTAACACTGTGACAATGGCTGCTCTAGATCCCGGGGCAGGGACTCCTGAGTATAAGTGTTGCCTGGTCAACATAAGGAGGGCGTAACGATGGCAAAGAAAATGCTTTTTATTGATACTTCGCTATGCACCGGCTGTAGGGCCTGTTCTGTGGCCTGCAAGGCATGGAATGAGCTCCCGGCGGAAAAGACAAGACGTCTCACCAGCTACCAATCGCAAGATAGAACTACGCCTACTACATGGACTTACGTCAGCTTCCATGAAATATATGAAGATGGGAAAATGAAGTGGTTGATGTACAAGCACCAGTGTTACCACTGTGGAGAGCCTGCTTGTATGAAGGCTTGCTCTTCTGATGCGATCTATAAAGAAGAAGAGGGATATGTGCTTATTGATCATGACAAGTGTATTGGCTGCGGGTATTGTGTAGCAAACTGTCCGTGGAATGTTCCCAAGGTAGACAACACGATCAAAAAAGCCCGCAAATGCACTGGCTGTATTGATCGTATCAAGAATGGGCTCCTACCGGCTTGTGTTGCTACCTGTCAGACCGGTGCATTGAGTTTTGGTGACCGTGATGAAATGATGGAAAAAGCAAAGGCTCGCCTTGCAGAGGTCAAGGAAAAACACCCGAAAGCTAACCTGTACGGTGACCAATTTATGGGGGGCACAACATATCTCTATTTACTTCTGGATGATCCGGAGGTTTATGGAGTTCCGGCAAAACCTTCTGCACCGGTATCACTGACCCTTTGGAAGGATATCATTCATCCCTTGGGTGGAATCGCAGCCGGTGCGGCAGGTGCAGTTGTTGTCCTGGGGGTTCTTGCTAACGCACTTAGGGGAAATTATAGCAAGCGCTTACGGGATAACGCTGGAGTAAGCTCCCAGAGCGATGGTGAAGGGAGGTAAACAGAATGGATCCAAAAGTTGACAAAAAGGAAGTATACCGTTTTAGCTTGATGGAACGCATTGCCCATGGGACTCACGGCATTGCTTTCGTTGTGTTGCTTTTCACCGGATTAGCGATGATTCTTACCAGTTTTCAGCCTGCTATGAAAATTCTGGGTGGAATTAATGTGACCCGTGATATTCATCACATCGGTGGCGCGGTAGCTGTTGCAATAGTTGTGGTAGGCTTTGTGTTAGAGCCAAAATTTCGGGGTTGGATTACATATAGCTTAAAATTCAATAAAAATGACTTTGAACACATCAAAGGCTTTCCAGTAGAATTGCTCGGCGGACATTCGCCTTACCCTCCACAAGGCAGATTCAATGGTGGAGAAAAGATGAACATCCTGTTGATGTTCGTCTCATGTGTGGTTATTGCCATAACAGGTTTTATCATTTGGTTCCCTGCAGTATTTCCGCAATGGCTTGTTCAGTGGTCATACCCGGCACACTCCGGATTTGCCCTATTGTTGGCTGCAGTGTTTTTAATGCACTTCTATTTAGGAGTACTTCATCCCGACTCAAACAGGGCATTGAAAGGGGTTATCACCGGTTGGGTGTCTGCAAAATTTGCTCGTGAACACTATCAGCAGTGGTATGATGAGGTTGCGGAAAAAGAACCGGAAAGGATTAGGGAGGTCAAGTGAGGTTTAGTGTACTCAATGTATAGCAACTGAGGGGAGATTTAGATGGCTGCAAAAAAAAGCAAACTTGATGTTACACAAGATGAAGTAACTCAGCAGGCTTTTCATAAGTATCAATCTTTAAAACAAATAGTTGATCTGTGGCAGCAAGAACGGGGTTCATATTGGCGTAACTCTTTGAACTTGGCCGAAAAGCCTCCCTACTTACCTGTTCGGGATTTGCCCGCAGAAGCAATTATCGAGCTTTGGAAAAGATTAAATAGCAGCATGAAAACAGAAATCTCTGATGCTGACCTCAGTGAAATATTGGCACAGTTCACCGCAGACCAAAACACGATAGATTTGGACCCAGAAATGTCCACCTGTTTTCATATGGCAGTAAGTGGTGTTGCACATCTTGCCGCCGAAATGGCCCATCAGAAAGGAGTCAGGGCACATAAATTCAGAGATGGTGCCGTTAGCAGTGAACTGCAGTGCCCGGTATGTGCTGAGTTTTCTAAGTTAGCTGTTGTGACACCTCCTGATGGAAAAAGGGTGATGCACTGTACCATATGTGGCTTTGAATGGCCGGTAAAACGGGTCGGATGCTTGCATTGTGGAAGTGAAGATGCAAAACAGCAGATCTATCTCCAGAATGAAGACTTTCCAGGTATTGAGATGGTAGTTTGCCTGCTCTGCGGGCAGTACTGTAAGGAAATCAATGCCCGTGAGTTGTCTGTAAGAGATTATGTATGGGAGGATTTACGGACTCTTCCTTTAAACTATGCAGCTGAACTCTGGTCAAAAGAACATGCGAAAAAGGTTCATTGAGCCGGATCTGTTGATCTGACAGCTGTTTATTAGCACGGAATAAACAGAAATAATGTTTATTCCGTGCTTTTTATTAAGCTTCACTGTTTTAGCTAAGGCAGTTGATCCAGGCAAAAAACTCTCAGAGTTGTCTACTCCTGATTTAAATATCATCCCTCGTATCATCCCTCTTCCCAATGATTACCTGTTACTTCTTTTAACAGCAGAGCCCGGAGGGAATCTTTAGCTGTGTGATGATTGACTGATTTTTATATGTATAATATAATAAGGCAAGGCTTTTTTGTTGGAAGTTATAGGTCGGGGGTTGCAGAGGTATAGTTGCCTTTAATTATACCTTTTGTTTTTTCTGTCTGTTTTCATTGGTTTTATTAGACAGTGAAATAGCAGGCTACCTATTATACAATGAATCTATTATAAACAATGTAAATATGATCTTCTGCACAGCAATCATCATGCATATGTAATATGTAACAATGATGAATAGGGTAAAACTGCAAAGCAGTTAGGGATAAACGCAGATCAGTTATCCAATTACCAAGCAAAGAAATAAAGGAGGTGAGATGAAAATATGGCAGGTATCGAGTTATCTGCTGTGCAGCCTGTAGCCAAAGAATGGACGGAAAAGCTACAGGCGGCTGGGATTGATATCACCAGTTGCTACCAGTGCGGCAAATGCACTGCCGGATGCCCGATGGCCCAATCAATGGATTATTCACCAAGGCAGATTGTAAGGCTGCTGCAGTTGGGTTTAGCTGATGATGCTTTGCGTTCTCGCACCATCTGGATGTGTGCATCATGTGAGACCTGTGCCACACGCTGCCCACGGGATGTGGATGTTGCCAAACTCATGGATCTGCTCCGCATAGAGGCGAACCGTACCGGAGTTGCCGCAGTACCGGAAGTCCCTATTTTCCATAAGACTTTTCTGGAATCAGTGGAAAGGTACGGCCGGGTTTATGAGATGGAGTTGATGATGAAGTTCAATATGAGGACTCGTAAACTCTTCAATAATGTTGATTTGGGTCCGAAAATGATGAGCAAAGGAAAGCTGCATTTTATGCCTCCTAAGGCCGATGATGGAGGAGCAGTCAAAAAGCTCTTTGAGAGGGTACGGGAAAGGAGGGGGAACTAAAGTATGAGGATCGCTTATTACCCCGGTTGTTCATTGGACACCACCGGTGTCGAGTTCAAGCTTTCCACAGCTTATTGTGCTAATCAATTAGATCTAGATCTATGGGAAATACCTGGTTGGAACTGCTGTGGTGCCAGTTCGGCCCATTCTACAGATCAATTGTTGTCCCTGGCCTTACCTGCACGCAATTTGGCCATTGCGGAAAAAGAGGGCCTGGATGTGGCTGTGCCCTGTGCAGCATGTTACAGCAGATTTAAAACTGTAGAGGCCGAAGTACGCCAGGATGAAAAGGTGCAGCAGGATGTAGCCCAAGTTATCGATATGGATTACCGGGCTACCAATAACACCAGATCGCTCCTGGAGGTTTTTGTGGAGCAAGTAGGCTTGGACAAGATCGAGGCAGCTGTAACAAAACCGCTGTCAGGTTTAAAGGTTGCCTGCTATTATGGGTGCTACCTGGTGCGCCCACCGAAACTGGGGCATTTTGACCGGGCTGAGGATCCCGAGAGCATGGATCATCTCATCGCAAAATTAGGGGGTACTCCTGT